>NZ_BAGK01000014.1 GCF_000308795.1 Nocardia thailandica NBRC 100428 | reverse complement strand
GCCCGTTTCGTCCTCGCGGCGGTGCAGCGGAAGGACGAAGGCGGCCGGCTCGCTGACCGAGGAGTCGAGGCGGTCGAGCAGCGCCCGGCGCGCGAGCGGCGAGTCGTCCGCGGGGTCGAGGTCGGCGGTGAGCGCGTCCGGATCGCCGTGCGGCGCGCCGACTTCGGCGGCCAGGCGGGCCAGCGGATCCTCGAAGGCGGGCCGGACCTGTCGGTCCGGCAGCCCGAGGTCGGCGGCGATGTGGGCGACGAGCCGCTCGGCCAGGTCCGCGGACGCGGCCGGGAGCCTCGGCGCCTGGGCGGGGGCGGCGTTGAGCGGCGGGGCGGGGGTCGGCCGGGTGCCGGTCGTGTCCTCGGCGGGCCGGTCGGCCGCGCGGGGACCGCCGGTACCGCTGACGGGGGCCGGGGCGGACTCCGGCGCGGCGTCGCCGGACGGCACGGGCGCCAGCCGCCGCGACACCGGCGTCCACGGGTCCGCGAGCAGGTCCTGACGATGCCAGACCGGTTCCCCGTCCGCGCGCCAGGCGACGGCGATCTCCCAGCGCGGCAACGGCTCGCCGGGATACCACTTGCCCTGCCGGTACTGCGCGAGGCCCTGCGGGGCGTAGACGCGACGCAGCCGCCCGGCCAGGTCGACGGCGCGTTCGCGCTTGTGCGGCCCGTCGGCCGCGGTGGTCCACTGCGCGCTGACCTGGTCGTCGAGGGAGACGAAGGTCGGCTCGCCGCCCATGGTCAGCCCGACGCCCGCGGCGGTCATCCGGTCGTCGATCGCCGCGCCCGCCGCGACGATCCGCGCCCACTGGGAGTCGGTGTAGGGCAACGTGACCCGGGGGTCCTCGTGGACCCGGCGCACCACGTTGCTGAATTCCATGGTGGTCTCGGTGATGCCGGTGGCGCCGGTGATCGGCGCGGCGGAGCTGTAGTGCGGGGTGGCCGAGAGCGGGATGTGGCCCTCGCCGGCGAACAGGCCCGAGGTGGGGTCCATCCCCATCCAGCCCGCGCCGGGGACGTACACCTCGGTCCAGGCGTGCAGGTCGGTGAAGTCGGCGGCCGGCCCCGACGGCCCGTCCAGCGAGGGCACGTCCTGGGACAGCTGGACCAGGTAGCCGGAGACGAACCGCGCCGCGAGGCCGAGCTCACGCAGGATCGCCACGAGCAGCCACGCCGAATCGCGGCAGGAACCGAGCGCCGCGCGCAGCGTGTGGTCCGGCGTCTGCACGCCCGCCTCCATGCGCACCGTGTAGTCGATGTCGGCGCGCAGGGCGTTGTTCAGCTCGACCAGGAAATCGATGGTGCGGATCCGCCCCGCCGGCCGGTGCCGCCGCGCCCACTCGCGCACCAGTTCGCCCGGGCCCGAGCCCGGCCCCGCCTCGTCGACCGGCCGCAGGTAGGGCTCGAGATCGGCGGCCAGTTCGGGCGCGTACCGGAACGGCGCGTACTCGGCGTAGTCCTCGACGAAGAAGTCGAACGGGTTGACCGCCTCGAGATCGGCGATCAGCCCGACGGTGATCGACAGCTCCCGCGTCGGCTCGGGAAAGACCAGCCGCGCAAGGAAATTGCCGAAGGCGTCCTGTTGCCAGTTGACGAAGTGCCGCGCCGGTTCGACCCGCAGCGAGTACGCCTCGACGCGGGTTCGCGAGTGCGGTGCCGGGCGCAGCCGCACCACGTGCGGGTGCACCTCCACCAGGCGGTCGAAGGAGTAGGTGGTCCGGTGTTCGAGCGACACCTTGATGCCCATGGGCCAAGTTCACCACACGGACCGGGCAGCTCGTCGGGTGACGAAACGGGAGTTTTCCGACGGGTATCACGTCGAAACCCGCAGGCAACACCGGGCCGCCGAAACCGACCGGTCAGGCCACGCGGCTACCCTGAACCGCGTGAGCTACGACCACATCCTGCTGCCCTCCGGCGCCGCCGCGACCCCCGACGAGATCGATGCGTATCTGTCGGGCCAGGAGGGCCTGGACGAGTCGGCCGCGATCGCCGAGATCGCCGCCGCGGTGAACGCGCGCAACGCCGAACTGCCCGAGCAGGACACCTTCCTCAGCGTCTCGCCCGCGGGCGGCGCGGCGACCGGCGACACGCTCTACATCTCCTCGCCCTACGACGCGATCGGGTTCGTGCGCGACCTGCTGTTCGAGCTGGCGACCCCGCGCGGTTACGCGGTCTACGACCCGCAGCTGAGCTGGCTGGTCGACCCGGCGGGCCATGTGCCGGTGCAGATCACCCACGGCGGCGCGGGCACTTTCCCGTACCTCACCCGCGACCTGGCCGACCGCTGGGTGGCCGGCCTGACCGCGCCCAACCCGTACCTCATCGCCGAGCGCGGCGACCAGGACTACATCCAGACCTACCGCGATCCCGAGGGCGTCTACACGCTGGAATACCGGGCGGGCTCGGCGGAGCGGCACTTCGGCACGACGCTGACCGACCCGTCCGAGGTCTCGCGCATCATCTGGGCCTGGACCACCGGCGACACCGAGGCCGTCGCCGGGGTCGGCTGGGCGCCCGTCACGTTCTGAGCGGGCGCTAGAGCGTCCGGCGGCCGGACAGCGCGCGGCCGAGGGTCAGCTCGTCGGCGAACTCCAGGTCGCCGCCCATGGGCAGGCCCGAGGCGAGGCGGGTGACGGTGAGGCCGGGGAAATCGCGCAGCATGCGGACCAGGTAGGTCGCGGTCGCCTCGCCCTCGGTGTTCGGGTCCGTGGCGATGATGACCTCGGTGACGTCGACCCCGTCCTCCTGCGTGCCGATCCGGGTCAGCAGTTCCCGGATCCGCAGCTGGTCGGGCCCGACGCCGGACAGCGGATCGAGCGCGCCGCCGAGCACGTGATAGCGCCCGCGGAACTCGCGGGTGCGCTCGATCGCCTGCACGTCCTTGGGCTCCTCGACCACGCAGATCATGGTCAGGTCGCGCCGCGGGTCGGCACAGATGCGGCAGCGTTCCCCGTCGGCGACCGTGCCACAGATCGTGCAGAACTGCACGCCGTCGCGCACCTTCTGCAACGCCGCCTGCAGGCGGTCGATCTCGGGCGGTTCCACCCCGAGGAGGTGGAAGGCGATGCGCTGGGCGCTCTTCGGACCGACGCCGGGCAGCTTGCCCAGCTCGTCGATCAGATCCTGTACCGGACCCTCATACATCAGAAGTCGGGCAGGCCGGGCAGCGAACCGCCACCGAGACCGGCCGAGAGCGGGCCGAGCCGCTCGGCCGCCAGCTGCTGGGCGTTGGTCATCGCGTCGTTGATCGCGCCGATCACCAGGTCCTGCAGGCCCTCGACATCGCTGGGGTCGACGACCTTGGGGTCGATGACCAGCGAGCGCACCTCGCCGCTGACCTTGATGGTGGCCCGCACCAGACCGCCGCCCGCCTGCCCGGTCACCTCGGTCTCCGCGAGTTCGGCCTGCGCCTGCATGACCGCCTGCTGCATCTGCTGGGCCTGGGCGAGCAACTGCTGCATATCGAACTGACCACCGGGTTGCACGGCACGTCCTTCCATCGAGAGTTCGTCGCTTCGAGCGTAGTCCACCGGTCGCGGGCCCGGCGCCGCGCCGGATACTGCCACACCGGCACCGGCCGGAGCGCGGAACGGCGGCGCCGTTATCTCCCCGACACCACGTAACGGATCGGTTGCCGATGGAGTGCTGACGCGGCCGGAGGACCGGTTCGACCTACCATCGAGTCGGGTCGTGATCGAAGTCCGGCGACGTTCGGGAGAGCCCATGGCGAGCGCACGTTCACGCAGCACCGTCGGCGCGGCATTATGCGCGCTGGCCTCCGGCCTGCTCTTTCTGTCCCCGGCCACGGCGTCCGCCGAGGCGGGCGGTGGCGGCGGCGGGGTCGACTACGGCGGCGGTTGCCTCCTCGCGCCGGAGGACCGGGGCGTCACGATCGATTCGCTGCGATTTCGCTGCTCGGCCGGCCAGCTCGGTCAGGTCTTCTCCGGCGCGGGGCGCGGCGCCGTGCCGAACGGGGTGACCAACGGCTGGGTGGCGCGCCCGCCCGAGCTGGTCGGACCGGCGCCCGCGCTGTGGATCGGCAAGGTGTTCCGCACCGGCCCCGGCGGCGGCACGCTGACCAACCGGGTCACCGGCGCGGGCGTCGAGGCGTTCCCGGCGAACGTCTACGCGGGCCCGTCGATCCTCGACGGCGGCGACACGTGGGTGCTCGACTACGCGCCCTCGCCCACCCCGCAGGTCTACGACGAGATCCGCGAGGTCACGCCCGGCGTCTGGCTCGGCTACTCCTGGTGGCGTGGCGCGCCGAACGTCCTGCTCGCGACCTTCGTCCTGGCCCCGGCCTGACGATTGTTGACTCTCCCCCGGCTGGAGGGTGTTCGCTGAACGCATGACCGCAACCGTCGCGATCGGCGAGTTCTCCCGGCTCACCCATCTGAGCGTGAAGACGCTGCGCTACTACCACGAGCTCGCCCTGCTGGAACCGGCCGCCGTCGACCCGGCGACCGGCTACCGCCGCTACTCGACCGACCAGGTCGGGCGCGCCCACCTGATCCGGCGGCTGCGCGACCTGGACATGCCGCTCGAGCAGATCGCCGCGGTGCTGCGCGCCGAGGACACCGGCGCCAGGGACGAGACCCTGCGCAACCACCTGGCCCGCATGGAGGCCGAGCTCCAGCGCACCCGGGACGTGGTCGCCTCGCTGCGCTCGCTGCTGACCCCCGCCGCGCCCCTGCGCGTGGACTACCGCATCGAGACCGCCTTCCCGGCGGTGCTGCTCACCGAGTCGGTGGACCGCGCCGACATCGGCGACTGGTGCGGGGTCGCCTTCGAACGGCTCTACACCGGCCTCGCCGCGGCGGGCGCGACGCCCGCGGGCGTCGCGGGGGCCACCTACTCCACCGAGTTCTTCCGGTCCGACGGCGGCCTCGTCACCGCCTACGTCCCGGTGGCGACCAGCACGGGAGTCCGCGTCCCGGACGGGCTGCGGCTGGGCGAGCTGCCGACCCGCCGTTTCGCCATCGCCGTGCACACCGGCCCGTTCGAGGACTTCGACCGCACCTACGGCGCCCTGGGCAGCCACGTCGCCGAACACGACACCGTGCTGGCCGACGAGCCGGTCCGCGAGCGCTATCTCGTCGGGCCCGACCGCACCCCCGATCCCACCGAATACCGCACCGAAGTGTGCTGGCCCATCACCCTGCGACCCTGAGGAGCTCACCCATGTCACTCGAACTCGGCAACATCACCTTCGACTGCCACGACGCGGCCGCCCTGGCCGGCTTCTACGGCGAACTGCTCGGCCGCCCCGTCGATCCCGAGGCGAGCGAGTTCTTCGCGACCATCGGCACCGCGGCGGGGACCGCGCCGGTGCTGATGTTCCTGAAGGTCGGCGAGAAGACGCCGGGGAAGAACGTGGTGCACCTGGATTTCCACGCACCCGACTGGCGGGCGCAGGCCGATCGCGCCGTCGCCCTCGGCGCGAAGCACGTCGGCGACTTCGACGAGTACGGCCAGCAGTGGGCCACCCTCGCCGACCCAGAGGGCAACCTCTTCGACATCGGCAAGAGTCACTGACCACCCGCGCGGCCGGTCCGCTCCCGCCGATCCCGGCCTGCCCGGCATCGGCGGGAGCGCCTACCCGCTCAGAGTTCCTTGGCCAGGTTGGCCAGCACCTCGGCCTGGATCTTCTTCAGGCCGAGCGGGGCGAAGATGCCCTCGAAGATGCCCTTGACGCCGCCCGCGCCCTGCCAGGTGGTGGTCACGGTCACCTTCGAGCCGGTGCCCTCACCGGTCACGGTCCAGGTGGTGACGAGCGAGGAGTTGGCGTCCCGCTCCACCAGGCTGTCCGCGGTGGCCGAGACCGTGGACCGCACGTTGCGGACCCGGCTCTCGGTGGCCTGCAGGGTCCACTCCACCACGGTGCCCGCGCCCTTGCCGCCTTCGACGACCTTGTAGTCGCGGTAGTGCGGGGAGAGGATGCGCGGGCGCAACGTCTCGTAGTCGCCGATGGCCTCTAGCGTGCGCTGCGGATCCGCCGCGACGACGATCGAACTGCTGGCGCTGACCTGTCCCACTGTGTTGCTCCTTGTTCGAAGGGCGGTAACTCGACCGGGAACCATCCTGCAACATATGCGTGACATTTCCCCCAGCCGTACCGCTATTCGGTGGCCGGTCGCACATCGGAGTACTAGCGTCGAGCTGTGGCAGTCAGTCTGATGAACATGGCCGGCCACAAACCGGCCGCACACGAATCCGGATTCGCCGCGCACCGCGAGGGTGTGGCCCGCCTGCTGGCGAGCTATCGCGCCATCCCCGCCGGGGCGACCGTGCGCCTGGCCAAGAAGACCTCCAACCTGTTCCGCGCCCGAGCCGCCAGCGACGCCCCCGGCCTCGACGTCTCCGGGCTCTGTAAGGTCATCGCGGTCGATCCAGAGGCCCGCACGGCCGACGTCGCCGGGATGACCACCTACGAGGACCTGGTCGCCGCGACCCTGCCCTACGGGCTGGCGCCGCTGGTCGTCCCGCAGCTCAAGACCATCACGCTCGGCGGCGCGGTGACCGGCCTCGGCATCGAGTCCAGCTCGTTCCGCAACGGTCTGCCGCACGAATCCGTCCTGGAGATGGACGTGCTGACCGGCGCGGGCGAGATCATCACCGCCCGCCCCGACAACGAGTACGCCGACCTGTTCCGCGGCTTCCCCAATTCCTATGGCACGCTCGGCTATACGGTCCGGCTCAAGATCGCTCTCGAACCGGTGCAGCCCTACGTCGCCCTGCGCCACGTCCGGTTCCACGACCTCGACGAGCTCGAACGGACCCTGGCCCGGATCGTCGAGGACCGCTCCTACGAGGGGGAACGCGTCGACTACCTCGACGGCGTCGTCTTCACCGCCGCCGAGAGCTACCTGACCCTCGGCAGGCAGACCGACGAGCCCGGCCCGGTCTCCGACTACACCGGGATGGACATCTACTACCGCTCCATCCAGCACGACGAGGGCGTCGTGAACGACCGGCTGACCATCCACGACTACCTGTGGCGCTGGGACACCGACTGGTTCTGGTGCTCGCGCGCCTTCGGCACCCAGAATCCCCGGATCCGCCGCTTCTGGCCCAAGGGCCTGCGCCGCAGCAGCTTCTACTGGAAGCTGGTCGCCCTCGACCGCAAGTACCACATCGGCGACCGGCTGGAGGCCCGCAAGGGCAACCCACCGCAGGAACGCGTGGTGCAGGACATCGAGGTGCCCGTCGAGCGCACCGCCGAGTTCGTGCGCTGGTTCCTGCGGGAAATACCGATCGAGCCGATCTGGTTGTGCCCGTTGCGGTTGCGCGACACCGACGGCGCGCGGCCGTGGCCGCTGTACCCCCTCGCACCGGCCGAGACCTACGTCAACATCGGCTTCTGGTCCGCGGTACCGACCGTGCCCGGCCGGCCGGAAGGCGCCGCGAACCGCGCCATCGAGGCCAAGGTGTCCGAGCTCGACGGCCACAAGTCGCTGTACTCGGACGCCTACTACGACGAGGCCGAATTCGCCGCGCTCTACGGCGGCGAGGCCTACGCGCGACTGAAGAAACGTTACGACCCGGACCAACGACTGCTGGATCTGTATTCGAAGGCGGTGCAACGCAAGTGACGACATTCAAGGATCGCTCCGACGCATTCGCGGAGCTAGGGACCAAACTCAGCATCGCGGAGATCCTCGAGATCCTCGTCGACGGGGACATCCCCATCCGGCTGACCGCCTACGACGGCAGCGCGACGGGCCCGGAGGACTCGGAGTTCAGCCTCGACATCGTCAACCCGCGCGGTATCAACTACCTGGCGGGCGCGCCGGGCGACCTCGGCCTGGCGCGGGCCTACGTCTCCGGCGACATGGCGGCGGGCGGCGTCCATCCGGGCGACCCGTACGAGCTGCTCGAGGCCATGCAGGGCATGAAGTTCCGCAGGCCGTCGGCGCTGGCGCTGGTCACCATCGCCCGCTCGCTCGGCTGGGACCGGCTCAAGCCCGTCGCGCCGCCACCGCAGGAGACGCTGCCCCGCTGGCGCCGGATCGCGCTGGAGGGCCTGCGGCACTCCAAGACCCGCGACGCCGAGGCCATCCACCACCACTACGACGTCTCCAACACCTTCTACGAGTACGTGCTCGGCCCGTCCATGACCTACACCTGCGCGGTCTACGGCGACGAGAACTGGACCCTCGAGCAGGCCCAGGAGAACAAGTACCGCCTGATCTTCGACAAGCTGCGCCTGAAGGAGGGCGACCGCCTGCTCGACATCGGCTGCGGCTGGGGCGGCATGGTCCGCTACGCGGCGCGGCGCGGGGTGAAGGTCATCGGCGCCACGCTGTCGGCCGAGCAGGCCAAATGGGCGCAGGCCAAGATCGAGGAGGAGGGCCTCGCCGATCTGGCCGAGGTCCGCCACTGCGACTACCGCGACATCCCCGAGGGGGATTTCGACGCGCTGTCCTCCATCGGCCTGACCGAACACATCGGGGTACACAACTACCCGTTCTACTTCGGCTTCTTCAAGGACAAGCTGCGCGACGGCGGCCTGTTCCTCAACCACTGCATCACCCGCCACGACAACACCCGCAGCACCAAGGCGGGCGACTTCATCGACCGTTACGTCTTCCCCGACGGCGAGCTCATCGGCTCCGGCCGCATCGTCTCCGAGATCCAGAACGTCGGCCTCGAGGTGCTGCACGAGGAGAACCTGCGCGAGCACTACGCGCTGACCCTGCACGAGTGGTGCAAGAACCTGGTCGCGAACTGGGACGCCTGCGTCGCCGAGGCGGGCGAGGGCACGGCCAAGGTGTGGGGCCTGTACATGGCGGGCAGCCGGCTCGGCTTCCAGCGCAACGTGGTCCAGCTGCACCACGTCCTCGGCGTGAAGCTGGGCGACGGCGGCCGGTGGACGGTACCGCTGCGCCCCTGGTGGGAGCCGTAAGGGCCCGGACCCGCGGCCCCGGCCGCCGGAACTAGAGCAGTTCGTCGAGGAAGGCCATCGGCAGGCCCGCGGTGAGCGGATCGGGACGCTCGCCGCGGGCTCGCGTGTGCAGGACCCGCAGCAGGGCGACCACGCCCGGCCCCGCGTCCAGCAGCGGCCGGGTCCAGCCGAGCTCGGCACACCGGTCGAGCACCGGCATGAGTAGCCCGGTCGCCTCGCCGACCCAGCCCGACGCGGTCAGGCACTCGGCCAGCAGCAGGGCGGCGTCGAGTTCGGCGCGGGGCCGGTGCTGTTCGAGCGCGCGGGCGTAGAGCAGCCGGGCCCGGCGCACCGCGCGGTCGTCGTCGGCCAGGCGCTGTTCGGCGAGCAGGGCCCGGATCTCGGCGGTCTCGCGGGCCTCCCAGGTCAGCCCGGCGGTCCCGGACCTGGCGCGGGTGCCGTTGCCGAGGTCCTCGTCGCGCCGGTCGCCGCCGGGCAGCCCGAGCCGGACCCGTTCGGCCCGGATGTGGGCGTCGAGGCGGGTCAGTTCGTGCTCGGCGGCCAGCCTGCTGCCCTCGTCGAGCCGGGTGGCCGCGGTGAAGAGGTCCCCGCGCACCGCCTTGACGCGGGCGCCGATGACGAAGGTGGCGATCAGGAAGTCGACCGGGCCGATGCGGGCCACCAGCTGGTGGCTCTCGTCCAGCAGCCGGTCCGCGGTGTCGAGATCCCCGCGCCGGTAGGCGATCTCGCCGGCGAGCGCGGCCGCGACCCGGGTGGCGTCGGACCAGGCGCCGCCGCGTTCCACGGCGGTGTCGTAGGCCCGCTGATAACAGTCGGTCGCGGTGGCGATGTCGAGCTGTTCGTAGGCGGCGTCGCCGCGCACGCAGAGACCGAACACCGGGCCGAGCGGGTCCTTGGAACGCTGGTGGTAGTCCTGCGCCCAGTCCTGGGTGCGGATGGCGCCGGCGAAGTCGAACTCGCACAACTCGACGAACGAGGACACGTTCGCCGCCGTGGAGACCGCCCAGTCCGGCAGGTCGTCGGGGTCGGCCAGGATGGGCGCCAGCTCGGCGACGACCCCGTCGACGCGGTCGTGCGCGATGCGCTCGGCGGCGTCGAGCACCCGGGCGATGCTGCGCTGCCGCGCGACCTCGGCCGGGTCGGTGCCCGTGCCCGGCGCCAGCAGATTGGACAGCCTGCCCAGCGCCTTGCGGGCCGGGCCCGACTGCTGGAGGCTGACATTGGCCCGCGCGACCGCCATGAGCAGCTTGGACCGGTTGGCCACCTGCTGCACCGGCAGTTTCGACACCGAGCCGAGCAGGGTCGCCAGCCGTGAGCCGTCGATGAGGTCCATCCCGCCGCTCTCCAGCAGGTCGGCGGCCAGCTTCATGTCGGTGGCCGCGAGCGCGTGGTCGACGGACTTGCGCAGCAGCTGATGCTCGGCGTACCAGCGGGCGGCCTTGCGGTGCAGGACCTTCGCCCGGCCCGGGTAGCGGCGGTCGAGGCGGGCGCGCAGATGTTCGGCGAACAGCGGCTGCATCCGGAACCAGTCCGGGTCGTGGTCGACGCGGCGCAGGAACAGCTCGCGCCGTTCGGCCTCCTCGAGCAGCGCGCTCCCGTCGTCCACCTCGGCCAGCACCGCCGCCAGGGATCCGTTGACCCGCTCGGTCACCGAGATGGCCATGAGGAACTCGAGCATCTCCGGTTCCATGGTGTCCAGGACGTTCTCGGCGAGGTACTCGCGGATACCGTGCTTGTCCGCGCCCAGCGTCTCGAGCAGCTGCGCCGGGTCCGGGTTGCCGCGCAGGGACAGGCTGATCAGCTGCACGGCCGCCGGCCAGCCGTCGGTGACGGCGTGGATCTGTTCGACCTGCTCGTCGGTGAGCGCGAACCCGTTGCGCTCCACCAGGATCTGCCGGGTCTCGCGGGCAGTGAGCCGCAGCTGGTCCGAGCCGATCTCGACCAGCTCGTCGCGGACCCGCATCCGGCTCGACGGCAGCCCGGCCTGTTCGCGGCTGGTGATGACGAAACGCAGGTGGTGGCAGCCGTTGTCGAGCAGGTTCTCCATCACCTTGTGCACCGCCGGGTCGGTCACCCGGTGCCAGTCGTCGACGATGACCACGACGCTGCGCCCGCTCGCGTGGATCTCGTCGATCAGGGTGGCCACGACGAAGGCCACCGCGTCCGCGGGCCGCTGTTCCAGCACCTGGTCCAGGCCGACGCCCAGGTCGGGCCGCACCCGCCGGATCGCCTCGATGAGGTGGGCGAGGAACCAGATCTCGTTGTCGTCGTCGTGATCGAGCCCCAGCCAGGCCACCGCGGCCACGTCCCTGGCGACGAGTTCCTGGCGCCACTGGGCCGCCACGGTGCTCTTGCCGAACCCGGCGGGCGCGTGCAGCACGGCGAGGCGCCGGTTGCCGCCCGCGCGGAGGATGTCGAGCAGGCGCTGCCGGGGCACCGGGTCACGGGCGGGCGTGGGCGGACGGAACTTGGTCGCGGCGGTCGGCGGCAGCGTGCCGCCGGTGGACGCGCCCGCGGCCGGGGCGGTGTCGGTGCCGGTCGGGCGCAGGCCGAGCGGGGCGCGGCGGCGGCCGGTGACCGCCGACCCGCCACCGTTGCCCGCCGCCGGGTCGAGCGCGGGCCCGGTCTCGAGCAGGGCCATGTCGTCGGGGACCTCGCCGTGCGCCCGCTGCACGTCGCGCAGCAGCTCGCCGAAGGCGGCCGCGCTCGCCGGCCGGTCCGCCGGCTCCGGGGCCATGGCCGACTCGATCGCGGCGGCCACGTCGGCGGGGATGTCGAATTCGCGCAGGTCGGGCACCGGCTGGGTGGTGATGCGCAGGAACTGCGCGACCACCTTCTCCCCGACCTGCCTCTCGAAGGCCGCGTGCCCGGTGAGCAGCGCGAACAGGGTGGCCCCCAGGCCGTAGACGTCCGAGCGCACGGTCGGGTCGCCGCCCTTGAGCACCTCGGGCGCGGTGAAGGCGGGCGAGCCGGTGATGAGCTGGCTCGACGTCCGGAAGCCGCCCGGGATGCGGGCGATCCCGAAGTCGGTCAGCTGGGGCTCCCCGTAGGCGCTGAGCAGCACGTTGGCCGGTTTGACGTCGCGGTGCAGCACCTGGGCGCGGTGCGCGCTCTCGATCGCGCCCGCCAGCTTCACCCCGACCCGCAGGGTGTCCGACCAGCTCAGCGGGCCGTGATCGTGGATGAGCTGCTCGAGCGACCCGCGCGTGGCGTAGGGCATCACGATCAGCGGCAGGCCGGTCGGCGTGACGTCGACCTGCAGGATGTCGACGATGTTCGGGTGCCCCGAGAGCCTGCCCATCGCCTGCTCCTCGCGCAGGAACCGCTCCCGGCTCTCCTCCTCGAGCTCCGAGGACAGCACCTTGACCGCGACCACCCGGTCCAGCGCCTCCTGCAGGCACCGGTACACCACGCCGAAACCGCCACGGCCGACCTCGGTGGCGTGGGTCAGCCCCATCTCGGCGAGCTCGCCGGACATGTCGATCGGCTGCGCGACCTGGGTGTCCTCCGGATCGCCCGCGCTCGTCGCCCCGAGACGCGTCCGCTCGACCTGCGAATCCCCCTCCCCCGCTTGCCGTTTCATGCGACCACCTCGATCTCACACCGAATCGGCGGCACCGGCGACCATGCATCGCACCCCGACCCCCCACCGACCCCTCCGGTCCGTGTGCGCATACTTCAACGCTAGCGCGCACAGGCCCCGCTCGGCAGCCCTTCCGCCGGGCGAGTTCGACGCGACGACCGGGTCACCGCCCGTCCCACCGACGGCGGCGGCCCCGCCTCGCGAGAGCGAGACGGGGCCGCCGGTCACCCGGTGCGCGAACGCGCGGGCGGGATACTACTTGCGCAGGGAGGCCGGAACCTCGAAGCGCGGGCCGAACTTCTTGGCCAGCTCGTCGGCGCGGGCGACGAAGGCCTCCTGGCCGCCCGGGTAGCCCACGATGAACTGGTGCACGCCACCGGTCCAGGCCGGGAAACCGATGCCGAAGATCGAGCCGATGTTCGCGTCGGCGGTGCTGGTGAGCACGCCTTCGTCGAAGCACTTCTGGGTCTCGATGGCCTCGGCGAACAGCATCCGGTCCTTGAGGTCCTGGAAGGTGTAGCCCTCCGGGAGCTCGCGGGAGGTGTTGAAGATCGAGCGCAGCTCGCTCCACAGGCCGACAGCCTTGCCGTCCACGTAGTCGTAGAAGCCGGCGCCGCCCGCCTTGCCCTTGCGGTCGTACTCGCCGACCAGCTTGTCGAGCACCTCGGCGGTCTTCACCGCGGCGGCGTTGAGCTCGCCGCCGGCGGCCACGACGGCCTCCGCGGTCTCCTTGTAGATCTTCTGCATGGTGGTGAAGTTCAGCTCGTCGCTGAGCTTCAGCGGCGCGGCCGGGTAGCCCGCCTGCAGACCGGCCTGCTCGACGGTGGCCGGGTCGACACCCTCGGCGACGGCCGCGATGGCCTCGTTGATGAAGGTGCCGATGACGCGCGAGGTGAAGAAGCCGCGGCTGTCGTTGACCACGATCGGGGTCTTGCGGATCGCGAGGGTGTAGTCGTACACCCGGGCCAGCGCCTCGTCGGAGGTCTTCTCGCCCTTGATGATCTCGACCAGCGGCATCTTGTCGACCGGGGAGAAGAAGTGGATACCGATGAAGTCCTCGGTCCGCTTCACGCCGTTGGCCAGCAGGGTGATCGGCAGGGTGGAGGTGTTCGAGCCGAGCAGGGCGTCGGCGTCGACGATGTCCTCGATCTCCTGGAAGACCTTGGCCTTGAGCTCGGGGTTCTCGAACACGGCCTCGATGACGAAGTCCACGCCCGCGAAGTCGGCCGGGTCGGCGGTCGGCTTGATGCGGTCGAGGAGGGTCTTGGACTTCTCCTCGGTGGTCTTGCCGCGCGAGAGCGCCTTCTCCTCGAGCTTGACCGAGTAGTCCTTGCCCTTCTCGGCGGCCTCGATGGTGACGTCCTTGAGGACGACGTCGATGCCGGCCTTGGCGGTGACGTACGCGATGCCCGCGCCCATCATGCCCGCGCCGATGACGCCGACCTTCTTGATCTCACGCTTGGGCACGTCCTTCGGACGCGAACCACCGTTGTTGATGTGGTTCAGGTCGAAGAAGAACGCCTGGATCATGTTCTTGGCGACCGGGCCGGTCAGCAGACCGGTGAAGTACCGCGCCTCGATGAGGGAGGCGTCGTCGAAGCCGACCTGCGAGCCCTCGACGGCGGCGGACATGATGGCGACCGGCGCCGGCATGTTCTGGCCCTTGAGCTGTTTGCGCAGGTTGGCCGGGAACGCGGGCAGGTTGGCGGCGAAGGCCGGGGTCGACGGGGTGCCGCCCGGGATCTTGTAGCCCTTCTTGTCCCACGGCTGCGCGGCCTCGGGGTTGGCGGCGATCCACGCCTTGGCGGCCGGGATGAGCTCCTCGACGGTGCCGACGACCTCGTTGATCAGGCCGATCTCCTTGGCCTTGGTCACGCGGTGACGCTGACCCTGCAGCAGGACCTGCATGAGCGCGCCCTGCAGACCCAGCATGCGCACGGTGCGGACGACGCCGCCACCGCCGGGCAGCAGGCCCAGGCTGACCTCGGGCAGGCCGATGGCCGAGCCCTTGACGTCGGCGGCCACGCGGTAGTGGGTCGCCAGCGCGATCTCGAGGCCACCACCGAGGGCGGCGCCGTTGATGGCGGCCACGACCGGCTTGCCGAGCTGCTCCAGGCGGCGCAGCGGGGTCTTCACGTCGGCCAGCATCTGCATGACCTCGGCCGCGTTGTCCGGGCCGACCTGCATCATGTTCTTCAGGTCGCCGCCGGCGAAGAAGGTCTTCTTGCCGGAGGTGATGATGACACCGGTGATGTCGTCCTTCTCGGCCTCGAGACGGTCGACGGTCGCCTTCATCGAGGTGATGTAGGCGTCGTTCATGGTGTTGGCGCCCTGGGCGGGGTCGTCGATGGTGAGCACGACGACGCCGTCGGCGTCCTTCTCCCAACCGATGATGTTGTCAGACATAAGTTTTCGTTGTCTCCTGTGAGAAGTTCTGGTCGGCCGGGATCAGACGCGCTCGATGATGGTGGCCACGCCCATGCCGCCACCGATGCACAGGGTGATCAGCGCGTAGCGGCCGTTGCGGCGCTCGAGCTCGTCGACCATGGTGCCGGTGATGATGGCGCCGGTGGCACCCAGCGGGTGACCCATGGCGATCGCGCCGCCGTTGACGTTGAGCTTCTCGTCCGGGACGTTCAGGTCCTTCTGGAACTTCAGCACCACGGAGGCGAAGGCCTCGTTGATCTCGACGAGGTCGATGTCGTCGATGGTCAGGCCGGCCTGGGCCAGGGCCTTCTGCGCGGCCGGGGTCGGGCCGGTCAGCATGATGGTGGAGTCGGCGCCCGACTGGGCGGCGGCCACGACGCGGGCGCGGGGGGTCAGGCCCGAGGCCTTGCCCGCGTCCTCGTTGCCGATCAGCACCAGGGCGGCGCCGTCGACGATGCCCGAGCTGTTGCCACCGTGGTGGACGTGGTTGATCTTCTCGATGTAGTGGTACTTCTGCAGCGCCACCGCGTCGAAGCCGCCCAGCTCGCCCATGCCGGCGAAGGACGGGTTCAGCTTGGCCAGGTCCTCGACGGTGGTGCCGGGACGCATGTGCTCGTCGTTGTCGAGGATGACGAGGCCGTTCTGGTCCTTGACCGGAACGATCGACTTGGCGAAGTAGCCGCCGGTGGTCGCCTTGGCGGCCAGGTCCTGCGAGCGCACCGCGTAGGCGTCGACGTCATCGCGGGAGAAGCCCTCGATGGTGGCGATGAGGTCGGCCGAGATGCCCTGCGGAACGAAGTACACGTCGTAGGCGGTGCGCGGGTCCATGGCCCAGGCGCCACCGTCGGAGCCCATCGGCACGCGCGACATGGCCTCGACGCCACCGGCGATCACCAGATCGTCGAAGCCCGAGCGCACCTTCTGCGCGGCGATGTTCACGGCCTCGAGGCCCGAGGCGCAGAAACGGTTGAGCTGGAAACCGCCCGCGGTGTCCGGCAGGCCCGAGGCCAGCACGGTGGTCCGCGCGATGTCCGCACCCTGGTCGCCCACCGGGGTGACCACACCGAGGATCAGGTCCGAGATCCGGTCCTCGTCCAGGTTGGGGAAGCGGTTACGCAGCTCCTGGACCAGACCGACGGTCAGGTCGATCGGCTTGACCGAGTGCAGCGAGCCCTTCTTGTTGCGGCCGCGCGGAGTGCGGATGGCCTCGTAGATGTAGGCCTCTGTGGTCATATCGGAGTGTTTCCTTCCTTGGGGTGCGGTGGCCGCACGACGCCACGACCACCCGTCCTGACGCCGTACAAAACCCGGCAAGCACCAGCGGACGAACGCCTCGGTCGCCCATATGCCTGGGCATACCATAGAACCTCGTCGCACCGGAGCTCGCGGCCACCCGTTCATACTACCGTGGTGTGCGAACTCCGGTTAACTTAACGCTCCGTGAACAGGGCCTGTCAACCCTCCAGACTGGTTGCCCCCAGCTCGCTGCGCAGCAGGGCGAGCGCCACATCGTCCGGATCCTGCCGATCGCCCGGCGCGACCGGCTCCGCGGCGGCGGCGAACATCTCCTGTTCCTCCTCCGGCGTCGGCGGGGGCGGCATGCCGTCACCCGACCACCCGGCGGGCTGGGCATCCGCCGCCGCGCGCGGGTCCGCGGGCGGGGCGAAATCGCCGGGGCCCGGGTCGTCCGGCAGGTCGGGGAAGTCCGGCGGCGGGATGTCGTCGTCGGCGGCGGAGCGGGGGCTGCCGGCGCGTTGCCCGCCCGGATTTCCCTTCGCCTGACTCGGCCGGGAGAACTGCGGACGCGCCGACGCCTTGGGCGACGCGCCGGTACCGGAGGCACCCGGCGCGGCCTCCCGCACGGCCGCCGCGCCGCGCGCGGGCTGCGCCGCCGACCGGGCGGGCGCCTGCCGCGGCGCGGGCACACCCGCCTCCCAGCGCACCTCCAGTTCCCGGCCGAGCACCGCCTGCACGGCCGACCGCACCGCGGTGATGTTGCGCGGATCCGACAGCCGCTGCGCGAGCGGCGGGCTCTGATGCGCGAACACCACGGTCGTGCCCTCGACCCGCGACACCGCGGCCCCCGACAGCAGCGCCTGCAACGTCGGCCCGAACTCGCGCACCTTCGTCTTGATCTCGCCCCACGCGCTCTCGACGACCTGATGCAGGTCCTCACCCGCCGCACCCGGCGCCACGTCAGCCGCGGGCGAATCCGCCTCGGCGGGCGCGGTTTCCGGCTTACCCCCCGCCGCGCCGACCGGGTTCGCCGCCCCCTCCGCAGCACCCGGAGTCGCCGCGGCGGCGAGACCGGCACTCTTCACGGCCCGGTCGTACGGGGTCGAGCCGCCGGGCCCCGCCGGGCCGGACTCGGCACCGCGCCCATCGGGCGCCGAGGGGGGTGGGGTCTCCCGCGCGGCCGGGTCGTCGACCTGCGCTGGATCGGCGGCGGGCGCCGACGACGACCGCGAGACGGGTGGCGTTCCCGGCGCCTCGGCGCGCGCATCCTCGATCGAGCGCGGGCCCGAGGCGGTCGGGCGAGCTTCGGCGGCCGCGTCTTCCGGGCCGGACGCCGAGCGATGCGGCGGCTCCGTGGATGCGGGAGCCGTGTTTGAGAGAGGTTCGTCCGCCACGCGCGAAGCAACCGCCGACTCTCCGGGCGACGTGCCCGCGGCGGCCCGACCAGCAGCCGGTGAGCCGGCGCCGGACGCGGCCTCCGGCACGTCGGACGCGGGGACGGCGGGATGCGAGCGGTCGGCGGCGGGGACCGCCTCGATTCCGGGCGCGGATCGGCCGTCCGAGGTGGGCGGACTTTCCGGCACGTCAGCCGCCGCGTTCCCCGAAGCCGAGGGGGCGGATCCGGACGCGACCTCGGTACCGGACGAAGACGCCGGGGCCCCGGGCCCCGGATGCTGCGGGGGCGCGCCCGCGCCCCGCGTCCGCGCGTCGGGAGCGGCGGACGCTCCGCCCTCGGTCTGCAACCCGTGCCCCGGCGCGCCGGCGGCGGGCGGCGGCGCCGACCCCTCGGCGGAGCCCGCAGGCGTCGCCGCTCCTCCAGCCCGGACATCACCGTGCCGAACCGCCGACCCGTCAGCGGTGCCCGCAGACGGTTCGCCCGGTGCGTCGGCAGTGCCGAGCAGTGACTGCGCCCCCTCGAGTGAGCCCATGGACGCGCCCGCCCCCTGCACACCACCGGCCCCGGGCGGCGGCCCAGGCCGCTCGCGGTGACCTGTGGCCGCAGGCGCCCCTTGGACATCGTCGGCGCCGGGCACGGCGGGGCGCGTCGACGGGCTCACGTCCCGCACGCCGGAAGCCCCGGGCGGGGTCGCCGAGCGATCGGACGCGCCCGCACCCTGCACACCAGCCGCCCCGGTCGGCGTGCCCGCCGCCTCGACGGAACCTGTGGGCGCGGCC
>NZ_BAGK01000015.1 GCF_000308795.1 Nocardia thailandica NBRC 100428 | reverse complement strand
GAGCAGCCGCCCTACGCCGGGCCGGACCAGCCGCAGTTCCCCGGCCAGGCGCCGCAGCCGCAGGACCCGCAGTCCGGTGCCATCTACAGCTGGGCGCCTCCGCCGCCGCCGATGTACCAGCAGCAGCCGATGCCGGGCCAGCCGCCCCTGATGGGTCAGCCCCCGATGGGCGGGCCGGGACAGCCGGGTCCGCTCGGTCCCCAGCCGGGACAGCAGTGGGGCGGCGCGCCGGGCATGAACGCCCCGTTCCAGCCGCAGCACGTGCCCGCGCCGGGTCAGCCGGGCCACTCGGTGAACGACCTGAACCTGCTCAAGCGCGCCCGCAAGGCGCCGCGCAGCGGCTGGCGCCGGGCCGTGCACAAGGCCTCGCGCGGCGTGATCAACCCGGGCGAGTCGGCCGCGGACGTGGTGCACCGCGATCTGGTCGAGCGGGTGAACCAGCCGGTCCGCGGCGACTACCGGATCGCGATCCTGTCGCTCAAGGGCGGCGTCGGCAAGACCACGACCACCGTGGGTCTCGGTTCGACCTTCGCGTCCATGCGCGGCGACCGCGTCATCGCCATCGACGCCAACCCCGACCTGGGCACCCTGGCGCACCGCGTCCCGCGCCAGACCCGTTCGACCGTGCGCAACCTGCTCGAGGACCAGCACATCACGCGGTACTCCGACGTGCGCGCGCACACCTCGCAGGCGCCGAGCCGGCTGGAAGTGCTCGCCTCCGAACAGGATCCGGCCGTGTCGGAGGCCTTCAGCGAGGCCGACTACCGCAAGGCCATCGGCATCCTGCAGTCCTTCTACAACATCATCCTGACCGACTGCGGCACCGGCCTGATGCACTCGGCGATGTCGGGCGTGCTCGACATGGCCTCGGCGCTGGTGCTGGTCACCTCGCCCGCCATCGACGGCGCGCGCAGCGCGTCGGCGACGCTGGACTGGCTCGACCATCACGGCTACAGCAAGCTGGTCGAGCGAACCGTGGTCGTGGTCAACGCCTCTCGCCGCGGCGCCTCCACCGTCGACCTGGACCAGCTGCGCAAGCTGTTCCTCGACCGCACCCGCGCGGTGCAGATCGTCCCGTTCGACGACCACCTGGCCGAGGGCGCGGAGATCGACCTGGAGCTGGTGAGCAAGCCGACGCGGCGGGCGCTGCTGGAACTGGCGGCGATGGTCGCCGACGACTTCAGCTACCAGGGGTACTGACCGGTTCCGCGGTGGCCGCGGCCGCCGCGGCCCGGAAGGCGTCGAGCACGGTGGCGATGGCCGGGCGCTGCGCGGCCTGCGGCCGGGTGACGAGTTCGTACACCCGCGCCGCCCGCACCCCGGCCAGGCGCAGCACCGACAGCGCGGGATGCGCGACGGCGAACCGGGGCATGAGCGCGACGCCGTAGCCGGAGGCGACGAGGGTCTCGATGACCCGGAACTCGTTGAGCCGCTGAGCGATCCGTGGCCGCACGCCGGTGATGGTGGCGATGGAGTTCAGCACGTCGTCCACCGGGAACCCGCCGCGCACGCTGACCCAGGTCTCGTCGGCGAGTTCCTCCGGGCGCACCGACACGTGCCCCGCCAGCCGGTGCGTCGGGGCGACGACCACGTCGATGGGTTCGCGCATGAGCACCTGGGCGCGGATGCGCGGACCGGACGGCGAGGGCGCGCGCTCGTCGCGGTGGGTGAGCACGATGTCGTAGTCGGCGAGCAGCTGCCCGGCGTGGCTGGGCGGCAGGTCCTCGTCTCCCGCGACGATCTCGACGCCGCCGTCCCCGAGCGCGGTGAGGACCGGCGGCAGCAGCAGCGCCGCGCCGGAGGGGAACATCGCCACCCGGACCTGCCCGCGCGGCGAGCCCCGGTAGTGGGCCATCTCGGCGACCGCGCGATCCATGGCGGCGAGGACATCGTCGGCGCGCAGGACCAGCGCGTGTCCGGCGTCGGTCAGCCGGACCCGGCGCCCGTCGGGTTCGAGCAGGGCCACCCCGGCCTCCCTGGCCAGGACCTTCAATTGCTGGGAGACCGCCGAGGGCGTCATCGACAGCGCCTCGGCCACCGCCGCGACCGTGCCGCGGTCGGCCAGCTCCCGAAGGATCCGCAATCGCTCCGTGCCGAACATGTAGCAAAGCTACCGTAATGATCCACATTTATTCGATTGTCCTGATGGTTTCCGCCGCTCACGATAGGGAGCGTGACCTCCCGCGACCGCCTGCTCGGCCTCACCGTCGTCGTCCTCTGGGGCCTGAACTTCCTGGCCATCCGGATCGGCCTCGACCACTTCCCGCCGCTGTTCTTCGCCGCCCTGCGTTTCGCCGTCCTCGCGGTGCCGGTGCTGCTGTTCGTTCCGCGGCCGCCGGTGCGGTGGCGCTGGCTGCTGCTCTACGGCGGCGGCTTCGGCGCGGTGCAGTTCGCGTTCCTGTTCACCGCCATGCGGGTCGGTATGCCGACCGGCCTTTCCTCGCTGGTACTCCAGTCGTCGGCGCCGTTCACCGTGATCCTCGGCGCGGTGCTGCTGCGGGAGCGGCTGCGCGGCGTGCAGGTGGCCGGGCTGCTGGTCGCGGTGGCGGGGATGGCCGTCATCGGCTGGGACCGCTTCAGCCACGCCTCGCTGCTGCCGGTGCTGCTCACCCTCGCGGGCGGCCTCGGCTGGGCCTTCGGCAATATCGGCGCCCGGCGGGCCGGGGCCGAGTCTCCGGGCGCCGACCCGCTCCAGCTCACTCTGTGGATCACCGTGGTCCCGGTCCTGCCGCTGCTGGCACTGTCGATGATCGTCGAGGGTCCCGGCGCGGGGGCGCGGGCGGTCGGCACCGCGTTCTCCGCCGACGGCGTGCCCGCGCTCGTCGCGCTGGCCTACATCGCGGTCCTGTCGACCGTGTGCGGCTCGGGCCTGTGGACCTACTTGATGAGCCGCTACCCCGCGGGCACGGTCGCGCCGTTCTCCCTGCTCGTGCCCGTGGTCGGCATCGCCGCGTCGTGGGTGTTCCTGCACGAGACGCCGTCGGCGGCGGCCCTCGTGGGCGGGGTGATCGTCATCGCAGGCGCCTTCGCCGCGACCGCCACGCGCGGGGCGGCGCCGGTTCCCACCGCCCCGGCGATCCCCCTGCCCGCCCGGGTCTGATCTCGGGGGATCGGCCCGCGCCGCGACCCGGTGTGGCTAGCATGTGAGCGTTCGACGGGCGACTCTTCACCCGGGGCGGAATTGCCCGGATTTCGCCCCGCTCTACAGTGGTTGGCAGGCACACACTTCGGACGAGGCAGCTGAACAAGATATGGCGGAACAGCGGTGGCCCGTTTCGCGCAGAACGTTTCTGCGTGGCACGGTCGCAGCGGGGGTGGGATCAGCGGGGATCCTGTCGGCCGGGCCGGTACTCGGCGCGCCGCGGGGCAATCGGGTGGCTGTTCTCGGCGGCGGCGTCGCCGGCCTGACCGCCGCGCACGAATTGGCCGAACGCGGTTTCGAGGTGACCGTCTACGAGCGGCGCGCGCTCGGCGGAAAAGCCCGCAGCATCCCGTTCTCGGGTACCGGTCGCGACGGCCGTCCCGATCTGCCCGGCGAACACGGTTTCCGATTCTTCCCCGGCTTCTATCAGAACCTGCCCGACACCATGCGCCGTATTCCGGTCCCCGGTAATGCCGACGGCGTGTGGAGCAATCTGATCTCGGTGCCCGAGGCGCGATTCTCCCGCGCGAACGCCGACGACATCCTGCTGATGCTGCCCGACGGCATCCACTCACCCGCCGACGCCGACGCGGTGCGCGAGACCCTCGCGGGCACCATCGCCACCGGCACGAAAATGCCTGCGCAGGAGGCGCTGTACTTCGCCAACCGGCTGCTGGTGTTCAACACGAGCAGCACCGAGCGCCGCTTCGGCCAGTGGGAGAACACCTCCTGGCAGGACTTCGTCCAGGGCCACCGGCGTTCGCACGAATTCCGCGCGCTGGTGTCGCGCTCGCTCACCAGCGTGATGGTCGCCGCGAAAGAGGATCTCGCCAGTACCCGCACCATCGGCGCGATGGGTGAACAATTCCTGGGTAATCCGCTCGGCCTGGGCAACGACGGCGGCCTCGACCGGGTGCTGAACAATGCCACGAATATCGCCTGGATAGATCCGTGGGAGCGCCTGTTGCGCGGGCTCGGGGTACGTTTCGAAATGGGCGCCGACGTCCGCGGGCTCGAGATGCGCGACCGGCGGATCGCCGGCGCGCGGATCGTCTCCGGCGGAACGACGCGCACGGTCGAGGCGGACTATTTCGTCGTGGCCCTGCCCGTGGAACAGGCCAGGAAACTCTGGTCGCCCGAGGTGCTCGCCGTCGCCCCGGAATTGGCCGCCACCGACCGGCTGATGACCGATTGGATGAACGGAATCCAGCTCTACTTCCGTGCGCCACTCAACATTTCGCGCGGGCACACCGCCTACGTCGATTCGCCGTGGTCGCTCACCTCGATCAGCCAGAATCAGTTGTGGACGCACAAACTCACCGAGTTCGGCGACGGCACCGTCCGGGACTGCCTCTCGATCGACATCTCCGATTGGAACACCCCCGGCGTGCTCTTCGGCAAACCCGCCAAGGAATGCACCCACGAGGAGATCTTCCGCGAGGTCTGGGCCCAGCTCGACCGCCACCTCGACGATCGCGAGCAGCTGCTGCGCCCCGCCGATCTGCACTCCTGGTTCCTCGATCCCGGCATCACCTGGCGGGGCGACCGCAACGACAACGCCGACCCGCTGCTCATCAACACCGCGGGCTCCTGGGCGGCCCGCCCGGAACCGCACGGGCCCGTCGAGAACCTCTTCCTGGCCGGTGACTACGTGCGCACCGACGTCGACCTCGCCACCATGGAGGGCGCCAACGAGTCCGCGCGCGCCGCGGTCAACGCCCTGCTCGACGTCGCCGGTTCGAACGCCGCCCGCTGCCGCACCTTCACCCTGCGCCGCACCCCCGAACTGGAACCGCTGCGCCTGCTCGACGCCGAGCGCTACCGCGCCGGTCAACCGAACATGTTCGACGTCGCCCTGTGACGCGCGACCCGCGCGTTCCCGGCCCGGCGCCGTCAGCGCCCGCGTAACCACGCCAACACGCCCGCGACATTCGCGCGACATCCGCGACGACCTAGACTCGCGGCGTGGCAGACATCTCGGTGCGTGGGCGCCTGGCCCTGCGGGCGGCGGCGGCAGCGTCGTGGGCTTCGCAGAAGGCGGGTCGCGGCAAGGGTTCGATGATCGGCGGTCTGATCGCGCTGAAGATCGATCCGTCGATCATGACGCAGCTCGGCCGCGGACGGCGGACGGTCCTGGTGACCGGGACCAACGGCAAGTCGACCACCACCCGCATGACCACCGCCGCCCTCGGCACCATCGGCCGGGTCGCGACCCAGGCCGACGGCGCGAACATGGACGCGGGCATCGTGGCGGCGCTGTCGGCCAATCAGGGCATGCCGCTGGCCGCGATCGAGGTCGACGAGCTGCACCTGCCGCACGTCGCCGACGCGCTCGATCCGGCGGCGATCGTGCTGCTGAACCTGTCCCGCGACCAGCTGGACCGGGTGGGCGAGATCAACATGATCGAGCGCCGCCTGCGCGCGGGCCTGGAACGGCACCCGAACGCCGTCGTCGTCGCCAACTGCGACGACGTGCTCGTCGCTTCGATCGCCTACGACCACCCCAACGTGGTGTGGGTGGCCGCGGGCGGCGGCTGGGCCGTCGACGCGACCAGCTGCCCGCGCAGCGGCGAGCCGATCCTGTGGGAGGGCGAGAACTGGCGCAGCACCGGCGCCGATTTCTCCCGCCCCCAGCCCGATTGGTGGCTCGAGGGCGAGGACCTGTGCGGCCCCGGCGGCTTCCGCAAGACGCTGCATCTGGCGCTGCCGGGCCGCGCCAACCGCGGCAACGCCGCCCAGGCGGTCGCGGCCGCCGTGGCGATCGGCGCCGAGATGGCCAAGGCCACCGAGGCCACCGGCACGGTGCGCGAGATCGCGGGCCGGTACCGCACGGTGACGGTCGGCGAGCACGACGCGCGGCTGCTGCTGGCCAAGAACCCGGCGGGCTGGCAGGAGGCGCTGTCGATGATCGACCACGATTCGGCCGGCCTGGTCATCGCGGTGAACGGGCAGGTGCCCGACGGCGAGGACCTGTCGTGGCTGTGGGACGTGCGCTTCGAACACTTCGAGGGCGTGCAGGTGGTCGCCGCGGGCGAACGCGCCACCGACCTGGCGGTGCGGCTGACCTATGCCGGTGTCGAACACACCCTCGTGCCGGACCCGTTGCGCGCCATCGCCTCCTGCCCGCCCGGGCACGTCGAGGTGCTGGCCAACTACACCGCGTTCCGCGATCTCAACCGCGACCTGGAGGCGCGCAACCGATGAGCGAATCGACCGTCCGCATCGGCCTGGTCCTGCCCGATGTGATGGGCACCTACGGCGACGGCGGCAACGCCGTCGTGCTGCGCCAGCGCCTGCGCATGCGCGGCTACGACGCCGAGATCATCGACATCAACCTGCCGGATCCGGTCCCCGACTCGCTCGACATCTACACCCTCGGCGGCGCGGAGGACTCCGCGCAGCGCCTGGCGACCCGCCATCTGCAGCGCTACCCCGGGCTGCAGCAGGCCGCCGCCAAGGGCGCGCCGGTGCTGGCCATCTGCGCGGCCATCCAGGTCCTCGGGCACTGGTACCAGACCTCGGCGGGCGAGAAGGTCGACGGCGTCGGCCTCTTCGACGTCACCACGGCCCCGCAGGAGAAGCGGTCGATCGGCGAGGTCGTCACCCAGCCGCAGCTGGACGGCCTTTCCGCGCCGCTGACCGGGTTCGAGAACCATCGCGGCGGCACCACCCTCGGCCCCGACGCGCGCCCCCTGGCCCGGGTGACCCGCGGCGTCGGCAACGGCGTCGGCGACGGGAACGAGGGCGTGGTGCAGGGTTCGGTGCTCGGCACCTACATGCACGGCCCCGCCCTGGCCCGCAACCCCGAGCTGGCCGACTACCTGATCGCCCGCGCGCTCGGCATCCCGGCGTCCGAGCTGGCCCCGCTGGACCTGCCCGAGGTCGACCGCCTGCGCCGGGAACGGCTGAGGGGACACTGAGCGCCGGCGCGCTCGAGTCGCGGCCCCTGGTGT
>NZ_BAGK01000016.1 GCF_000308795.1 Nocardia thailandica NBRC 100428 | reverse complement strand
GCGCGCCGTCGACCAGCACGATGTCGGCGCGGCACCGCCGGGCCGCGGCCCGCAGCGCGATGGCGGCGGCGAGGGTGGAGGCCCCCGCGCCGCCGCCCGCGCCGGCGACGGTGACCACCACTCCGGCGCCGCTGCCGGTCTCGGCGTGCTCGGCGAAGGTGGCGACCAGGTCGACCGCGGCGCCCGGCAGGGCGATGACGCGTTCGGCGCCGACGCCGGTGGCGGCCTGCCATTGGGCAAGGCCCGGTTCGCCCGCGCCGACCAGCACGACACCCGGCCTGCGTGGATAGCCCGCCGCCGCGGCGGCCGCCGCGGCCTCGGTGTCGAGCACGACGAGACCGGCGCTCGACCAGCCGTGCCTGCCGACCGGGAGCGCGCGCTCGTCGAGCTCGCGTTCCGCGGCCGCGGCGACCCGGCGGACCTCGGCGCGCAGACGTTCGTCACGGACGATCATCAGCGCGGGCGGCGCTGCCGTGGCCGGGGATGCGGCGAGAAGGTTCATGCACTCAGCGTGGCGCCGCGACGTCGTCGCCGGGCCCCCGCGCGCGGCGGTTGTGGACAACTACGCGCCTGTGGACAACCGGCGAACACCCGGCCGGAAATAGAGGACGGCCCCAGCCGGGGGGGAGGAGGCTGGGGCCGTCGGGTTCAGCCCCGGGGGGTCGGGCTGAACGCGCCTGGACTATGTCCAGGTGCCAGCAATACTACACCCACTCCCCGCCGCGGGCGCAAGTGCCACGCGGGCCGTATCACAGGGATGAGCAGGGAATCGAGCGTCGATTCGGCAAACCGTGCCCGTGGCCTCCCCTGCGACCGCGCACCCGGGTGCATATCCTGAAGTCGTGACGGCCGACAACGACCAGACTCTTCCCGGCGCCGCTCCCCGACCCGGCGCTCCGGCCGGCGGACGCATCGCCGCGTTCTTCGATCTCGACAAGACGGTGATCGCCAAGTCGAGCGCGTTCGTCTTCAGCAAGCCGTTCTACGCCCAGGGCCTGCTCAATCGCCGGGCGGTGCTGGAGAGCAGCTACGCCCACTTCCTGTTCCTGCTCTCCGGCGCCGACCACGACCAGATGGAGCGGATGCGCGCCAACCTGGCCAACATGGTGGCCGGCTGGGACGTCGAGCAGGTGAAATCCATTGTGGCCGAGACACTGCACGAGCTGGTCGACCCGCTGATCTACGCCGAGGCGGCCGATCTCATCGCCGATCACAAGATCCGCGGGCACGACGTGGTCATCGTGTCCGCCTCCGGCGAGGAGATGGTCGGGCCGATCGCCGAGGCGCTGGGGGCCGACCATATGGAGGCCACCCGGATGGTGGTCGAGGACGGCAAGTACACCGGCGAGATCGACTTCTACTGCTACGCCGAGGGCAAGGTCGCCGCGATCGAGAAGCTGGCCGCGGCACAGGGTTACGACCTGTCCCGCTGCTACGCGTACTCCGACTCGGTGACCGACCTGCCGATGCTCGACGCGGTCGGCCACCCCACCGCGGTCAACCCCGACCGCGGCCTGCGCAAGGAGGCGTCCGCGCGCGGCTGGCCCATCCTGATCTTCTCCAACCCGGTGTCGCTGTGGTCGCGGTTCCAGGCGCCCTCGACGACCACCGTGGCGGCCACCGCGGCGGTGGGGATCAGCGCGCTCGTCGCGGGCGCGATCAGCTATCGACTGCTGCGCCGGCGGCGCTGACGAGGCACGAAACGCCGGGTGACACGCCGAAAATGGTGGTATCCGGTAATAGTCCCGAAACGCTTGATGTGAAGGCAGTCACAGTGTAAAAATGGAGGCACGGAAGGACGGGAGGCCAAGACGGAAGCCGGAAGAGAAGGATCCGTTTCCCATCCCACCCTTCCCAGCACGGACGCCAGGCACCCACGCGGAGCACGCCGCGCAAGGGCAGAAGAGTTGTGGGCCTGCGTAATCCGGATAGTCGTCGGCGATGGCCTCGCACAGGTTGCGAGGATGAACCGACGGGGTCCGGACGACCGCCGAGGCCACCGAACACAACCCACTGAGCACGCTTGGTAACCGGGTTGTCCGTGCTAGCGGGCGGTGAGGCCGAGGAATCGGCAACGCCGCCCGCTTCGATGTGTCCGCGCGATCGCTACTGCGAGGCGGCCTCGGCGATCGAAGTGGCCTCGCGCGCACCGTCTTCCAGCGCGCCGCTGCAGAAGATGACCCAACCGCCGACCCCCTCGGCGGTGCCCTGGGCGAAGCCCGCCGCCGCGTCGGCGTAGGCCTGCCGCCTGCGCAGCCAGAACACCTCGGGCACACCCAGGCTGTGCGGATCGAGGCCGCTGGCCACCGCAACCAGCCGCGAGGCGCCGCGGGCCACCACGCCGTCGGCCGTGCCGAAAGGCCGCAGGGCGAGCAGTTCGCCGTGCACGACCGCCGCGATCACCGGCGCGGGCGCCTTGGAGGTCTGGACGGTCTGCACCAGCAGGTCGAGGCGTTCGGCGACGCCGGGGCCGGAGCGCGGCCTGCCGAGCTCCTGTTCGTCGGCCACCAGGTCGGCGGCGGCGAGCAGATGCAGGCGGGCCAGCGCCTGGAGGGGTGCCCGCTGCCACGTACCGACGAGGTTGGTCAGCGCCTCCGCGTCGAGGGCCTGGCCAACTCGCAGCGAACCCGCCAGCACCGGGTCGCTGACCCTGCCGTCGGCGGGCAGTTCGGTGCTCGCGCCCTCGATGGCGGCCGAGGATCGCGCGGCGCGGACGGCGGCCTCGGCGGCCGTCGTCGGCCAGCCGCGGCGGTTGGCCTTGTGCCGGTGTACCGCGGCGAGCGCGTCACGCGCGGCGTCGGCGGCCTCACGCACGCCGGGCAGGTCGACCAGGGGCTGCAGCGGATCACTCACGACATACGAGGCTACTGCCGGTCGGGCGGGCCGCCGGTGCGCGGGTCAGTCCGCGTCGGCGCCGGGCGCCGGGCGCACCACGAGGACCGGCAGGCCACGGACACCGGGCCAGCTGCGGTCCGGCCAGAGTTCCTCGGCCAGCCGTTTGGCGGCGGGGGTCAGCGCCCGCCTGCGCCGAGCGTCGAGCTCGGCCTGTTGTTCGGCCGCGAGCCGATCGAAGGTCATACCCGCCTCCCACCCCTCGGAGAATCCGCAGCGTGCCAGGTGTTTCGATGCCTCCAGGATACCGGCGGCGTGCCCGGCGGGCGGAGTTGTCCACAGGCCGGGACGAAGACCTGCGCGACCCGGATCACAGTTGGCTACTGTCGTGACAGGCGGCCTACGCCTCCGACCGACCACCCTTCAGGCATGTGAGGTAGCCACGACATGACCGAACCCGCTGCAGGACACCAGGACTCGTATCCCCCGGCCCCCGCGTTCGCGGCCGCCGCGAATGCCGACGCCTCGCTCTACGCCAGAGCCGACGCCGACCGCGAGGGATTCTGGGCCGAGCAGGCCCGGCGGCTGCACTGGCACACCCCGTTCACCCAGGTCCTCGACTGGAGCGACGCGCCCGTCGCCAAGTGGTTCGCCGACGGCGAGCTCAACGTCGCCTACAACTGCCTGGACCGGCACGTCCTCGACGGGCACGGCGACCAGGTCGCGCTGTACTGGGAGGGTGAACCCGGCGACTCCAGGGCCATCACCTACCGCGAACTGCTCGACGAGGTCTCGCGCGCGGCGAACTATTTCACCGAACTCGGCCTGGTGGCGGGCGACCGGATCGCGGTCTACATGCCGATGATCCCCGAGGCCATCGTGACCATCCTGGCCTCGGCCCGGCTCGGCCTGACGCACTCGGTGGTCTTCGCGGGCTTCTCCCCCAGCGCGCTGCGCCAGCGCGTCGACGACGCCGAGGCCCGCCTGATCGTCACCACCGACGGCCAGTGGCGGCGCGGCAAGCCCGCCCCGCTCAAGGAGGCCGTCGACGAGGCGCTCTACGCCAACGGCGACGTGCCCTCCTCGGTCGAGCACGTGCTGGTCGTGCGCCGGGTCGGGATCGAGGTGCCCTGGACCGACGAGCGCGACCTGTGGTGGCACGAGACCGTCGCCAAGGCCTCCCCCGAACACGAAGCCCGACCCTTCCCCGCCGAACACCCCCTCTTCATCCTCTACACCTCCGGCACCACCGGGAAACCCAAAGGCATCCTCCACACCAGCGGCGGCTACCTCACCCAGACCGCCTACACCCACCACAACGTCTTCGACCACAAACCCGGCACCGACATCTACTGGTGCACCGCCGACATCGGCTGGGTCACCGGCCACAGCTACATCGTCTACGGCCCCCTCGCCAACCGCACCACCCAGATCGTCTACGAAGGCACCCCCAACTCCCCCACCGAACACCGCCACTTCGAGATCATCGAGAAATACGGCGTCACCATCTACTACACCGCCCCCACCCTCATCCGCACCTTCATGAAATGGGGCCGCGAGATCCCCGACGCCCACGACCTGACCAGCATCCGGGTCCTCGGCAGCGTCGGCGAGCCGATCAACCCCGAAGCCTGGCGCTGGTACCGCGACGTCATCGGCGCGAACTCCGCGCCCATCGTCGACACCTGGTGGCAGACCGAAACCGGCGCCATCATGATCTCGCCCCTGCCCGGCGTCACCGCCGCCAAGCCCGGCGCCGCCATGGCGGCCCTACCCGGCATCTCGGCGACGGTGGTCGACGAGGAGGGCAAGCCGGTGGAACTCGGGGAGACCGAGGCCAACGGCTACCTCGTGCTGGACAAGCCGTGGCCGTCGATGCTGCGCGGCATCTGGGGCGACATGGACCGCTACCGCGCGACCTACTGGGAGCGCTACGCCGAGCAGGGCTGGTACTTCGCGGGCGACGGCGCCAAGCTCGACGCCGACGGCGACCTGTGGGTGCTCGGCCGCGTCGACGACGTCATGAACGTCTCGGGCCACCGCATCTCCACCGCCGAGGTCGAGTCCGCGCTCGTCGGGCACCACTCGGTCGCCGAGGCCGCCGTCGTCGGCGCCTCCGACGAGACGACCGGGCAGGGCATCGTCGCCTTCGTCATCCTCACCGCCGGAGCGGGCGAGCCGGGGCCGGACCTGGTCAACGAGCTCAAGGCCGAGGTGGCCAAGGAGATCAGCCCGATCGCCAAGCCGCGCGAGATCCATCTCGTGCCGGAGCTGCCCAAGACCCGCAGCGGCAAGATCATGCGCAGGCTGCTGCGCGACGTCGCCGAGGGCCGCGAACTCGGCGACACCTCGACGCTGGTCGACCCCGGCGTCTTCGAGGCGATCCGCGCGTCGCGCTGACCCGGGACGACACCCGCGAGGGGCCGGTGACGAGCATCGTCACCGGCCCCTTCCGTTAGGATCACGTCAAGGTGTGCCGGGAAGTCTGGTCGGCGTGTGGGCAGCGAAGTGGGGTCGTGACACGACCTCCGCGCAGGTCCGCTCCGTCGTCCACCTGCCGAAAGGCCAGCCCATGATCACCCGAGCACGGTCCGAGCTGACCCGCTATCTGCGTACCGAAACCGTCGGCGGCACCCTGCTTCTCGTCGCGGCCGCCCTGGCGCTGCTGTGGGCCAACTCGCCCTGGAGCGCGACCTACCAGACCATCATCGACACCGAGCTCGCCATCCCGGCGCTGCACCTCGACCTCACCCTGGCCGACTGGACCAAGGACGGTCTGCTGGCCATCTTCTTCTTCGTCGCGGGCCTCGAGCTCAAACGCGAGCTGGTGGTCGGCGAACTCGCCGACCCGAAACGGGCCGCCCTGCCGATCATCGCCGCGGTCGGCGGCGTGGTCACCCCGGCGCTCATCGCCGCGGCGATCGGCTGGGGCACGCCCGGCATGGAGAAGGGCTGGGCCATCCCGGTCGCCACCGACATCGCCTTCGCCCTCGCCGTGCTGGCGATGACCGGCTCCCGGATCCCGGCAGGCGCGCGGGTCTTCCTGCTCAGCCTGGCGGTGGTCGACGACCTGCTGGCGATCGTGCTCATCGCCGTCCTGTTCACCGCCTCGGTGTCGATGCTGTGGCTGCTGGCCGCGCTGGCCTGTTGCGGTGTCTGGGCACTGGCCCAGCGGCTGCGCGTCCACACCGCGTTCCTCTACATCCCGATCGGCCTGGTGTGCTGGTACGCGCTGCACGAGGCGGGCATCCATCCGACCCTGGCAGGCGTGGCCCTCGGCCTGCTGACCCGGGTGCGGCTCGACCCGGACGAGGACCAGGCGCCCGCGACCCATCTCGAACATGTGGTGCAACCGATCTCGGCCGGGCTGTGCGTGCCGCTGTTCGCCTTCTTCGCCTCCGGCGTCCCGCTCGACGCGGCGGTGTTCGGCGACCTGTTCACCGAGCGGTTGTCGCTGGCGATCATCGCGGGACTGCTGATCGGTAAGACGGTGGGTATTTTCGGCGTGAGCTGGGTAGTCATCCGAATGGGCTGGGCGACCCGGCCGGCCGGGCTCGAGAACCGGGACATGTTCGCGCTGTCGGTGCTCGGCGCGATCGGGTTCACCGTTAGCCTGCTCGTGGCAGAACTCGCACTCGCCGACGCCACGGACGGATCCGTCGAATTGGCCAAGGCGGCAGTCCTGGTGACCTCCATGGCCGCATCGCTGATCGGATCGGCGCTACTGTTGCGCCGTGGGCGTGTCCATCAGGCACGGCGGGACGCCCGTGAGCTACAACCAGACAGCGAGGCCGAGGCAGTGCCTGAACAGGGAGAAGGGTCGACCAAGTGAGCACACCCCAAGACGGAATCGGCGGCCGCACGGTCACATCCATCCCACTGACCGATGCCAACCCGCCCGGATCGGCGAGCATCGGCACGTTGGTTCGCGATGCGACCGAGCAGATGTCGACCCTGGTGCGCGCCGAGGTGGCGCTGGCCAAGGCCGAGGTGACCGCCGAGGTCCGCAAGGGCCTGACGGGCAGCGTGTTCTTCGTGCTCGCGCTGACGGTGCTGCTGTTCAGCTCCTTCTTTTTCTTCTTCTTCCTCGCCGAGCTGCTCGACGTGTGGCTGTACCGCTGGGCCGCGTTCCTCATCGTGTTCCTGCTGATGGTGCTGGTGACCGCGTTGTTCGGGTTCCTCGGCTACCTGAAGGTGCGCAAACTCAAGGCACCGGAGAAGACGATCGAGTCGCTGAACAAGGCCAAGGAGGTGCTGCCGCAGGCGCTGCACCTGCAGCAGGGCACCGAGCAGCCCGCGCTGGAGAAGCGCGCCGACCGCTGAGCCGGCGCCGGACCGGGACGATCGGGCCCCGGTCCGGCGCCGCGCTCGACGCCACCGGGTCGACTACGATTCTGCGGCGTGTCGTCCAATTCGCTCCCGGATCCGTCCAGCGTCCGTTATGACGGGCCCTGGACGCACCGCGACGTGCACGCCAACGGGATCCGGTTCCACGTCGTCGAGGCCGACGGACCCGACCGCCCCGACGCGCCGCTGGTGCTACTGCTGCACGGGTTCGCCGACTTCTGGTGGTCCTGGCGGCACCAGCTCACCGGGCCCGCCACGCACGGGCATCGGGTGGTCGCGGTCGACCTGCGCGGCTACGGCGACACCGACAAGCCGCCGCGCGGCTACGACGGGTGGACCCTGGCCGGCGACGTCGCCGGGCTGATCCGGGCGCTCGGGCACACCGAGGCCACCCTGGTCGGGCACGCGGAGGGCGGGCTGGTCTGCTGGACCACCGCCGTGCTGCACCCGCGGCTGGTGCGCTCCATCGTGGTGATCAGCTCCCCGCACCCGGCCGCGCTCAAGCAGGCGGTGCTGCGGGACCGCGCCCAGCGCGCGGCCTGGCTGCCCTCGTTCCTCGCCTACCAGCTGCCGCGCCGGCCCGAGCACGTGCTCACCCGCGACAACGGCGCCGAGGTGGCACGGATGCTGCGGGCGCGCAGCGGCGAAGCCTGGTCGGCCGGCCCGGAATTCGCCGACGCCGCCGACCGCATGTCGACCGCGATCCGGATCCCGGGCGCCGCGCACTGCGCGCTGGAGTACCAGCGCTGGGCCTTCCGCAGCCAGTGGCGGCCCGACGGCAGGCGGTTCATGGCGACCATGCGCGAGCCCGTCGACATCCCGGTGCTCGGCCTGCGCGGCGAGGACGACCCGTACCTGTTGCCCGCGACCTTCCAGCGGGGCCGCTCCCTCGCCCCCCGGCGGAAGCTGGTCGGGGTCCCCCGGGCGGGCCACTACGCCCACCAGGAGAACCCCGACCACGTCAACCAGCTCATCGGCGGTTTCCTGAGCGCCTGCGCGCTCGAGTCGCGGCCCTGAGGCCGCGTCCGCCTGCTCTCGTCAGCTCAGCACGCAGGCGCCGGTGTCCACCCGCACCGAGCTGGCCTCCGCGCTGTCGAGCTCGCGGCGCACCTCGTTGAGGGTCAGCACGTAGCCGGTGTCGTCGTCGGTGACGGCGGCGCCGAACACCACGCCGAGCACGCGGCCGTCGGTATCGACCAGCGGGCCGCCGGAGTTGCCCGCCCGGACCTGGCCGCGGACCGTGTACACCTCACGCTCGACCGTGCCGTCGCGGTGGATGGTCGGCCCGGTCAGGTCCAGGGTCTCGCGGACGCGGGCGGCGCTGGCGGTGTACGGCCCGCCGCCGGGGTAGCCGAGCACGATGGCGCTGTCGCCCGGCCGGGCCGCGGCGGGCGCCTGCTGCACGACGGGGGCGGTCAGGCCGGGGACCGAGAGCACGGCCACGTCCTTGGACGGATCGAACAGCACGACGGTGGCGTCCAGCGCGCCGCGCGCGGTGTCGACAGACACCTGGTTGGTGCCCGCCACGACGTGGGCGTTGGTCATCACGCGCTCCGGGGCGACCACGAAGCCCGAGCCCTCCAGCGCCCGCTGGCAGCTCTGCGCCTGGCCACGGATGCGCAGCACGCTCGGCTGCAGCGAGGCCGCGACCGGGCTGGCGAGCACGCTCGGGTCCGGCGGTTCGACGGCGGCGATCGGCGCCCGGCCGAACGGCCCGATGACGTCCGGCAGCCCGGAGGTGTTGAGCAGCTTGGAGAAGTCGTTGGGGACCCGTCGCAGCCAGGCGGGCGCCACCTCGTTGACGTCGGCGAGCACCTTGGACCCGTTGATAGCCGCGGCGATGCTCGGCTGCGACGCGGTGGCCAGCGGAAGGGCGAGCAACCAGGCGGCGACCAGCACGGTGACCGCCTGCAGGACCGCGCCGGTGAGACTGTCGACGCTGCGGGCGAACGGGTTCCGGATGCCGCTGCGCGCGGCCCGGCCGAGGACCATGCCCGCGACCTCGCCGACGATCACCAGCAGCACGATCAGCAGGATGCCGCCCAGCACGCGGCTGCGGCCCTCGCTGAGGTGTTTGAGGATGTGCGGCGCGATGAGGATGCCCGCCACCGCGCCGAGGGCCACCCCGAGGAAGGCGAGGGCCGAGGCCACGGCCCCCTGCCGCCAGCCGGTGGAGGCGGCGACCAGGGCGATCAGCACGACCGCGACATCGAGCCAGACCGAGGCGGTCACAGCGTCATTCCCACAGCAGCCAGCGAACTCTCCAGATCACGCACGTCGTCCCGATCCCATTCTCGTTCCCACCCAGCGGATTTGCAGATGCCGGCGAGGATACCGCCGGTCAGGCCCCACACCAGCATGCCGTCGACCTGGAACGCGGGGCTCTGGTAGCCGAGACTGCCACGGACCATGAATCTGTGTGCCGGATCCAGCAATTCGGATAGCCGGACCCGCACGACCCGCTCGGTCTCGCCCTCGTCGACGACCCGGACCGCGCTCGGCTCCCGCCAGTAGGCGATCACCGGGGTCACGTCGAACTTCGACGGCGGCACGAACAGCGTCGGCAGCAGGGCCAGCGGCTGCACACCGGCCGGGTCGAGCCCGGTCTCCTCGACGGCCTCGCGCAGCGCGGTGCCGACCGGCACGTCGTCGCCCTCCTCGACCCCGCCGCCGGGGAACGCGACCTGGCCACGGTGCTGGCGCATCGTCGAGGCGCGCTGGGTCAGCAGGACGTCGGCGTCGGCGGGGAGCCCGCCCGGCGCGGCCGGGTCGCCCTCGAACGCGCCGCCGAAGAGCACGAGGACCGCGGCCTGCCGCGGCTTGCCGGTCATCGTCATGGCCCGGCGCAGGGCGCGGGAACTGGCCAGGGTGTCGCCCGCGTACGGGCTCGATACGTCCAACGCCCCGTGCAGCCAAGCCGGCACCTGCGAGAAGTCCACTGCCAGATCGGCACTCACGCCGTCTCCTTCGTTCCGCACCCGTGGGTCGCGTTCACACCGCGACCCGCACACCCAGTTCGCGCGACACCGTGTCGGCGATGTCGTCGATCCCGCTGAACGCGCGCACCTCCACCGAGGCGATCGACCCGTCGGCGCGCACGAGCACCGTCACCGGCAGCACGGCGGGCGCGCCCACCGCGGTGCGCACCTTCGCCTGCGGGTCCGACACGCCCGGCAGGGTGACGCCGAGCCCGGCGAGCCGGGCCAGGCCCTTCGCCTCGTCGGGATCGGTGTGGACGGTGAGCACGGTCAGGTCCGGGCCCGCGCGCCCGGCGAACTCCTGCAGATGCGGGAGTTCGGTCGCGCAGGGTCCGCACCAGTAGGCCCACAGGTTGACCAGGGCGGGCTTGCCCGCCAGCGCCGCGGCCAGGTCGACCGGCGCGCCGTCGGCCAGGCAGCCGAGGCTCAGCCCGGCGAGCGGACCCGAACCGGTCGCCCCGGGCGCGGGGCGCGGACAGGGCGCGAGGCCGGCGGCGGCGCGCTGGGCGTCGGAGATCGCGGCGGGCGGGTGCGCGGCGGTGGGCCCGGGGACGTCGGCGTCGTCACCGTCGCGCGGCCACAGGGCCACCGCGACGGCCAGGATCGCGATGAGCGCGACGAGGCCCCAGCGGACCGCGGGACGGGTCCACCAGACGCCGTCCCCCGGGGCGGGGTCGCTCACAGACCGACCAGTTCGAGCAGATGCGCGCGCTCGGGCCCCTTGACCAGATCGGCGGCCGCGGCCGGATCGGTCGGGCCCGCGCCGAAGGACGGGCAGTCGGCGGCGAGCACGCACGCCCCGCACGCCGGCTTACGGGCGTGACACACCCGGCGACCGTGAAAGATCACCCGATGCGAGAGCATCGTCCACTCCTTGCGTTCGATCAGCTCGCCGACCGCGTGCTCCACCTTGACCGGGTCTTCCTCCTCGGTCCAGCCCCACCGGCGCACGAGCCTGCCGAAATGGGTGTCGACCGTGATGCCGGGGACACCGAACGCGTTGCCGAGAATGACGTTGGCAGTCTTGCGCCCGATCCCGGGTAATTTCACCAATTCGTCCATGGTGTGAGGCAATTCACCGTCGAATTTTTCGGTGAGCGCCTGACCGAGGCCGATCAGCGACGAGGTCTTGTTGCGGTAGAAACCGGTCGGCCGGATGTATTCCTCCAGCTCCGCCCGGTTGGCCTCGGCATACGCGCGGGCGTCGGGATACTTCGCGAACAGGGCGGGCGTGGTCATGTTCACCCGCACGTCCGTGCACTGCGCGGACAGGATCGTCGCGACGGCCAGCTCCAGCGGCGTGGTGAAATCCAGCTCACAGTGCGCGTCGGGAAAGGCCTCGGCAAGGGCGCGGTTCATCCGGCGGGCCCGGCGGACGAGGCCGAGGTGCGTTTCCGCCGCTCGGGCGCGGGCTTTACGCCTGCGTGGCGCCGCTTTCGCCCCCGTGTCGGCGGGCTCTCCGGCGTCCGTCGCGGAGGCGGGAATCGGGGTTACGGACACCCGTCCACCATACGGAACGGTCCGGCAACGTTCGCCGCTCAGTTCGCCCGCTGTGTTCCATCTGAGACCTCGACCGTGTTTACTGCCTGTCATGCAAGGACTCGCTGTGGTGCTCTTCCCAGTGCTGCTGATGCTGTTCGCGCTGGGCATGGAGCGGGTCGAGAACCGGCTCCGCAAACTTCTCGAACCCGACGAAGAGGTTCAGAAGTACCTGGACAACGCCAGCAACGCCGAGGTCAACGAGTTGACCAAGCTCGGACTGCCCGCCGCGGCCGCCCAGACGCGTACGCGTCGGGCCCGCGAGAACGATCTGGATGTGGCACGCGCAAGCTGAGCGCAATGCACTCTTTACGTGGTGTCTGTCACTGTGCCGACGACTTGCCGCGTAGACTGCGCTGTTGGTCGATTCGCTCGGCCAGGTTCGCAAGCCATATCCCATAAGGAGCACATTCGTGGACGAGGCCCTCGCCAGAGCAGGCATCTTCCAGGGCGTCGAGCCCACCGCGGTGGCAGCGCTCGCCAAGCAGCTGCAGCCCGTCGACTTCCCGCGCGGCCATGTCATCTTCAACGAGGGCGAACCGGGTGACCGGCTCTACATCATCACCTCGGGCAAGGTGAAGATCGGCCGCCGTTCGCCGGACGGCCGCGAAAACCTGCTGACCATCATGGGCCCGTCCGACATGTTCGGCGAGCTCTCCATCTTCGACCCGGGCCCGCGTACCTCGACCGCGACCACGGTCACCGAGGTTCGCGCCGTCACCATGGATCGCGACGCTCTCAAGGCGTGGATCGATCAGCGCCCGGAGATCGCCGAGCAGCTGCTGCGGGTGCTCGCGCGTCGCCTGCGCCGCACCAACAACAACCTCGCCGACCTGATCTTCACCGACGTGCCCGGTCGCGTGGCCAAGGCGCTGCTGCAGCTGGCCCAGCGCTTCGGCACTCAGGAGGCGGGCGCCCTGCGCGTCACCCACGACCTGACCCAGGAGGAGATCGCCCAGCTGGTCGGCGCCTCCCGCGAGACGGTCAACAAGGCGCTCGCCGACTTCGCGCACCGCGGCTGGCTGCGCCTGGAGGGCAAGAGCGTGCTGATCTCGGACTCCGAGCGTCTGGCACGTCGCGCCCGCTGATCACGCGCACAGCGAAACGCCCCGGCCCCGGCCGGGGATCTGCCGAGCATCGAGGAAATGAGGGCCTCGTCCGTGCTCGCGGATTCCCGGCCGGTTCCGGGGCGTCGCCGTGCCACGCCCCGGAACCGCGGGTTCAGGCCCCGCGCTCGGCGCGCAGATACTCCAGTTGCGCCTGCACCGAGCTGCGCGCGGCGGGCCACAGCCGCTTGTCCACGTCGGCGTAGACCTTGCGGACCACCGCGAGCGCGCCCGCGTTCTCGCCGAGTTCGGCCAGCGCGGCGCGCACCTGATCGAGCCGCTCGTGCCGGTGCCGGAGGTAGTAGCGCACCACCGGTTCCAGGTCGGCGTGCTCGGGACCGTGCGCGGGCAGCAGTGCCTTGCCCGCCCCGACCTCGAGCAGCCGCTCGAGCGAGGCGAGATAGTCGGCGAGGGTGCCGTCGGTGGAGTCGAGCACCGTGGTGCCCCGGCCGAGGACCGTGTCGCCGGTGAGCACGGCGTCGTCGAGCACCAGGCTCACCGAGTCGCCGGTGTGGCCCGGCGTCCCGACGACGGTGATCCCCAGGCCCGCGGCCTCGACCACCTCGCCGTCACGCAGCGCTGCCACCTCCCCGCGCAGGAACTCCGGGTCCACCGATCGCACCGGCGTGCCGGTGGACTTCACCAGGTGATCGATACCACCGGTGTGGTCGTGGTGCCGGTGGGTGATCAGCGTCAGCGCGATGCGGCCACCGGTCGCCGCGACGATGGCCGCCGTGTGCTGCCTGTCCTTCGGGCCCGGGTCGACCACCACGAACTCGTCGCTGCCCGCGCCGCGCAGCAACCAGGTGTTGGTGCCGTCGAGGGTCATCTGATTCGGGTTGTCGGCCAGCAGCACCGACGCGGTCGGCGTGACCGGGCGAACCTGCCCGTAGGCAGGGTGTTCCAGAGCCATCTCGGCCCCCTATCCGACCTCGGCGATCAGTTCCACCTCGACGGGGGTGTTCTTGGGCAGCTCGGAGACGCCGACGGCCGACCGCGCGTGCACGCCCGCCTCGCCGAACACCTCGCCCAGGAACTCCGACGCGCCGTTGATCACCAGCGGCTGATCGGTGAACCCCGGTGCCGAGTTGACGAACCCGACCACCTTCACGATCCGCACCACCTGGTCGAGCCCGACCAGGTCGTGCACGGCGGCCAGCGCGTTGAGCGCGCACAGCTTCGCCGCCTCCTTCGCCTCCTCGAGGCTCACCTCGGCGCCGACCTTGCCGGTCGCGGACAGCTCACCGTCGACGAACGGCAGCTGACCGGAGGTGTAGACCAGCGAACCGGTCCGCACGGCCGGGATGTAGGCCGCGACCGGCGCGGCGACCGGCGGCAGGGTCAGGCCGAGCCGGTCGAGCGCGTCCTTCCATTCGGTCGCCATGGCTTACTTCTGCCGCTTCAGGTAGGCAACGTGCTGCTCACCGGTCGGTCCGGGGAGCACGGTGACCAGTTCCCAGCCGTCGGCGCCCCACTGGTCGAGGATCTGCTTGGTGGCGTGGGTCAGAAGCGGCACGGTCGCGTATTCCCACTGGGTGACTTCGCTCATGGGCAAAGTCTAGGGGCACCGGATGTGACGTTCGGAGCGGCTCCGGTGATCCGTGAACGGTCATTCCGGTACGGGTTATAGGCTCGGTGGCGTGGGAGTACCAACAGCAGAGCCGGATTCGTCGGCGCACGCGCCGGCTACCGGGTGGCCGGAGCGCGCCGTCACCGCGCGCTTGCACTACGTGTCCGGCAAGGGGGGTACCGGAAAGTCCACGGTCTCGGCGGCCCTCGCCCTCGCGCTGGCCGCCGGCGGACGCCGGGTGCTGCTGGTCGAGGTCGAGAGCCGTCAGTCCATCGCGCAGCTCTTCGACCTGCCGCCGCTGCCCCCGACCGAGACTCGCATCGCCACCGCCGACGGTGGCGGCGAGGTCTGGGCGCTGGCCATGGACATCGAGCACGCGTTCCTGGAGTACCTGGACATGTTCTACAACCTCGGCTTCGCCGGGCGGGCCATGCGCCGGATGGGGGCGATCGAGTTCGTCACCACCATCGCGCCCGGCCTGCGGGACGTGATCCTCACCGGCAAGATCAAGGAGTGCGCGGTCCGCACCGACGCCAAGGGCGCGCGGGTCTACGACGACATCGTCGTCGACGCCCCGCCCACCGGCCGGATCGGCAGCTTCCTCGACGTCACCAAGGCGATGGCCGAGATCGCCAAGGGCGGCCCCATCGCGGGCCAGGCCGAGAGCGTCTCCGCGCTGCTGCACTCCGATCAGACGATGATCCACCTGGTCACGCTGCTCGAGGCGCTGCCGGTGCAGGAGACCGCCGACGCCATCGCCGAGCTGACCGCCGCGGACCTGCGGGTCGGCACGGTCATCGTCAACCGGGCGGCGACCGGCCAGCTGACGCCCGAGCAGCGGGCCGCGGCCGTCGCCGGTGACCTGAACCCGGCCATGATCGAGAGCGGCCTGGCCGAGGCGGGCCTCGACGTCTCGGCGGCCGAGCTGGCCGGCCTGCTCAGCGAGACCATGGACCACGCGGTGATGCTGGCCGCCCAGGACGAGAGCGCCGAGGAACTCTCCCGCGTCGACGTCCCCCAGCTGTACCTGCCCGCGCTGTCCGACGGGATGGATCTGGGCGGCCTCTACGAACTGGCCGAGAAGCTATCCGCGCAGGGAGTGCGATGACCGAGCAGCCGCGGACCCCCGCCCTCGACCTCTCCGGCATCATCGCCGACCCGACCGCCCGTGTCGTGGTCTGCTGCGGTTCCGGCGGCGTCGGCAAGACGACCACCGCCGCGGCGATCGCGCTGCGCGCGGCCGAGTCCGGCCGCAAGGTCGTGGTGCTGACCATCGATCCGGCCCGCCGCCTCGCCCAGTCGCTCGGCGTCGCCGACCTGGACAACGCGCCGCAGCGGGTCGACCTGGGTCCCGGGGTGCCCGGCGAGCTGCACGCGATGATGCTGAACATGCGCCGCACCTTCGACGACATGGTGCTCGAGCACACCACGCCGGAGAAGGCGGAGCAGATCTTCGCCAACCCCATCTATCAGACCGTGGCCTCCTCGTTCGGCGGGACGCAGGAGTACATGGCGATGGAGAAGCTGGGCCAGCTGGCCGCGCGCAAGGAGTGGGACCTGATCGTGGTCGACACCCCGCCCTCGCGCAACGCGCTGGACTTCCTCGACGCGCCCAAGCGGCTCGGCACGTTCCTCGACGGCAAGATGATCCGGCTGATCATGGCCCCCGGCCGCGGGGTCGGCCGGCTGGTGACCGGCGCGATGAGCCTGGCGATGCGTGGGGTGTCCACGATCGTCGGCGGCCAGATGCTCAAGGACGCCTCGGTGTTCCTGCAGTCGCTCGAATCGCTCTTCGGCGGCTTCCAGGAGCGGGCGCAGCGGACCTTCCGGATGCTGTCCCAGCCCGGCACGCACTTCCTGGTCGTCGCGGCCGCCGAGCCGGACGCGCTGCGCGAGGCGTCGTTCTTCGTCGACCGGTTGTCCACGGAGAAGATGCCGTTGGCGGGACTGGTGCTGAACCGGACGCATCCGGTGCTCGCCGCGCTGCCCGCCGACCACGCGCTGGCCGCCGCCGACCAGATCGCCGGGAAGGATCCGCTGACCGCCGCGGTGCTGCGGATCCACGCCGACCGGGTGTCGACCTCGCGGCGGGAGCAGCGCCTGCTCCAGAGGTTCACCGGCGCCCACCCGCGGGTACCCCTGGTGCAGGTGACCGCCCTGCCGTTCGAGGTCTCCGACCTGGCGGCCCTGCGCGCCGTCGGCGATCAGCTGACCGGCGTCTCGGTCGCCGCCGGGTGAGAATCCAGAGCCCGATTCACACCCAACGGCTATAGATAACGAACACGTAACACCCCACAACGGCGCCGATTCCGCGTTCTCCGCAGTCTCGGCGCCGTTTGTGGTATCGGCAGGCTAGATGGCGACCTGGTGCTGCCGCTGGGCCTGGAAGAAGTCCGCCCAGGAGGTGACTTCGGGATGCTGCTTGAGGAGCGCGCGGCGCTGGCGTTCGGTCATGCCGCCCCACACGCCGAACTCCACGCGATTGTCGAGAGCGTCGGCGCCGCACTGCATCAGCACCGGGCAGTGCCGGCAGATCGTCGCAGCCTTGCGCTGCGCGGCGCCTCGGACGAACAGCTGGTCAGGGTCCACTTCCTTGCATCGCGCCTGGGCGACCCAGGCGATCCGCGCTTCGGCCTGCTCTACATCAAGTCGAGCGATCGGGGTTGTGATGTGCATTTGATGTGCCCCTTTGCTGTCCGAACACCGTTGTACGGCGCTCCAGAATCGCGAGCGCAGATCGCAGCAACCCAACCTCCGCTGCGGTCTGCACCACATTCCACTTTGAGTGTTAGCTCTATCACACTGAGTTCTCAATCTAGGTAAAGGTATGGGGCTTGCGCAAGACCGGCCCCCGATTTTTTGGTACGACCGTCCCTTCAAATCCGGACACGGACCCGCAGCGGTGCTGCTCATCCGGCGCGCCCGCCCCCGACACGCCGAGCGGCGGATTTTCTTGACACGCCCAGGCAACCTCGCGGCCACGCCGGATCCGCCCCGCCCGGCGAGCACAATCGCGACCCCGTCCGCGCCACCCTTTACGCTGAACTCGTGCCGATCACTCATACGCTCGCGAGATTGGCCGGCAGCTGCGCGCTGGCCGCCGTGCTCGTCGCCGGGCTGTTGTTCCCGCTGGCCGGTGGTTTCGGGTTCGTCTCCAACCGGGCCGCCGACGCCGTCGACAACGTCTCCGCCGAACTCGTGGAGGGTACGGTGCCGGCCGTGTCGACCATGGTCGACGCCAACGGCGCCCCGATCGCCTGGCTCTACGAGCAGCGGCGCTTCGAGGTACCCAGTGATCGCATCGCCAACAACATGAAGCTGGCGATCGTGTCCATCGAGGACAAGCGCTTCGCCGACCACAAGGGCGTCGACTGGCAGGGCACCCTGCGCGCCTTCCTGACCAACACCTCCAGCGGCGAGGTCCAGCAGGGCGCCTCGACCCTGGACCAGCAGTACGTCAAGAACTTCCAGCTGCTCGTCGTCGCCAAGACCGACGCCGAGCGCCGCGCCGCGATCGAGACCACCCCGGCCCGCAAGATCCGCGAGATCCGGATGGCGCTGACGCTGGACCGCGAGCTGACCAAGGACGAGATCCTCACGCGGTACCTGAACCTCGTCCCGTTCGGCAACGGCTCCTACGGCATCCAGGACGCGGCCAAGACCTACTTCGGCGTCGACGCCGCCGACCTGAACATGACCCAGGCGGCCATGCTGGCCGGCATGGTGCAGTCCAGCTCCAAGCTGAACCCCTACACCAACGTCGAGGGCGTCACCGCGCGCCGCAACACCGTGCTCGACACCCTGATCCAGAACATCCCGAGCCGCGCCGAGGAGTTCCGCAAGGCCAAGTCCGAGCCGCTCGGCGTCCTGCCCAAGCCGCAGGGCCTGCCGCGCGGCTGCATCGCCGCCAACGACAAGGGCTTCTTCTGCGACTACGCCCTGCAGTACCTGGCCAACGCGGGCATCAGCCGCGAGCAGGTCGACAAGGGCGGCTACCTGATCCGCACGACCCTCGACCCGGCGCTGCAGGAATCGGTGAAGCGCTCGGTCACCGAGGCGGCCGACCCCAATCTGGACAACATCGCCCAGGTCATGTCGGTGGTCGCCCCCGGCCAGGACTCGCACGCGGTCCTCGCCATGGCGTCCAGCCGCACCTACGGCCTCAACCGCGACGCCAACGAGACCCTGCTGGCCCAGCCGTACTCGATGGCGGGCGACGGCGCGGGCTCGATCTTCAAGCTGTTCACCACGGCGGCCGCGATGGAGAAGGGCCTCGGCATCAGCGCGGTCCTCGACGTCCCCGGCACCTACGCCGCCCGCGGCATGGGTTACTCCAACTCGCCCGGCTGCCCGGCCGACTCGTGGTGCGTCAAGAACGCGGGCGCCTACCCGGGGTCGATGTCGGTGACCGACGCGCTGGCGACCTCGCCGAACACCACGTTCGTGAAGATGATCCAGGACGTCGGCGTGACCGCGGCGGTGGACATGGCGGTGCGGCTGGGCATGCGCTCCTACACCACCCCCGGCACCTCCGGCCACGGCAACGCCAGCCTGGCCGACCACGTCAAGAACAACAACATGGGCTCGTTCACCCTCGGCCCGTTCCCGATCAACGCGCTCGAGCTGTCGAACGTGGCCGCTACCCTCGCCTCCGGCGGCAAGTGGTGCCCGCCCTCGCCGATCAAGGAGGTCGTCGACCGTCAGGGCAAGCCGGTCCCGCTGACCCAGCAGGCCTGCGAGCAGGTCGTCGAGAGCGGCCTGGCCAACACCCTGGCCAACGCCATGAGCAAGGACGACGTCAGCGGCACCGCCGCGGGCGCGGCGCGCGCGGCGGGCTGGAACGCCCCGATGTCGGGTAAGACCGGCACCACCGAGTCGCACCGCTCCTCGGCCTTCCTCGGCTTCACCAACAGCCTGGCCGCGGCGACCTACGTCTACGGCGACAGCCCGACCCCCGGCGAGATCTGCTCGTTCCCGCTGCGCAACTGCGGCGACGGCAATCTCTACGGCGGTAACGAGCCCGCCCGGACCTGGTTCAACGCGATCAAACCCGCCCTCGACCGCTACGGCCCGCCCGGGCTGCCCCCGGTCGACGACAAGTACGTGCGCGGCGCGAACAACTCGCAGGTGCCCGACGTCGCAGGCATGTCGCAGGGCGAGGCCACCTCGACGCTGTCCTCGCACGGCTTCCAGGTGACCGCGGTGACCGCGCCCGGCTCCCAGGCCAAGGGCACCGTCATGGGCAGCTCACCGAACGGCTCGGCCATCCCGGGCTCGGTGGTGACGATCTACATCAGCGACGGCACCGTCCGGGTGCCGACGCCGTCGGCGCCGCCGTCGCCGTCCGCTCCCGCGCCGGTGGTCCCGGGTCTGCCGCAGATCCCGCGCCTGCCACCGATCCCTATCCCGATCCCGAACTAGACGACACGGGGCGCCCGGTGAACCACCGGGCGCCCCGTTCGCTGTCCGGGACCGGTCACAGCCTCGCCCGGACGGCGGCCGAGAGCCGCGACCCGTCGGCCTTGCCCGCGGCGATCGCCGTCGCGGCCTTCATGACCTGCCCCATCTGCTTCATGCCCGGCCGCTCGCCGATCTCCTCGGCGACCTGGGCGATGGCGGTGTCGGCGACGTCGGCCACCTCGGCCTCGGTGAGCTGGGTCGGCAGGTACTCGTCGATGATCGCTTCCTCGGCGCGCTCGTTGGCCGCGAGCTCGCCGCGCCCGGCCTGGTCGTAGACCGTGGCCGCCTCGTTGCGCTTCTTGGCTTCCTTCTGCAGCACGGAGACGACCTCGGCGTCGGAGAGCTCCTTGGCCGCGGCACCCGAGACCTCGGCGGTCTGGATCGCGGCCAGCAGCATCCGCAGGGTCGACAGCCGCAGCGTGTCCTTGGCTTTCATCGCGGCGGTCATGTCCGCACGCAGTTGCGATTTCAGTTCCGGCATGTGGCTCACGGTAGCCCCTCGCGGCCGCGAACTCCCATCACATTTTCACCGGTCGGCGCGAATTCCGGTGACCTTGTGCGGAAACACACCGGGCATTCCGGCAGGGGGTCGCCTATGCTGGGCAAATGCCAGCCTTCTCGACGACCGCTGCCCGCCGAACCGCGTTGGGAGCCGCCGGCGCCGCCGCCGCCGGAATCGGCTACGCCACGCTGATCGAACGGAACGCGTTCGTGCTGCGCGAAGCCACCCTGCCGGTGCTCGCTCCCGGCTCGTCCACGCTGCGCATTCTGCACGTCAGCGACCTGCACATGATGCCGGGCCAGCAGCTCAAGCAGCAGTGGCTGCGCGAGCTGGACCGGCTCGAACCCGATCTCGTCGTCAATACCGGTGACAATCTCTCGCATCAGAAAGCCGTGCCCGCCGTGGTGCAGGCGCTGGGCGGACTGCTCGCGCGTCCGGGACTTTTCGTCTTCGGTTCCAACGACTATTTCGCGCCGGTCCCGAAGAATCCGCTGAAGTATTTCAAGAAAGACCACAAGCGGGTCTACGGCGATCCGTTGCCGTGGCAGGATCTGCGCGCGGCGTTCACCGAACGCGGCTGGCTCGACCTGACCCACGTGCGCCGCGACCTCGAGGTCGCGGGCATCCGCATCGCCACCGCGGGCGTCGACGACCCGCATCTGCAGCGCGACCGCTACGAGACCGTCGCGGGCGCCCCCAATCAGCTCGCGCAGCTGAGCATCGGCCTGACCCACTCCCCCGAGCCCCGCGTGCTCGACCGCTTCGCCGAGGACGGCTACGACCTCGTCCTCGCCGGTCACACCCACGGCGGCCAGCTCGTGGTGCCCGGCTACGGCGCCCTGGTGACCAACTGCGGCATCGACAAGTCGCGGGTGAAGGGCGCGTCCAAGTGGGGCGAGCACACCCAGCTGCACGTCTCCGCGGGCATCGGCACCTCGCCGTGGGCGCCCTACCGGTTCTGCTGCCGTCCCGAGGCCACGCTGCTGACTCTCGTCGGCGCGCCGCCCAAGCGCCCCGCCGCCGACCGCGACCTCGCAGAATACCCCGCTGACCAGCCGGTTTAACGTTTCGGCCCACCGCGTTGTAAGCTACTTCAGGTTCGCCTCACGGGGTGTGGCGCAGCTTGGTAGCGCGCTTCGTTCGGGACGAAGAGGTCGCAGGTTCAAATCCTGTCACCCCGACTCGTGTGGTTGAGACACGATGAAGACCCCCTGACTTCGGTCAGGGGGTCTTCTTCTTTTCCGGCGTCCGTCGGCGACCCGGGGCGTCACCTGCCGCGCTGCCTCCGGGGCCGGGGCTCGGCGGGGTTGGGCCACCAGATCGCGGCGGCGGTGATGGTGAGCAGGGCGCTGACGAGGAGCAGCAGGACGATGGTCGAAAGCACTGCGGGTGTCCTCCTCGCGGGCTGGTCGGTGAGCGCCCGGGACCCGGGACCATCCTCCGCGTGCGCCGAGGTGGCCCGCGCCGCGGAGTGATCGTGTCGACCGGGCACCGGGGCTCGGTCCCAGCGTGCGCCCGCTTTGTGTCGGCCGATGATCAGGCGCGTTGCGCTGTGTTGAATAGCGCTCGCGGACGCGCGGCACCGGCGGTGAGGTGAGTTGTGAGTTCTCCCTTACCTGTTCATAACTTTGGGTCATCCCGGTGAAACCGCAGGCCAATAGCGTATACAGGCATGTCGACACAGGTGGAGACACAGGATGCGGGTGCGGGGAGGCCGCTGCGCGAGGTGGTCTACGCGACGCTGCGCAGCGAACTGGTCAACGGGACGATCACCTTCGGTGAACGGCTGACCGAACCCAAGGTGTCGGCGCGGTTCGGGATCTCCCGCACCCCGGTGCGCGAGGCGCTGACCATGCTCTGCTCGGACGGGCTGCTCCAGCGCGAGGAGTACGGCTTCAGCCCGGTCCGTCCCAGTGTGCCGCGAATCCGCGACCTCTACGAGCTCCGGCTGACCCTCGAACTCGGCGGTCTGGCTCGGGTGATGAACAACCCGGCGCTGTCCCACGATCGGGAGCTGCTGCTGGCCGAGCGGGAACGCTGGCTGGCCCTGCAGGCCGACCCGCCGGAGCAGGAGCCGGGCTTCGTGGTGGTCGACGAGGAGTTCCACGTCGCCCTGCTGACCGCGGCGGGCAACGCCGAGCTGGTCCGCGCGCTGCTGTCGGTGAACTCCCGGATCCGCCACGTCCGCATGTACGACTTCATGGTCAACAACCGCATCGAGACCACCATCTCCGAGCACCTGGCGATTCTCGACGCCGTGCTGGCAGGCGAGCTGGCCAACGGCTATCAGCTGCTGCGCACGCACATAGGGGAGTCCCTCGATGTGGTGCTCGAACGCATCTCCCGCGCTCTCGCCGCCATGTCGATGGCCGAATAACCGAATACCTGGAGTGACATGAGTTCCTTCGACACGGTGCTGATCGCCAATCGCGGCGAGATCGCCTGCCGGATCATCCGTTCCGCCCGCCTGCTGGGCCTGAAGACCGTCGCGGTGTATTCGGAGGCCGACGCCGCCGCGCCCCACGTCGAGGCGGCCGACACGGCCGTGCTGCTCGGTCCCGGCCCCGCCGCGGAGTCCTATCTGCGCGCGGACCGGGTGATCGAGGCCGCGCTGGCCACCGGCGCGGGCGCCATCCACCCCGGCTACGGGTTCCTCTCCGAGAACACGGTCTTCGCGACGGCGGTCGCCGAGGCGGGCCTGGCGTTCGTCGGCCCGACCCCGGAGCAGCTGAAGATCTTCGGCGACAAGCACACCGCGCGCGAGGCGGCCCGCGCGGTCGGCGTGCCCCTGATTCCCGGTTCGGCGCTGCTGGATTCGGCCGACCATGCCGTCGCCGAGGCGGAGCGGGTCGGCTTCCCGGTCATGCTCAAGGCCGTCGGTGGCGGCGGCGGCATCGGCATGCAGGCGTGTCACGGGCCCGACGAGGTGCGGGCGGCCTACACCCGCGTGCAGCGGCTGGCCGCGGCGAATTTCGGTGCGGGCGGGGTCTTCCTGGAGCGGTTCGTGTCGCGGGCGCGCCACGTCGAGGTGCAGCTGTTCGGCGACGGGCGCGGCCGGGTGGTGAGCCTGGGCACCCGGGACTGCTCGCTGCAGCGGCGCAACCAGAAGGTGCTGGAGGAGGCCCCCGCGCCGGGCCTCACCGAGGCGCTCACCACCGAACTCCTGGCGACCTCGCGGTTGCTGGCGCAGTCGGTGGACTATCGCTCGGCCGGCACGGTCGAGTTCGTCTACGACATCGACCGGGGCGAGGCGTCGTTCCTGGAGATGAACACCCGGCTGCAGGTGGAACATCCGGTGACCGAGGCGATCACCGGGGTCGACCTGGTGGCCTGGATGCTGCGCCTGGCCGGCGGCGACGCCACCATGCTCGACGACCTGCCGAGCACCGGCCCGGCGCAGCGCGGCAGCGCGGTCGAGGCGCGGGTCTACGCGGAGGACCCCGCCCAGGACTACCGCCCCAGCGCGGGCCTGGTCACCGAGGCCCGCCTCCCCACGGACGCCCGGGTGGACGGCTGGATCGCCACCGGCACCGAGGTGTCCCCCTACTACGACCCGATGCTCGCCAAGGTCATCACCACCGGACCCGACCGGGCCTCGGCCTTCGCGGCGCTGAGTTCGGCCCTGGGCGAGACCGCCGTCTACGGCGTCCAGACCAACCTGGCCCAGTTGCGCGCCGCCGCCGCCGATCCGGTGGTGCTCGACGCCGGGCACAGCACCTCCACCCTGGCGGGCATCGGCGTCCCCGCCCGCCGCGTCGAGGTCCTGCGGCCGGGCACGATGACAACGGTGCAGGACCATCCAGGCCGGCTCGGCCTGTGGGAGGTCGGTATCCCGCCCTCGGGCCCGATGGACGACCTGTCGTTCACCCTGGCCAACGTCGCCGTCGGCAACGCGCCCGGCACGCCCGGCCTGGAATGCACCCTCCAGGGGCCCCGGCTGAGTTTCGGCGCGGCGGCCACGATCTGTGTGACCGGCGCCCCGACCCCGGTCACCCTCGACGGCGCCGAGATCCCCCAGTGGACGCCGGTCACGGTGCCCGCGGGCGCGGTCCTCGACATCGGCGCCCCGGCGGACGCGGGCCTGCGCACCTACCTCGCCGTCGCGGGCGGGATCGACGCCCCGCTCTACCACGGCAGCGCGGCCACGTTCACCCTCGGCGGCTTCGGCGGTGTCACCGGACGGGCGCTGCTCGCCGGGGACGTCCTCGGCCTGCTCCCCGACCCCGGCGCGCCCGTCGCGCCGGTCCCCGCCGCGTCGCGGCCCACGTTCACCCACGCCTGGCAGATCGCGGTCGGCGAGGGCCCGCAGACCGCGCCCGCCTACTTCACCGACGACGACATGCGCCAGTTCTACGCGGCCGAGTGGCGGGTCGGGGCGCACGCCAACCGCACCGGCATCCGGCTCGACGGCCCGAAGCCGTCGTGGTCGCGCGCCGACGGCGGCGACGCGGGCCTGCATCCGTCCAACCTGCACGACAACCCCTACAGCGTCGGCGCCCTCAACGTCTCCGGTGACACCCCGATCCTGCTCGGTCCCGACGGCCCGAGCCTCGGCGGTTTCGCCTGCCCGCTGACGGTGGTGTCGGCGCAGCGCTGGAAGCTCGGCCAGCTGCGCCCCGGCGACACCATCCGGTTCGTGCCCGTCGACGAGAAGGGCGCCGAACGCCTGCGGCGGGTGCCGTCCGCCCGCGCCGCGGCCGCGGTCCCCGAACTCGGTGTGGCCCTGCGCGACCGGGGCATCCTGCGGCTGCGCGAGGCCGACGGCGACCGGCCGGAGGTGCGCTACCTGCGCGGCGGCGACGACAACGTCCTCGTCGAGTACGGCCCGATGGTCCTCGACCTCGGCCTGCGCATGCGCGTACACGCGCTGTCGGAGGCCCTGCGCGACACCGGCCTCCCCGGCATAGTCGACGTCACCCCCGGCGTCCGCTCCCTGCACATCCACTTCGACCCCGAGGTGCTGCCGCAGTACCGCCTGCTCGGCACGCTCGCCGAGCTGGAGGACGCGCTGCCCGCCACCGGCGACCTGGTCGTCGCCAGCCGCACCGTCCGGCTGCCGCTGTCCTTCGACGACCCGTCGATCGCCGAGGCCATCGACCGCTATCGCAGCGGTGTCCGCGACACCGCGCCCTGGCTGCCGTCCAACACCGAGTTCATCCGGCGGATCAACGGACTCGACAGCGTCGAGGAGGTCCGCGACACGGTGTTCGCCGCCGAGTACCTCGTCCTCGGGCTCGGCGACGTGTATCTCGGTGCGCCGCTGGCCGTCCCGCTCGATCCCCGGCACCGGCTGGTCACCACGAAATACAATCCCGCGCGCACCTGGACGCCCTCGGACGCGGTCGGCATCGGCGGCAAGTACCTGTGCGTGTACGGCATGGCCTCGCCCGGCGGCTACCAGCTGATCGGGCGCACCGTCCCGATCTGGTCCGGGTACCGCCAGCGCGCGCCGTTCGAGGCGGGCACCCCGTGGCTGTTCCGCTTCTTCGACCGCATCGTGTGGGAGCCGGTCGAGCCGGAGCAGTTGCTCGAGTACCGCGCGGCGGCCGCCGCGGGCCGGTTCGACGCGCAGGTCACCGAGGGCACCTTCGCCCTCGCCGATCACCTCGCCCTGCTCGCGGACAACGCCGAATCCATCGCGGCCTTCGAGGGAAGGCAGTCCGCCGCCTTCGCCGCCGAGCGCGCTGCCTGGCAGGCCGCGGGCGAATTCGAACGGACCGCGGCCGAACCCGAACCCGCCGCGCCCGCCGACGATCCGCTCTCGGGCCTCCCGGACGGCTCCGCCGTCGTCTCGGCGCCGATGACCGGCAACGTCTGGCGCGTGGAAGCACAGGAAGGACAGCGACTCCGCGCCGGCGACACCGTCGCCGTGCTGGAGGCCATGAAACTCGAACTCCCGGTGACCACCCCGGACGGCGGCACCGTCCTGCGGGTCCTCACCGCCCCGGGCGCCAAGGTGGAACCCGGAACCCCCCTCGCAGTGATCGGAGCCAACTGACCATGACCGCAGGACTACTCGACACCGCCACGGCCGCGCCGACCGCCCGGGTCGCCGCCGCGTACGCGCGCATCGCCGAGGTGGATCGTCCCGAAGTGTGGATCACGCTGCGCTCGCGGGAGGAGGTCACCGCCGACGCCGCGGCGCTCGAGGCGCGCCTGGCCGAGGGCGCGGACCTGCCGCTGGCAGGCCTGCTGCTCGCGGTCAAGGACAACGTCGACGTCGCGGGGCTGCCGACCACGGCCGCCTGCCCCACGTTCGCCTACACGCCCGCCGAATCCGCGACCGCCGTGCGGCGGCTGGTCGAGGCGGGCGCGCTGGTGCTCGGCAAGACCAACCTCGACCAGTTCGCCACCGGCCTGGTCGGCACCCGCAGCCCGTACGGCCCGGTGCGGAACGCGTTGCGGCCCGAATTGGTCTCCGGCGGTTCCAGTTCGGGGTCGGCCGTGGCGGTCGCGCTCGGGATCGCCGACATCGCGATCGGCACCGACACCGCGGGCTCGGGCCGGGTGCCGGCCGCCCTGCACGGCATCGTCGGCGTCAAGACCACCCTCGGCATCGTGCCGACCGACGGCGTGGTCCCGGCCTGCGCCGACTTCGACGCGGTGACGATCTTCGCCGCCGACCTGCCGACCGCCGTCGCCGCGACCCGGGTCATGGCGGGCCCCGACGCGGCCGATCCGCGCAGCCGCAGCTGGCCCGCCGACGTCCGCCTCGCCGCCCCCGCCCGGCCGACCGTCGCCGTGCCCCGCGCCGAGGACCTCACCGCGCTGAGCGAGCCGTACCGCGCGGCCTTCGCCGCCACCATCGACAGTCTGCGGGACCGCGGCGTCACCGTCACCGAACTCGACATCTCGGGGCTGCTCGCCGCCGCCCGGCTGCTCTACGACGGCGCCCTCGTCGCCGAGCGCTACGCCGCCGTCGGCGCCTTCCTCGACACCGCTCCCGACGGTCTCGACCCGACCGTCGCCGCCATCATCGCCGCCGCGCGCGACCTGCCCGCGCACGCCTTCGCCGCCGATCTGGACACCCTCGCCCGTGCCCGCGCCGCCGCCCGCGCACTGCTCGCCGATGTCGACGGCCTCCTCCTGCCGACCACCACCGAACACCCCACCCTGGCGGCGGTGGCCGAGGACCCCGTCGGCATCAACCGGCGGATGGGCACCTACACCAACTTCTGCAACCTGCTCGATCTCGCGGCGGTCGCCGTCCCCGGCGCCCCCACCGCGGACGGGCTGCCCTTCGGCGTCACGGTCGTCGTCCCCACGTTCGGCGACCAGGTCGCGGTCGACCTGGCCGCCCGGATCACCGGTGCCGACGAGCCCCCTACGCTCGTCGGCACCGGCGTCGACCTCGCCGTGTTCGGCGCCCACCTGCGCGGCCAGCCGCTGCACTGGCAGCTCGAGGCCCTCGGCGCCCGGTTCGCCGGCGCGATCACCACGACCGACGCCTACCGGCTCACCGCCCTCGACACCGTGCCCCCCAAGCCCGGCCTGGTCCGCCACGGCGACGGACTCGGCGCACCCATCCGCGGCGAACTCTTCCGCGTCTCCCCCGCCGGGCTCGGCACCTTCCTCGCCGAGCTCCCCGCCCCCATGGCGCTGACCGCCGTCGAACTCGCCGACGGCCGCACCGTGACCGGTTTCGCCTGTACCTACGACGCCGCCGTCGCCGCCACCGACATCACCGAACACGGCGGCTGGGTCGACTACCTCCGATCCCGGTGACCCTCACCCCGATCGCCGGGCCGGCCACCCCTCGTAGACCGGCCCGGAGACCGGGCACCCTCATCGACACCCCGGGCGACGTGGTGCGTCCCGCGCAGCTGGTTACCCTCGGCAGAGAAAGTTCTTCAGCGTCCGGAAGAGCCATCGACCTCGGTCTGCACCGACCGGCCGGAGCCGATCCCTCACCCCTCGAGAGCGATCGGCTCCGGGTTGCCCCGGTGTCGAGAACTACTGTGCGGCCCCGCTCTCGAGAGGCTCTTAACAAGAACTTGTAAGACTCGGCCCGTTCCGCGCGATGATGGAAGCACCGACTATTTGGGGAGCGACCATGACCACTGTGATCGTCTGGGTACTGGCCACTTTGCTGTACTGGTTCAGCAACTTCTGAGCCGGTCAGGCCCCGCTGCTCCGCGTTCGGCCGGCCCTGCTGCCCAGGAGGATCAGCCCGGCCAGCGCGAGCAGCGGGCACAACAACATCTGCGGCCAGGCGACCCCGACGACGAGCCCGAACAGCACGATCGCGGCGAACACCCAGGCGCTCGTTCGCACCGCCGCGTACTCGGCGTACGCGCTGCGCACCAACGCGCGCCTGCTCCGGGAACCACCCAGATACCGCACCGCCAGGACGGCGAGGATCGCGGTCACACCACCGACCACCAGCACACGAACCGTCAGGAGAACCGCGGCGGGTGTCCGGCGCGGGGACGCGGGCGAAGCGGCGGTCTCCGAGATCGCTCGGGTGGTCGGTGCCGCACGGGTCGTCGGCGCGGGCGCAGGAGTCCGCGGCACCGTGAACGGGCTGTCGTAGATGTCGAGGGGCAGCACGAACGACGTGCGGACGCCGTCGGGACCCGGCACCCAGACGGTGTGGGGCGCGCGCGGGGCACGCGCACTGGTCGGCGCCGGTTCGCCCAGCCGTACCAGCGTGGGCGTCGGCCGCGCGCTCGGCCTCGCCGCCGGCTCGGCGCCATCAGCCGACCCGCCGACGAGGGTGACGATCCCGGCGAGCACGAGGATCAGCCACATCAGCGCGACGGACCGGTACAGCGACCGGGCCAGCAGCCTCGCCGCTTCCCCCCGCGCCGCCGGGCCCAGCTCGGGATCCATCGCCGCCGCGGCGATCATGCCGTCCAGGCCGGGGCCGATACGCCGGCGGTCCGCCTCGAGCGCCGCCGCCGACAGCGCCCAGCGCGCGTTGTCCGGTTCCAGGCGCAGCGCCTCACGGAACGCCGCCCTCGCGGCGGAGCGATCCGAGGACGCCAGGATGTTGCCGTAGGAGGCGTGCACGAGAGCGTCGTCCGGTTCCAGCGCCAACGCCTCACCCAGACAGGCCAGCGCCAGATCCGTACGGCCGAGAACCCAGTGCACGTGCGCGAGCACCCGGTGGTTGTCGGCCCGGTCGGGGTCGCTGCGGACCGCCGCCAGCGCGGTGTTCAGGGCGGCCGGGTGCTGACCGAGGCCGAGCAGTGCCAGGGCGCGGATGCGCAGCGACCAGTCGTCCTCGGGGTCGGCGCGCAGTGCCCGACCCGACCAGTCGACGGCGACCGCGTACTCCTTCTCGGTGAGGGCCAGGTCGGCCATCCGGCGGGCGGCGCCGAGGTGTTCCGGGTCCGCCGCGAGCACCTCGGCGAGGGTCGCGCGGGCCTCGTCCACCCGGCCGAGCTCCAGGAGTGTGACGGCCCGGTCGAACTTGTCGCTCACGGGACCCTCAGCGCGTCTTCCTTCGGCGCATATAGGCCGCGAGCTCGTCGTATTGGCCGTCGGCATTGGCGAATTCGACGACATTGCGAGCGGATTCGAACCAGGGCCCGGCGCTCGGCCGAATCCGCCCGAGCGCCTGCTCGAGGTCAGCCATCCCGATCGGCCGGACCGTCCCCGACGACAGCGAATCGGCCATCGCCAGCTGCGTCGCCGTCGTGCAGACGTGCGCGAGGTCGGCGCCGGAGAATTCCTCGGTGCGGCGCACCAGTTTCGGCAGATCGATGCCTGCCACGGGCCGGTCGCGCAGGTGGTGCCGCAGGATCTCGGCGCGCGCCTGCGCGTCGGGCAGCGACACCAGGATCATGCGGTCGAACCGGCCGGGGCGGCGCAACGCCACGTCCAGGTCCCAGGGATGGTTGGTCGCGCCGAGGATGTAGACGCCGTCGTTGCTGTGAACGGCGGAATCCATCTCCGACAGCAACTGATTGACCACATTGCGCATCCCGGACGAGCCCGACATCTGGCTGCGTTTGTGCCCGAGCGCATCCACCTCGTCGAGGAACAATACGCACGGGGCGTTGCGGCGGGCCATCTCGAAGACCTCGTGCAGATTGCGTTCGCCTGAGCCGAGATAGATGTCGAGGATGTCGGACAGCTCGATCGGGAAGAAGCTCGCCCCGAGTTCCCCGGCGACGGCCGAGGCGAGGAAGGTCTTGCCGCAGCCGGGCGGCCCGTACAGCAGCAGGCCGCCGCGCGCGGAGGTGCCGAAGGCCTTGGCCAGCTCCGGATTCCGCATCGGGCCGAGCAGGGTCAGGTCGAGCTGGCGTTTGACCTCGGTCATGCCGCCGACGTCGGCCAGCGTGACGTGCGGGCGGGTCAGCCTGCCGACATCGGACTCCAGCGCGAACGCGGCGGGCTCCTCGCCGACGAAGGCGGGCTCGACGATGTCACCGACCTGCTCCTCCGCGGCGGCCCAGTCGAACCCGGTCGGCGCACGCGGCGGCGCGGGTGCGGCCTCCGGCGCGGCGGCGGTAGGTTCCGGGACGGGCCGGACCGGCACCCCGCCGCCGGTCAGCGCGGACGTGCACTGCTGGAGCAGCTCGTGCACCCGCGGCTGCTGCGGGTCCTGGGCCAGCGCGGTGGCGCAGTGGGCGAGCGCGTCGGCGTGGCGCCCGCGCTCGGCGAGCAGCTCGATCACCCGCACCCGCAGCGCGAGCACCTCCGGACTCCGTTCGAGCGCACCCAGCATCTCGGTGAGCACCGGATCGTTCACGGCCTTCCCCCTCGTATCTCGTTCGGCCGAACAGAGGGAGTTTACGCAGGGCTACCGACATCCGCTCGCCGTCGCCCAGGCCGACCGGGAACGTAACGAGCGTCACTTTTCCACAAGGAACATCCGCACCGGCCCCTCCGTTGAACCCACTGTCGGCGCCCGAACAGCCCCGGGCCGCACCCTTTGTCGCTACGAGCGACCACTCGCCGAGAGGCGCTTGTGGGGCGTCGGCACCTGTACGTGAAACGCCGCCGGGTTCCCTCATCACCGGGCGGCGTTTCGCGTGTCCGGGCCCGGTCGCGGTATCGCGGCGGGTGCCCGAGGATGAGGGGATGGGAACGGAGCTGGCGCGGCGGCTCGGGCTGCGGGACTCGGTGGTGATCGGACTCGGCTCGATGATCGGGGCGGGCGTGTTCGCGGCGCTCGCGCCCGCCGCGGGAGCCGCCGGGCCGTGGCTGCCGGTCGCGCTGGCGGTGGCGGCCGTGGTCGCCTACTGCAACGCGGTGTCCTCCGCCCGGCTCGCGGCCCGCTACCCGGTGTCCGGCGGCACGTATGTCTACGGGCGCGAACGGCTCGGCGCGTTCTGGGGGTACCTCGCGGGCTGGGGATTCGTCGTCGGGAAGAGTGCCTCGTGCGCGGCGATGGCGCTGACCGTCGGGAGCTACGCCTGGCCCGCGCACGCGCACGAGGTGGCGGTCGTGGCCGTGGTCGCGGTGACCGCGATCAACTATGTCGGCGTGCAGAAGTCGGCGCTGGCGACCCGGGTGATCGTCGTGGTCGTGCTGGCCGTCCTCGGCGCGGTGGTCGTCGCCGGGTTCGCGGGCTCGCACGCGGGGGCGACCGGACTCGGCGCCCCGGTCGGGGTGTACGGGGTCCTCCAGGGCGCCGGGCTGCTGTTCTTCGCGTTCGCGGGCTACGCGCGGATCGCCACGCTCGGCGAGGAGGTGCGCGCGCCCGAACGGACGATCCCGCGGGCCATCCTGCTCGCGCTCGGCATCGCCCTCGTCGTGTACGCCCTGGTCGCCGCCGCCGCGCTGCTGACGCTGGGCGCGGGCGGCCTGGCGGGCGCGCCGGATCCGCTGGTGCGGGTCGTCGAGGCCGCGGGCGCGGCCTGGCTCGCCCCGGTGGTGCGGGTCGGCGCGGTGCTGGCGGCGGCGGGCTCGCTGCTCGCCCTGGTCCTCGGGGTCTCGCGGACCACGCTCGCGATGGCACGCGACCGGCATCTGCCCGGCGCGCTCGCCGCGATACATCCACGCTTCCAGGTGCCGCATCGGGCCGAACTCGCCGTCGGCGCGGTGGTCGCGGTGGTGGCGGCGACGGTCGACCTGCGCGGGGCGATCGGCTTCTCGTCGTTCGCGGTGCTGGTGTACTACCTGGTGGCGAACGTGTCGGCGGGGACGCTCACCCGCGCGGAGGGCGCGCCCGCGCGCTGGATCCCGATCCTGGGCGCGGTGGGGTGCGCGGTCGTCGCCTGCTCGCTCCCCCTCGGGTCGGTCCTCGGCGGGCTGGTGGTGCTGGGGCTGGGCGCCGCCTGGTACGGGTGCGGCGGCGGCGCGAGCGGTGACGGAACCCGACCGGGCGGTACATCGGACCCATGACCTGCTGTTTCCGTCCGAAGCAAGCTACCGGTCGGTAGACACACCGGGCATCTCCGGACACGGCCGCGCTATACAGGCTACGAACGCCGAAGGCGTCTACCCTCCCCCTCATGGGGCTGATGAGGGGTGTTTTCGCATGTTCGTCGTCACTCGCCGTCCTCGCGTCCGTGCTGTTCGCGCCACCCACGCACGCGGCCCCCGCCGGACCGGTCTCCTGCCAGGTCACCTCCGGCCGTGAACTCGCCAGGGCCAGGCCCGAGGACGTCGGGCTCGACGGGGCGAAACTGGCCGACGCGCTCCAGTTCGCCAACGACCGCAACCGGCTCAATGTGCAGGTGTTCCGGCACAACTGCCTGGTCGGCGAGGGGGCGCGCAACGCGGAGACCGGCAAGTCCGCGTGGAACGTCTGGAGCGTCACCAAGTCGGTGGTGTCGCTGCTCGCCGGGATCGCGTCCGACCGGGGGCGGCTCGACATCAGCGCCCCGATCGACCGCTACCTCCCCGCCGGACTCGGCGACGCCCAGCACCGGGCGATCACCGTGGAGAACCTGCTGACGGAGAGCTCCGGCATGAAGGTCGGGGCGCTGAGCGAGGGCATCACCGCGGTCATCCCGGTCGACCCGAACAGCGCGGTCCAGGCGCTCGCGGTCGAGCTGGTCAACCCGCCCGGCACCGAATTCAGCTACAGCCAGCGCAATGTCGACCTGCTGTCCTACGTCATCGAGCTCGCCATCGGCGAGCCGCTGCAGCAGTTCGCCCAGCGCGAGCTGTTCGACCCGCTCGGCATCCCCCGCGAGGACTACTACTGGGCGCGCGACCGGGCCGGGCACACCTACGGCTACGCCCACCTCATGATCCCGCCCGAGGACCTGGCCAAGATCGGCCTGCTCGTCCACAACCAGGGCGCGTGGGCGGGCAAGCGGATCGTCTCGGCCGGCTACCTCGCGAAGGCGCGCCAGCCCTCGGAACGCAACAGCTGCTACGGCTACCTGTTCTGGGTCGGCGCCGGATGCGCGGAATCGCCGCAGTTCATGCCCGCCGACACCTATTTCATGTCCGGCCTCGGCCTGCAGAACGTCTTCTTCGTGCCCAGCCTCGACTTGATGGTCGTGTGGACCGGCGCGTTCGGCAACGTCACCGCCTACGGGCCCAGCGGAATCCTGGCCCACCCGGAGGAGCTCTCCCACGAGTTCTTCCGGCGGCTGTTCACCGCGTTCACCGACACGGCGGTCCCGGTCGCCGAGCCGTACGTGGAGCCGACGCTGGAATTCGATCCGAAGCAGCTGGTCGACGCCAACATCCTGCTCGCGGTCTTCGGGATCGGGCCCGGCGCCTACCCGGACTGCGATGTCTTCAGCTGCCTGAACATCCCGCTGCGGCCGCCCTTCGCCGATCTGCCGCCGGGCTGCGCCGTGCTGGCCTGCGTGGGCCACGACGCCCGCACGCCGCGCATCCGCTGACGACACACGACGAGGGCCGGGTCGGTCGACCCGGCCCTCGTCGTTCGCGTGCGCGGCTCAGCCGTTGGCGAGCAGGACCTCGGCGATCTGAATCGTGTTGAGCGCGGCGCCCTTCCGCAGGTTGTCACCCGAGATGAAGAGCGCGAGCCCGCGGCCGCTGGGCACGCCCGGGTCCTGGCGGATCCGGCCGACGAGCGAGTCGTCCTGGCCGGCGGCGGCCAGCGGGGTCGGCACGTCGACCAGCTTCACGCCGGGCGCCTTGGCGAGCAGTTCCTGCGCCTGCTTCACCGACAGCGGCTCGGCGAATTCCGCGTTCACCGACAGCGAGTGCCCGGTGAACACCGGGACCCGCACGCAGGTGCCGGAGACCAGCAGGTCGGGCAGGCCGAGGATCTTGCGGCTCTCGTTGCGGAGCTTCTGATCCTCGTCGGTCTCGCCGCTGCCGTCGTCGACCAGGCCGCCCGCGAGCGGGATGACATCGAACGCGATCGGGGCGACGTACTTGTTCGGCGCGGGGAAGGTGACCGCGGAACCGTCGTGGACCAGCTTCTCCGCCTCCGGCGCGACCGCGCGGATCTGCGAGGCCAGTTCCTCCACACCGGCCAGGCCCGAACCCGAGACGGCCTGGTAGCTGGAGACGATCAGGCGCTGCAGGCCCGCCACGTCGTGCAGCGGCTTGAGCACCGGCATCGCGGCCATGGTCGTGCAGTTCGGGTTCGCGATGATGCCCTTGGGCAGGTGGCGGGTCGCCTCCGGGTTGACCTCGGAGACGACCAGCGGCACATCGGGATCCTTGCGCCAGGCCGAGGAGTTGTCGATCACGGTGACACCGGCGGCGGCGAAGCGCGGCGCCTGCACGCGCGACATGGTCGCGCCCGCGGAGAACAGCGCGATGTCGAGGCCGGCCGGGTCGGCGGTCTCGGTGTCCTCCACGACGATCTCGCCGCCGCGCCACGGCAGGGTCTTGCCCGCCGAGCGCGCCGAGGCGAAGAAGCGCACCTCGTCGGCCGGGAAGTCGCGCTCCTCGAGCAGCTTGCGCATGACGGCGCCGACCTGACCGGTCGCGCCGACGACTCCTACACGAACACCCATGGTCTTATCGCCCCGTTCCCGCGTGGACGACGGCGACCTCGTCGCCGCCGAGATCGAACGCCTGGTGCAGCACCCGCACCGCCTCGTCCAGTTCGGTGTCCTTGACCAGCACCGAGATCCGGATCTCGGAGGTGGAGATCAGATCGATGTTGACGCCCGCGTCGGCCAACGCCTCACAGAAGGTGGCGGTGACGCCGGGGTGCGACTTCATGCCGGCGCCGACCAGGGACACCTTGCCGATGTGGTCGTCGTAGAGGACCTGGGCGAAGCCGATCTCGTCCTGCCGCTTGCTCAGCATCTCGACCGCGCGGGCGCCGTCGGTCTTCGGCAGGGTGAAGGTGATGTCGGTCTTGCCGGTGTCGATCTTGGAGATGTTCTGCAGCACCATGTCGATGTTGATCTCGGCGTCGGCGACCGCGCGGAACACCTTGGCGGCGTAGCCCGGCTCGTCCGGCAGACCGACGACGGTCACCTTGGCCTCGCTGCGGTCGTGCGCGACGCCGGTCAGAATCGCCTGCTCCACGGGAATGTCCTCCATCGATCCGAAAACGGTGGTGCCGATCTTGTCGGTGTACGACGACCGCACATGAACGGGCACGTTGTAGCGGCGCGCGTACTCCACGCACCGCAGCATCAGCACCTTCGACCCGCACGCGGCCATCTCCAGCATCTCCTCGTAGGAGATCTGGTCGAGCTTCTGCGCGTCGGCGACGATGCGCGGGTCGGCGCTGAAGATGCCGTCGACGTCGGTGTAGATCTCGCAGACGTCGGCCTTCAGCGCGGCGGCCAGGGCGACCGCGGTCGTGTCGGAACCGCCGCGGCCGAGGGTGGTGACGTCCTTGCTGTCCTGGCTGACGCCCTGAAAGCCGGCGACGAGCACGATGGTGCCCTCGTCGAGCGCTTCGCGCAGGCGGCCGGGGGTGACGTCGATGATCTTGGCATTGCCGTGCGCGCCGGTGGTGATCACGCCGGCCTGGGAACCGGTGAACGAACGGGCTTCCGCGCCCAGGGAGTGGATGGCCATGGCGACGAGCGCGTTGGAGATGCGCTCACCGGAGGTGAGGAGCATGTCCATCTCGCGGGCGGGCGGCGCGGGGGCCACCTGCTCGGCGAGATCGAGCAGCTCGTCGGTGGTGTCACCCATGGCGGAGCAGACCACGACCACGTCGTGGCCCTGCTTCTTCGTCTCCACGATCCGTTCAGCGACGCGCCGGATCCGGTCGGCGGTGGCCACCGAGGATCCTCCGTACTTCTGAACAACGAGAGCCACGGCAATGGTCCTTCACGATCGGGAATCGAGCTGCTATCAGCGACCAAGCGTACCGGCCGCGGTCCGCCGGATTCCCCGCCACCTACCCCGCCTGTGGAAAAACACACAGGCTCGTCACCTGTGGATAACCACCGGAATCAGGCCCGCTCGAACCAGGTGACCTGCGTACCGCTGTCGAATTCCTTGCGCCGCACGGGAGTGAACTGTGTCGGTTGGAAGACGCCGCCGAACACCGGCACACCGGCCCCCGCGATGACCGGGTAGCTCTTGAGGATCATCGTGTCGATCTCGCCGATGAGCTGGCCGGCCAGGTTTCCGCCGCCGCAGAGCCAGATGTCCTTGCCGTCCTGCCGCTTGAGCTCGCGGACCAGCTCGACCGGGTCGCCGGCGAAGACCTCGACGGCGGGGTGGTCGGCCTGGTCGAGGGAGGACGAGACGACGTACTGCTTCATGTGCGAGAACGGGCTCTCGACGTGCTCGCCGGGAAGGATGTAGGTGCCGCGGCCCATCAGGACCGTGTCCCAGCGCTGGGCGGGCAGGTCGGGGTCGACGCCGACATGGGCCCGGATGTGGGTCGGCATGGCGTCGGCGAACTCCTCCGACATCCACGCCACGTAGTCGGCGGGGGTCGGATAGAAGTCGACCTCGCCGCGGGGGCCCGCGATGTAGCCGTCGAGGGAGACACCGATGTAGTAGACGAGGTTTCGCATATTCATACCGCCTAAGCCGTAGTACTCTGTCTGTAGTGATTTGAACCGTAGTACTACAGATGGAGTGGTGTCAAGCGATGCGCACGAATCCCGAACGCCGGAACGCCCTGCTCGACGGCGCGATCGAGGTCCTCGCCCGCGACGGGGCCCGCGGGCTCACGTTCCGGGCGGTGGACAAGGAGGCGGCGGTGCCCGCCGGAACGGCCTCGAACTACTTCGCCAACCGCGACGACCTGCTTACCCAGGTCGGCAGCCGCTTCTACGAGCTGCTCACCCCACCCGCCGCGACGATGGAGGTGCTGGCCACGGGACCGCGCTCGGCGGAGACGGTCCGGACGCTCATGCACGAGATCGTCGGACGGATCGAGTCGTTCCGGACCGGCTACCTGGCCCTGCTCGAACTGCGGCTGGAGGCGACGCGGCGGCCGGAGCTGCGCCGGGTGCTCACCGACCGGGTCAGGGCCGACATCGAGGACAACATCCGCAACCACCTCGACGGCGGCATGCCGGGCGACGAGGACACGGTGCTGCTCCTCTATCTCGCCCTCAACTGGCTCATCACCGAGCACCTCACCCTGCCCGACATCTTCACCGCCGAACGGAGCGCGGCGCTGATCGACGTCGCGGTCGAACGCGCGATCGGCACAAGGTAATCCGGCTCATAGCAAGCCGCGAGCAAGTGAACCGACCTCTAAACCAGTCATTTGTTCAGATTCGAGGCGTGTTGACGATCACTCCTACGGCTGTGCACAATCGGGCGCGAAGATGAGCGGTGGTTCGGAGGTAAGACAAAAGTGCGCTCGAAAACCGACATCCGTTTCATGGTGGACGCCGAGGCCGATCAGGTCATGGAAGTGCTCTTGGCGGTCGATCTGCTCCCCGAATGGTCCGCGTCCTACAGCGACGCCCGGGTCGGCGCACGTGACGACGCGGGCAGGCCGCGCCGGGTGTTCGTGACCGCCCACTTCATGGGCAACTCCGACCAGCAGGTCCTCGAGTACGTCTGGGAGGAGAACTACGTCGGCTGGGAGGTCGTCGACAGCAGCCGCGGCTCCAAGGGCGGCGGGTCGTTCGAGCTGCTCCCCGGTGCCGACGGCACCGAGGTCCACTACCACGTCGAGCTGTCGCTCCCGCTGCCCATTCCGGGCATGCTGTTCAACCGCACGCTGCGCCGCATCCACGAGGAGGCCGCGGCCGAACTCGCCGACTACGTCGTCCGCACCACAAGCACCCCGCACGCGCAGGAGCTCTGATCCGCTCGCTCCCGGCGGCGTCCGCGCCGGGATGCGACGATGAGCGCATGATCGGAACACGCCGGGCCCGCTTCCAGCTGGCCTCCGAGGGCGCGACGGTGACCCAGCTCGAACTGTTCTTCGACCTGGTCCTGGTCTTCGCGTTCACCATGGTCACCGACCTCGCCGCCGAGGAGACCTCGGCGAAGAACATGCTGCGGGCGGGCCTGGTGATCGCCCTGATGTGGTGGTTGTGGATCGCCTACTCCTGGCTGGGCAACGTCGCCCGCGCCGACGAGGGCATCCTGCGCATCGGCATGTTCGCCGCCATGGGTGGCGCGTTCATCGCCGCCCTGACCATCCCCGAGGCGTTCCACGACCTGCCGGGCGGCTGGTTCGGGCCGCTCGTCTTCGCGATCGCGTACCTGGTCGTGCGCCTGGTGCATCTGGCGATGTTCTGGATCATCAGCGTCGACGACCCGCAACTGCGCAGGCAGACCCTGCGCTGGGCCTCGGTGTCGATCACGGTGGGCACCGCGCTGCTGGTCGTCGCGGCGACCACGCACGGCACCACGCAGATCCTGTTGTGGATCGCCGCGATCGGCGGCGACATGCTGTGGACCTCGATCGCGGGCACCGACTGGCGGATCAACTCGGCGGGCCACTTCGCCGAACGGTACGGGCTGATCGTCATCGTGGCGCTGGGCGAGTCCATCGTGTCCATCGGCATCGGCGTCGCGGGGCTGCCCATCTCCTGGCCGATCACCGTCGGCTCGCTGCTCGGGCTGGCCGTGTCGGGCCTGCTGTGGTGGGCCTACTTCGATGTCGCGGCGCTGTCGGTCGAGCACGCGTTCAAGGCCGCGACCGGCGCGCGACAGATCAGGATCGCCCAATTCAGTTACACCTACGGGCACTTCCCGATGATCGTCGGCGTCATCGCGCTCTCGCTCGGGTTGAAGAAGGTGCTGTACTACGTCGGCGACGCCTCCCACCACACGCTCTCCGACGCGCTCTACGGCATCCCGCTGTTCGCCCTGTTCGGCGGCCCGGCGCTGTTCCTGTTCGGCGTGGTCGTCGCGAAGTACTACGCCACCGGCAGCGTCTCCGGCGCCCGGGTCGTCGCCATCGTCGCCCTGATCGCGCTGACGCCGCTCGCCGCCGCGCTACCCGCCCTGGTCTCGCTGATCCTGCTGACCGCCGTGCTGGCCGCGCTGATCCTGTGGGAGACCGTGCGCCTCGCCCGCCCGCGCGACGAGATCCGGCACGGCGCGCACTGACTCAGCGCGGCGGGAGTTTCGTCAGGTGATGGGCCACGCGGTGCTCGTGCGGCGTGTGGCCCTTCAATGACGGCGCGACCTCGACCTTGTGCCGGACGGCCTCGCCGATCTGGTCGATGTTCTCGCGCAGCATGTCCGCGACCAGCTCGTCGGTGCGCGGATCGGCCAGCAACTGCTGGAGCATGCGGTAGACCGTGTCGGCGATGAGACGCACGATCTCGTTGTGGAACGGGATGTAGCGGACCTTGCCGGTCTGCGGATCGTTCTTGATCAGGTCGACGATCATCTGGTCGATCTCGGCGTGGTTCTCCTCCAGCGCCGCGGCGATGTTGCGGGTGTAGTGCCCGGTGCGCAGCACCTTGGAGACCTCGTCGAGGATGGCGATGGTCATCGGCCGCTTGATGATGTCGACGATGGTGTTCACCGAGCGGCTCACCACCGTCGCGGTGACCCGTTCACCCAGGGCCCGGTCGGCCACGCGGCCGAGCCGCAGCAGGATGACGACGATGCGCAGCAGCCGGAAACTGCGGAACCACGGGCTGGCCACGGGGATCATGCCGAGGATCTCGTACCAGTTGAGCAGCGGGAACGTCCACGGCCAGCCGGCCCGGCGCCAGCGCCACAGGAACTCGACGGCGAAGATCGCGCAGATCACCGCGTCCACCACGACGATCGCGTGATAGGTCGACTGCGACACCGGGAAGAAGGTGATCCAGACGACCAGCACGACCGACACGATGGCCAGCAGCAGCATGACGATGTCGAGCCGCAGTGACGGCGTCTTGGACCGGACGTCCGGCACCGATTCGGCCCGTTGGAAGCCCGCCGCCGCGTCGGTCACCTGGTTTCTCCCTTCACCGGACCCGCTGTCGCCGAGCGTAACCGGTGAACCGCCGCGGACCGGGTTGTTCAGCCGCGCAGGATGTGCTCGATGTTGCGTTCGGCCAGGGCGGTGATGGTCAGCGACGGGTTGACCGTGCCGGTGCTGCCGGGGATCGCCGCGCCGTCCATCACGTAGAGGCCGGGATGTCCGTGCACCCCGCCGTAGGCGTCGGTGGCCTTGCCGAGCACCGCGCCGCCCAGCGGGTGCGCGGTGAACGCGGCGTTGGCGTCGTAGCCGAGCATGCCGTACTCGGCGAGCGCGCCTGCCCGTTCGGCGATGCGGTGATCCACCGCGCGGGCGGCCGCGACCACGGCGTCCTGGGTGGCCGAGGGCCAGGTCAGGCCGACCGTGTTGCGCGCGGCGTCGTAACCGAAGCTCGCCCGGGTCGGGTCGAGGACCATGCCGAGCGAGGCGAGGGCGCCGGTCTCGAACGGGATCCCGGGGATGTACCAGTTCTCCAGGGTCAGCGGCACGGTCGAGGAGTCGGCGATGCGGCTCGCGCTCGGCACGCCCTGGCCGCCGAGACCGGCCAGCGAACTGGCGCCGCGGGCCAGCACGACGTCGCCGTTGGTGCCCCAGCCCTCGCCGACGTGCTCGTTGAGGTTGGGCAGCGCGCCGGTGGCCCTGGCGCGGACCAGCAGTTCGGAGGTGCCGACCGAACCGGCGCCGAGGAAGAGCTTGTCGCAGGTCAGCGTCCGGGTGGACAGCACCTGACCGGTCGGCGCGAGCTTGCTGACCGTGACCGCGTACCGGCCGTCGCGCTCCGCGGCGATGGCGTCGACGCGGTGCCCGGCGAAGACCTGGGTGCGGCCGGTGTCCCTCGCGTAGCGCAGGTAGTTCTGGTTCAGGTCGAACTTGGCGCCGTTGGAGTTGCCGAGGTTGCTGCGCGCGGCGGTGGCCGAGGCGCGGCTGGTGCCCGCCAGCTCGGCGCGCAGCACGTCCCAGGTGAAGATGGAGTCGTTGGCGACGGGCTGGTAACCGGCCGCGCGGACCTGCTCGTCCCAGGCGCGGGAGTGGGCGAAGGGCGCCGAGTTGTAGATGTCGGCGGGCATGGGGTCGAGGCGCAGCATCTGGCGCACCCGCGGGTAGTAGACCCGGTCGAGCTCGCCGTAGTCGACGACACCGCCGAAGACGTGGTCGAACAGCGCCCGTTCCGGCGCGATCATCGCGCCGGTGAAGATCACCGAGCCGCCGCCGACCGCCGCGGCGCGCCAGACGTCGATGCCGCCGAACTCGGTGACGTCGAGGACGCCGCCGAAGGCGTTGAACGACATGGGCACCTTGGTGACGCCGGTGAAGCTGGTGCGGTGCCAGAAGCCGCGGCCGTCGGGCAGGTCGTCGCCGGTGAAGATCTCCCGCCATGGGTCGTTCGGCCAGAGCGAGCCGCGCTCGAGCACGGTGTTGGCGATACCGGCCTCGGCCAGGCGCAGCGCGGTGACCGCGGCGCCGAAACCGGATCCGATGACGATCGCGGGCGAGTGCTGCGGCGCGTCCGGGATCGGCGCGAAGATCTCGGGAACCCAGCCACGGAACAGCGCCTCCCCGGCCGGATTGGCCAGCGCGCGCACGGGTGGCTGCAGCGTCGTCCCCACGGCGCCGGCGAACGCCGCCAGCCCCGCCGCCTTGAAGAAGGCGCGTCTGTGCACCTGGCCACCTCCCTCATCACGCAATGGCCGAGCGCAGAGTACCTTGCCGAAACCAACATTTCGCGGGGTCGGAGCGGCTTTTGTCGGGGATCACAAGCCGCACGGACATACGTCCAGTTCAGCGGCGCGGCGTCAGGCCGTCAGGAGCCTGATCACCGCGATCGTGCCGACGACGACGATGACCGCGCGCAGCACGTTCGGCGGCATCCGCCTGCCGAGCCGGGCGCCGAGCTGGCCGCCGATGATCGAGCCGGCGGCGATGAGCCCGACCGCCTGCCAGTTCACCTCGGCGATCACGATGAAGATGGCCGCCGAGACGGCGTTGACGATGAGGGCGAGCACGTTCTTGACGGCGTTGAGCCGCTGGATGTCCTCATGCACGAACACCCCGAGCAGGCCGAGGAGCAGCACGCCCTGCGCGGCGCCGAAGTAGCCGCCGTAGATGCCGGTGCCGAACACGGCGACCAGCAGCACCGGTCCGCCGTGCACGGGGCCCGCGGCGTCGTCGCCCTCCCGGCGCTTCTTCACCCACGCGGCCAGCCGCGGCTGCACGACGACCAGGATGAGCGCGGCGATGATCAGCACCGGCACGATCGCCTTGAAGGCGCTCGGCGGCATGGTCAGCAGCAGGACGGCGCCGGTGATGCCGCCGAGCAGCGAGGCGGTGCCGAGCTGGAGCAGGCGGGCCCGCTGACCGGCCAGTTCCCTGCGGTAGCCGATCACGCCGCTGACCGAGCCGGGCACCAGGCCGATGGTGTTGGAGACGTTGGCCGTGACCGGCGGCAGTCCGAAGGCGAGCAGCGCCGGGAAGGTGATCAGCGTGCCCGACCCGACGATGGTGTTGATGCCGCCCGCGGCGACGCCCGCCGCCAGGATGGCCAGTTGCTGCAACCAAGTCATGAATGCGTCCTGTGCTTGCCGGAGCGCTGACGCGCTCGAGTAGCGGCCGGGGGTGGCCCCGCCGGAGCCCGGACGATACCCGCGGCCGCGCCGCAGGGTCCCGGCCGGTCTCCGGCGGGCCTGCCGCGACGCTCGCACGCTCGCCGCCCTCCTCGGGGTCCGGCTCCCGGCGGATTTCCGCGGACCCGCTCACCAGGACCGCAGCTCGCGCGGTAAGCTGAAGGGCATCATGCAGCGGGCACTTCTTCTCGGCCGCCGCGACGGGGTCTGATCGGACCGGCTCCCGTCGCGGGGTTCCAACGCGCCGGTCGACCCCCTCCCTATCCGGGATTCCACCCCACACCACGGAGAAATTGCATGTCCTCGGCTGACGCATTCGTATCCGCCTCGCGCACCATCTCGGCGCCCGGCAAGCCCGCCCCCGCCGACCAGCCCGCGTGGAACCGCCAGAAGAACTCCTCGATGCCGGCGTTCCGGTACCGGCCCTACGCCGAAGAGGTCGAGCCGATCACCCTGCCCGACCGCACCTGGCCGGACAAGATCATCGACCGGGCCCCGGCGTGGTGCGCCGTCGACCTGCGCGACGGCAACCAGGCCCTGATCGACCCGATGAGCCCCGCCCGCAAGCGCCGCATGTTCGACCTGCTGGTGCGCATGGGTTACAAGGAGATCGAGGTCGGCTTCCCGGCCGCCAGCCAGACCGACTTCGACTTCGTCCGCGAGATCATCGAGGACGGCGCCATCCCCGACGACGTCACCATCCAGGTGCTGACGCAGTGCCGCGCCGAACTGATCGAGCGCACCTTCGAGGCGTGCGCGGGCGCGCCGAACGTGATCGTCCACTTCTACAACTCGACCTCGATCCTGCAGCGCCGGGTGGTCTTCCGCGCCGAGCGCGACGCGGTGAAGAAGATCGCCACCGACGCCGCGACGCTGTGCCTGGAGATCGAGAAGCGCTACCCGGACACCGCCTGGCGCTACGAGTACAGCCCGGAGTCCTACACCGGCACCGAGCTGGACTACGCCCGCGAGGTCTGTGACGCGGTGTCGGCGATCATCGCGCCGACGCCCGAGAAGCCCCTGATCATCAACCTGCCCGCGACCGTCGAGATGGCCACGCCGAACGTGTACGCCGACTCGATCGAGTGGATGCACCGCAACCTGGCCCGCCGCGACTCCATCGTGCTGTCGCTGCACCCGCACAACGACCGGGGCACCGCCGTCGCGGCCGCCGAGCTGGGCTACCAGGCCGGCGCGGACCGTATCGAGGGCTGCCTGTTCGGCAACGGCGAGCGCACGGGCAACGTCTGCCTGGTGACCCTGGGCATGAACATGTTCTCCCGTGGCATCGACCCGCAGATCAACTTCTCCGACATCGACGAGATCCGCCGCACGGTGGAGTACTGCAACCAGCTGTCGGTGCACGAGCGCCACCCCTACGGCGGCGACCTGGTCTACACGGCGTTCTCCGGCAGCCACCAGGACGCCATCAACAAGGGCCTGGACGCGATGAAGGCCGTGGCGGACGCGCAGGACGCCGACGTGTCCGACATCGTGTGGGAGGTGCCGTACCTGCCGATCGACCCGAAGGACGTCGGCCGTACCTACGAGGCCGTCATCCGGGTGAACTCGCAGTCCGGCAAGGGCGGCGTCGCCTACATCATGAAGACCGATCACGGCCTGGCCCTGCCGCGCCGCCTGCAGATCGAGTTCTCCCAGGCCATCCAGGCCATCACCGACGGCGAGGGCGGCGAGGTGACGCCCAAGGAGATGTGGGACGTCTTCGCGACCGAGTACCTGAACCCGATCCTGCCGCTGGAGCGCATGCGCCAGAAGGTCACCGCCTCGGAGACCGACGGCGGCGTGGACACGATCGTGGCCACGGTGAAGGTCGACGGGGTCGAGCAGGAGGTGACCGGGTCGGGCAACGGCCCGCTGGCCGCCTTCGTCGACGCCATCGCCGGTGTCGGCTTCGACGTCCGGGTGCTGGACTACTCCGAGCACGCGATGTCGGCCGGTGACGACGCGCAGGCGGCGGCCTATGTCGAGGCCGCGATCGGCGACAAGGTCGTCTGGGGCGTCGGCATCGCCACCTCCATCACCACCGCGTCGCTGCGGGCGGTCGTCTCGGCGGTGAACCGGGCCGCGCGGCAGTAGCGGTAGCACGTCTCGCGAGGAGGCCGGGTTCCGTTCCAGGAGCCCGGCTTTCGCGCTTTCCGGGGCCGTTCTACCGGCGGGTAGCTACGCTGCGCCGGTACCGACCGCCCCGGCGGGGGCGTTTACCCCGTGCTAGCGTTTTGGTGCACATTCAGCGCCGACATTCCTGCTCGGGCGATCGAGCAAGTGGGGGAACTGTGACCAACAACGACCACAATCCGACCTCTCCGCCCTGGCTGCAGAGTCCGTCGGCTGACACGGCCGACGTTCCGTCCAGGGCCGCCGCTGTCCAGACGGCCGAGGAGGACGCCTCCGCCGACGGCGCCCCGGCCGAGCCGGCGCAGCCCGAGGCCGCCGCCGAGCCGCAGGCCGGTCTGCCGGACCTGCCCCCGCCGCCGCCGGG
>NZ_BAGK01000017.1 GCF_000308795.1 Nocardia thailandica NBRC 100428 | reverse complement strand
GCAGCCTGCGCTGCGCGGCCGTGTGGACCGGCCACACCAGCAGGGCCGCCGCCCCCGCCAGCGCCGCCTCCGGGGCGATACCGATGACCGACTGCCACACGGTCTTCCTCCCCTCGGGCGCGCACCCGCGCTACCGGCAGGACCCGCGCCACCGCGCCTGACCGGAGGCCGGCACGGGGGCGGGTGAGGTCCTCGGCGATCCGTCGTCCCCGCCGCGCCGTCATCGCACGCTCCGGGTGATCGCATCCGTCCACAGCAGTCCACAGCAGGCCAGGCCCGCGCCGAGCGGCAGCAGGAACTGCCCGGCCGCCGAGGCGAACAGGACCGCGACCGGCGCCGCGCCCATCAGCTGACCGAGCCCGATGCCGAGCAGGGGCAGTCCGGCCAGGACGGCGGCGGTCGCCCGGGCACCGGCCAGGGCGGCCTCGGTGCGATCACCGAACCGCAGCCGGGCCCGCAGGTCGGCGCGTGCGGTGCCGAGCAGTTCGGCCAGGGCGAGCCCGTGCTGTTCGGCGACGCGCCAGGCGGCGGCGATGCGCGAGAGTTCCTCGGCCACCACCGAATCCGGGTGCAGGAGGCCGTCCGCCCCGGACCCGCCCAGCCTGCTGCGCGCCGCGCTGATCGCCAGCACCCTGGCCGTCTCGCCGGTGGCCTCCGCGGCGGCGGTTTCGGCCGCCGCGCTCGGGTGTGCCCCGACCCGCAGCTCCCCGACCACCGCCTCCAGACCTGTCAACAGGTGTCCACATTCGGTCCGCCGCCGTCCCGCACGCCGGGCGCGGCGCACGCGGACCGTGACCGTCGCCGCCACCAGGGCCGCGGCCAGCCCTACCCCCGGACCGAGCACGAAGAGAACGGCCACGGCCAGGCCGCAGGCGAGCGGGTAACCACGCGGCCACCGCCCGGCACGTCGCTCCGGGAGGAGGAAGACTCCGGCGAACCGCCTGCGCCCACCCGTCACCGGCAACGCGACCAGCGCCGCCGCACAGCAGAGCATCGCCCAGTGCATCGCGTCACCATCCCCAGCTGTGCACAGTCGGCCGGGTCGCTCGCGGGTCCCGCGCCCCGGCCGGGGTCGGGCGGCGCGGCGTCACGCCGTCCTCCCGTCGATCAGGCGCGCCAGTTCCGCGCTTCCCGGCGCCGGGGTGCCATCGGCCCGCCACGCGGGCACGATCCGGATGCCGCCGCCGTCCCGTTCGAGCACGCCGATCTCGCGCAGCTCGCGGGTTCCGTCGGCGCGGCGGTGCACATGCAGCACCACCTGCACGGCCGCGGCGAGCTGGCTGTGCAGCGCGGCGCGATCCATGCCGCCCAGCGCGGCGAGCGCCTCCAGCCGCGCGGGCACCTCGCGGGGCGAGTTCGCGTGGACGGTGCCCGCGCCGCCGTCGTGGCCGGTGTTGAGCGCGGTCAGCAGGTCGACGACCTCGGCGCCGCGGACCTCGCCGACCACGATGCGATCGGGCCGCATGCGCAGCGCCTGCCGGACCAGGTCGCGGACGGTCACCTCGCCCACGCCTTCGACGTTGGCCGTGCGCGCCACCAGCCGCACGACGTGCGGGTGCACGGGCGCCAGTTCCGCGGCGTCCTCCACGCACACGATCCGTTCGGCCGGGTCGACCGCGGCGAGCAGCGCCGACAGCAGCGTCGTCTTTCCCGCGCCCGTGCCGCCGACGACCAGGAAGGCGAGCCGGGTCCGCACGACGGCGTCGAGGAGGCGGCGCGCGTCGGCGGGGACGGAGCCCGCGGTGCACAGCGCGTCGAGACCCTGGGTCGCCGGCCGCAGGATCCGCAGCGACAGGCAGGTGCCGTCGTGCGCGACCGGCGCGAGCACGGCGTGCAGGCGGACACCGAACGAATCGCCCAGGGCCGCTTCGGTTCCGGTCAGCCTGCCGTCCACCCAGGGTTGCGCGTCGTCGAGCCTGCGGCCCGCGGCGAGGGCGAGACGCTGGGCGAGGCGGCGGACCGCGGCCTCGTCGGCGAAGGTCACCCCGGTCTTCTCCAGGCCGCGGCCGCGGTCGACCCAGACCGCGTCCGGCGCGGTGACCAGGACATCGGCCACCCGCGGATCGTGCAGCAGGGGCTCGAGAATGCCCGCGCCGGTCATCTCGGTCTGGAGCATCCGCAGCGCCCGCAGCAGGTCGGTGTCGGCGAGCACGCCGCCCGCCTCGGCGCGCAACGCGGCCGCGACCCGCGAGGCGTCCGGCTCGCCGCTCTCGGCGGAGAGGCGCTCGCGGACCCGCTCCAGGAGGTCGGCGGTCACCAGGGCGGTCACGACGCGCTCACCACGGCCAGTACGGCGTCGGCGGCGTCGCGCAGCGGGGAACGGCGGCGCACGCTGAGGCTGCCGCGTTCCAGGCGCGCGGCCAGACCGGACTGCCCCCGGACCGCGGCGAGGAGCGGGAGCCCGAGGACCTCGGCGACCTCGGAGCCGCGCAGCCCGCCCGGCGCGGGACCACGGACGATCAGGCCGCAGTTGGGGTTGTGGGCCGTGAGATGCGCGGCGGCGGCTTCGGCCGCCGCGACGGCGCGCAGCCGCGCGGGCACGACCAGCACGACGAGGTCCGCCGCGTCGATCATGGCCTCGGCGTGCGGCCCTCGCTCACCCGACACGTCGCACACCACGAGATCGCCTGCGGTACGGCCCGCTTCGACGACCGCGCGGACCGCGGCGGCGCCCAGCTCGGCCGGCGTGCGGCCGGTGCCCGCACGGCCGCACGACAGGACCGCGAGCCCCGGCGTGGCCGCGGGCAGCGCGTGATGCAGGGCGGCGGCGGACACCCGGCCGTCCTCGATGACCAGGTCGGGCCAGCGCAGGCCCGGCACGTTCTCCATGCCGAGCACCAGGTCGATACCGCCG
>NZ_BAGK01000018.1 GCF_000308795.1 Nocardia thailandica NBRC 100428 | reverse complement strand
GCCCCGCCGCCAGCGCGGCCGCACCGGCGAGCGCGCCGAGGTCGGCCGCCGCCTGCGCCCGGTGCCGGGCGACGACGACCACACCGACCTGACCGACGAGCACCGTCGCGCACAGCAGCCCGGCCAGGGCCAGGCAGGCCGCCACCGTGGCACCGCCCCGGTCGCCACGCACCGGTGTCACGCCGGTTCCCCCGGCTCGAGCACGGCCACCGCCTCGCCCGACAGTTCCAGGCCCGGCAGCAACGGCGCGCGCGCCGTGACCACCGCCACCACGCGATCCCCGTCGGTCCGCAGCGTCACCGCCGCACCCGCGGGCGCCACCTGCCTGGCCGCCGATTCGGCGCGCGCCCGGTCACCCCGCGCGGCCAGCCGCGCCGCCTCGCGGGCGGCGTCGACACAACGCACCTGCGCCGACGCCGCGAGCACCGCACCGAAACAGAGGGCGACGACCACGACCAGCGCGGCGAGCGCGATCGCGGCCTCCACCGTCACCGACCCTCGATCGTCATCGAGAGTTCTTGCCGCACACTGTATTACACGGACGTGTTGAGCGCCTTGTCGATGATCTGGGTCAGCGCGTTCACGATGCTGTCCCCGGTCACCACCCCGTACAGCACGGCGCCGAACGCCGCCGCGGCGATGGTCCCGATGGCGTACTCCGCCGTGCTCATCCCGCTGTCGTCGAGTAACAGCCTGCTCAGCCGCTCCCGCACCGCCGTACAGAAGACCCGCGCACCGCCGAGCCCCCGGCGCATCGCTCCGATCGTCATCCCGCTCCCCTCTCTTCCACCTCCACGCGGACGGCCCGCGCGGAGAAGTCGTGTACGCGCCGGTCACGGCAGCCCGCCGTTCCCGAGCACCCGCCCGGCCAGCCCGATCACCACGGGCACGATGCCCAGGCAGACGAAGGCAGGCAGGAAGCACAGGCCGAGCGGCCCGCCGATGAGCACCCCCGCCCGTTCCGCCCGGGCCACCGCCGCGTCCTCCACCGCCGCGCGGCGATGGTCGGCCAGTTCGCCGACCGCGGCGGCCAGCGAGGCTCCGGACCGGGCCGAGCGGCGCGCCATCCGCGCCAGCGACTCGACGTCGTCGGCGCCGGGCAGTCCGGCCGCGTCGGCCGCCGCCCGCTCCCAGGCCGAGGCCGGGTCCGCCCCCAGCACCAGCAGGTCGGCCGCCCGGGCCAGCGCGGCGCCGAGAACCTCCGGCGCGCTCGGAGCGCTCGCCCGCGCCGCCGCCGACATCG
>NZ_BAGK01000019.1 GCF_000308795.1 Nocardia thailandica NBRC 100428 | reverse complement strand
CGCGACACCGAGCGCCGAACCCACGCGTCCCGCCGAGACGATTCCCACCGTCAGTCGTGCGGGCGCTGGGTCGGTGCCCACGGGCGCGCCATCGGAATTGACACTTCTCGAGGTCAACGTTGTCCTCTCGATTTCGTTCCAGTCCCGCGCAGCGGGTACCGGACGGTACGGAAGAGAGGATATCGGGCCGCCGCGGCGCGGCGCCATGCACCTGTGACGTGATGTGCGTCATCGGCCGCGCTCAGCTGCCGGTGGTCTCCGACCGCAGGTTGGCCATGATGTCGGCGACCGACAGCCGCTGCTCGCCCTCCGCCTCGCGGCGGCGGCGGCGCGAGCTCGTGCCGATCGGCAGATCGCCGGTGATCTCGCTCGCCGGAGTCGCGGCGGGTTCCGCGGCGGGCGCCTGCGCGGGCGCCACCGGGGCGACCAGCCGCGGCGGCGGCGACGCCTTGGACTTGGGCTTGCCCGGCCCGGCCTCCGCGGCGGCGGGCTGGCTGCCCGGGTGGCCCTGCTGGGCGGCGTACGGCTCGTAGGGCGGCTCCGGCGCCTGCGTCGCCTCCGGGACGAACGGGTCGGGGAACGACGGCTGATTGGACGGCACGGCCGCGTGCGCGCGGATGAAGTCGTCGAGGACCACCGCCGAGGTCTCCGCGGTGACCGGGTCGTCGTACGGATCGGCGAACGTGGCCGACTCCGGATGGCCCGGTTCGAAGACCGGCTTGAGGCTGCTGGGGGATAGCTGCCCGTGACCGGCGGGCAACGGACCGGCATCCGCCGGGTTATCGAAGAAATCCGCCTCGTGATCGGCGAAGGCGTCGAAGTTTCCACCCGGCAGCGCCTCCACCGTGGTGCTGCCCAGCGCCACCCGCTCCTCGGGCATGGCGCCGTCGAACAGCCGCTGCAGGCTTTCCCGGAGCACGGTCAGTTCCGCGCGCAGGGCCGCGATCTCGGTCGCGTCGGCGCCGACTTCGGCCCGGACCCGGGCCTCGACACCCATCTCGTATTCGCGCCGGGCGTTGATCTCGCGTTCGAGCTGGAGCTCGTAGACGGTCTGGATATCGCGCACCTTCGCGCTGTCCACCGCAGCTTCCTTGCGGTATCGGGTTGCCGCGAAGGCCGCGACGACCGCCGCCCACAACGCGGCGACCAGACCGACGCGAACGAACTGGACATTGTCACTGAAGATGAGGAAGGTGCTGGCGATGACGCCGAGCAGAATCAACGCGCCGGTGAGAAATTTTCCCGCGTCGACTCGCCGTCGACGAGCCGTGGTGCTCCGGGACGATGAAACCATGCAGGCCAGGGTAGCGGGGAAATCGGCACCGGCCCACTGCCGGCCCGAGTGATTCCATCCGCAAATTACTAGGTGGTAGCCGGTTCGTCCGGCGGGTCCTCCGGGGCGCGGCAGCAATACTCCAGCCACAACGCCGCAGCAACCAGCACCGACCCGGCCGTCAGGCCGACGATCGCGCCGGGAGCGTCGGCCGCCGCCGCCAGCAGCGTGCCGCGCTGTGGGAATACCCACAGCAGGAAACCCAGCCACACCCCGGCGGCCAGCGACCCGACCTGCGCCGAGGCCTTGGCCAGCGCCACCGCCCTGGCGACCGTGATCGGATGCAGCTCGTGCGGACCGTCGCCGATCCGGCGGTCGTTGACCCGCGCGCGCACCACGAACGCCAGCACGATCTCGATCGCGGCCACCGGGTACAGCGAGGCGCCCGCGAAGATCGAGATCGGCGGGAACAGCCGGTAGGTGAACCGGGTCGCGATCCAGGCGATGGCCGCGGCGACCACGAAGTTCACCACCAGGTCGAGGATCCGGGTGGGTTTCAGTTCCACGAGCGCACGCTCTCGTCCCCCAGCGACAGGTCGGTGCGGCGCACGCCCGCCACCTCGACCGCGGGCAACTCGGCGAGCAACTCGGTCAACGGCCTGCGCGCGCCGTCCACCGGCAGACTCGCCTCCGGTTCCACGTCGCGCCACGGCACGAGCACGAAGGCGCGGCGATGCGCCTGCGGATGCGGCAGCAGCAATTCCGGGTCGGCGGAGGCGATCTCGGCACCGTCCACGGCGCAGGTGATCACGTCGACGTCGAGGGTCCGCGCGCCCCAGCGCACCTCGCGCACCCGGTGGGCGGCCTGCTCCAGCGCCTGCCCGAAACGCAGCCAGCCGTAGCCGTCGAGCGCCGGGTCGTCGGCCACCACCACGGCGTTGAGGAAGTCGTCCTGCTCCACCCCGCCCCACGGCGCGGTCGTGTAGACCGGCGAGACCGCGACCACCCGCTCCCCCAGCGCGTCGACGACGCCGCGCAGGTGCGCGAGCCGGTCGCCCAGGTTGGACCCGATCGACAGCACCGCCCGGCTCATCGCGGCGCCGATCCGGCCCGGGTCCGGGTCGCGACCACCCGCACGTCGGCGAACTCGTGCGGAATCGGCGCCGACGGCTTGTGCACGACGGCCTCCACCGCCTGGATCCGCGGATCGGCCATCACGTCGTCGGCGATCTCGGACACGACGGTCTCGATGAGATCGCGCGGCGGACCGGCGATGATGCGCACCGCCCGCTCCGCGAGGGCGCCGTAGTCCACGGTGTCGGCCAGGTCGTCCGAGGCCGCGGCGGCGGCGAAGTCCACCCACACGGTCAGGTCGACCACGAAGTCCTGGCCCTGTTCCCGCTCGAAGTCGAACACGCCGTGCCTGCCGAAAGCGCGCAGACCACGCAGCTCGATCCGGGACGAGGCCGGGCGGTCCGCCGGCGGCGGCAGCAGCGGCGAGTTCATCGAGTGACTCCTCGGGCGGCAGCGGCACGCTGCCAGGTCTCGGTGACGGCGATCGCGTCGAGGGACGAGCGCACGTCGTGCACCCGCACCCCCCACGCGCCGTGCGCGGCCGCCAGGGCCGACACGGTGGCGGTGGCGACCTCGCGGCCGTCCGGCGGACGTGGGCCGTCCGCGTCGGCCAGCAGGGCGCCGAGAAAACGCTTGCGGGAGGCGCCGACCAGGATCGGCAGCCCGTCGGCGACCAGCTCGGGCAGCGCGGCCAGCAGTTCCCAGTTGTGCTCGGCGTTCTTGGCGAAGCCGAGGCCAGGGTCGAGGATGAGCCGGTCCGCGGACACACCCGCGGCGACCGCCTTGTCGACCTGGGTTTCCAGTTCGGCGCGCACCTCGGCGACCACGTCGTCGTAGTGATCGGCCGGGCCGGTGTGCCGGTAGTCGGCGCCCGCGCGCCAGTGCATGAGGATCCAGGGCGCGCCCGATGCGGCGAGCACCCGGACCATGTTCGCGTCGGCGCGGCCACCGGACACGTCGTTGACGATCTCCGCGCCCGCGCCGAGCGCCGCCTCGGCGACCTCGGCGCGCATGGTGTCCACGCTGGTCGGGACCCCGGCGGCCACCAGGCCACGGATCACCGGGACCACGCGGGCGGCCTCGGTCGCCGGATCGACCCGATCCGCACCGGGCCGGGTGGACTCGCCGCCGACGTCGACGATGTCGGCGCCCGCCTCGTACAGCCGGATCCCGTGTGCGACCGCGACCTCCGGGTCCAGGTAGCGGCCGCCGTCGGAGAACGAATCGGCCGTCACGTTGACCACCCCCATGACCACACACGACCGGCCGTCGCGCGCGAGTGCGCCCACGGGATGCGCGGTCATTTGCGCAGGATGAGGTCCAGGGCCTCGGCACGCGAGGCGGAGTTGGATTGCAGCGAACCGCGCACCGCCGAGGTGGTCGTGCTCGCGCCAGGCTTGCGGATGCCGCGCATCGCCATGCACAGGTGCTCGGCCTCGATCACCACGATCGCGCCGCGCGGGTCCAGCTTGCGCATGACGGCGTCGGCGATCTGGCTGGTCAGCCGCTCCTGCACCTGCGGACGCTTGGCGTAGAGGTCGACGACGCGGGCCAGCTTGGACAGGCCGGTGACCTTGCCCTGCGGCCCCGGGATGTAGCCGACATGGGCGACCCCGTGGAAGGACACCAGGTGATGCTCGCAGGTCGAGTACATGGGGATGTCGCGAACCAGCACCAGTTCCTGGTGGCCCTCGTCGAAGGTCGTGTCGAGCACGGAGTCCGGCTCGGTGTAGAGCCCGGCGAACATCTCCCGGTAGGCGCGCGCCACCCGGGCCGGGGTGTCGATCAGGCCGGGACGATCCGGGTTCTCGCCGACGGCGAGCAGCAGTTCCCGCACCGCCGCCTCGGCGCGCGCCTGATCGAACGACCTGCCGGTCTCCAGTGCGGTCAGCTGCGTCGCGCTGTCCGCGCCCAGTTCACCGGCCGGATCCGCACTCACGCCGTTACGCACCATCGCCATACCTCCCAGTTCGCCGGCGCCGGGTTTCCCCCGGCATCCGCGCATCGAGCCTAATGGGCGCGGCGGACACGGCCCGCCGCAGACCCGCTGGGCGGCCTGTCACTGCCGTCCGTTCGGCCCGTCCCACTGGTTGCCCTCGGGCTCGTCCTGGACCGGTCGCTGCTGCTCGCCGGTGGGCGGCTGCTGCTGACCCCACGGCTGCTGGTACCCGTGCCGCGGCGGCTGCGGCGCCGACCACGGATTCGGCTCACCCTGCGCCGGAGCCTGGGGCTGCTGCTCGTCGCGGGGCGGCCAGCCCGGCGCCGACCAGCCCGCCGGGGCGCCGTAATCGGGCCGCGAACCGTGCGTGGACGACGGGCGCGGGAACGCCTGCGTCGGCGCGTTCGGCAGCGGATACCCCGACGCGGGCGGCGCCGGATAGCCGTACGGCTGGGGTGCCGCGTGCCCGTTGGCCGGTTCCAGCTGACCCGCGGCGGCGGGCACCGGAGCGGGCCGGACCGGCTGCTGCGGCGGCCACGGCTCTCCGCGCTCGGCGGCCAGCTCGCCCGGGGTCTTCACCGGCGGCTTGTCCGAGGGCAGCCGCTCGCCGAAATCGTTGAACGCGGTGATGCGCGGGCGCTTCTCCACCGCGGACAGGATCTCCTCCAAGTCCTTACGGTGCAGGGTCTCGCGCTCGAGCAGCGCGGTGGCCAGGTCGTCGAGGACGTCGCGGTACTCGTTGAGGATGGCCCACGCCTCGGTGTGCGCGGCCTCGATGAGGTTGCGCACCTCCTCGTCGATCTCGCGGGCGACCTCGTGCGAGTAGTCCGAGGCCTGGCCCATCGACCGGCCGAGGAACGGGTCGCCCTGCTCCTGGCCGTAGCGGACCGCGCCGAGGCGCGCGCTCATGCCGTACTCGGTGACCATCGCGCGGGCGATCTTGGTCGCCTGGTCGATATCGGAGGACGCGCCCGTGGTCGGCTCGTGGAACACCAGTTCCTCGGCCGCGCGGCCGCCCATGGCCATGACCAGGCGGGCGATCATCTCCGACCGGGTCATCAGGCCCTTGTCGTCCTCGGGGACGGTCATGGCGTGGCCGCCGGTGCGGCCGCGGGCCAGGATCGTCACCTTGTAGACCGGCTCGATGTCGGGCATCGCCCAGGCCGCCAGGGTGTGGCCGCCCTCGTGGTAGGCGGTGATCTTCTTCTCGTGCTCGCTGATGATCCGGCTCTTGCGGCGCGGACCACCGATGACGCGGTCGACCGACTCCTCCAGCGACTCGCCGGTGATGACCGAGCCGTTCTCGCGGGCGGTGAGCAGCGCGGCCTCGTTGATGACGTTGGCCAGGTCGGCGCCGGACATGCCGACGGTGCGCTTGGCCAGGCCCTCGAGGTCGGCGTCGGGCGAGATCGGCTTGCCCGAGGAGTGCACCCGCAGGATGGCGCGGCGGCCGGCCAGGTCGGGGTTGCCGACGGGGATCTGGCGGTCGAAGCGGCCGGGACGCAGCAGCGCCGGGTCGAGGATGTCGGGGCGGTTGGTCGCCGCGATCAGGATGATGTTGGTGCGGTCGCCGAAGCCGTCCATCTCGACCAGCAGCTGGTTGAGGGTCTGTTCGCGCTCGTCGTGACCGCCGCCGAGGCCCGCGCCGCGCTGGCGGCCGACCGCGTCGATCTCGTCGACGAAGATGATGCAGGGGCTGTTCTGCTTGGCCTGCTCGAACAGGTCACGCACGCGCGAGGCGCCGACACCGACGAACATCTCGACGAAGTCCGAACCCGAGATCGTGAAGAACGGCACGCCCGCCTCGCCCGCGACCGCGCGGGCCAGCAGCGTCTTACCGGTGCCGGGCGGGCCGTAGAGCAGGACGCCCTTGGGGATCTTCGCGCCGAGGGCCTGGTAGCGGGCCGGGTTCTGCAGGAAGTCCTTGATCTCGTAGAGCTCCTCGACCGCCTCGTCCGCGCCCGCGACATCGGCGAACGTGGTCTTGGGCATGTCCTTGCTCAGCAGCTTGGCCTTGGACTTGCCGAAGCCCATCATGCCGCCGCGGCCGCCGCCCTGCATGCGGCCCATGACGAAGACGAACAGGGCAAGCAGCACCAGGAACGGCAGGAAGAACAGCAGCAGCTGGTTGAACCAGGACTCCTGCTTGACCACCGTGTCGTAGCTGGCGCCCGAGGCCTTGACCGCGTCGAAGATCTGCGCCTGGGTCGCGGAGGAACCCGGGTACTGGGCGATGATCTTGTTCGAGCCCTTGGTCGCGTCGTTGCCGTTCTTCAGCTCGATGCGGAGCGATTGCTCCTTGTCATCGATCTGCACGTTCTTGACGTTGTCCTTGTCGGCGAGCTGACTCAGCGCGACCGAGGTGTCGACGTCCTCCCAGCCACGCGTGTCGTCGCTGAGGAAGCTGAACAGCCAGATCACGAGCAGAATGCCCGAAACGATCGCCAACGTGCGAAACACTGTCTTGCGGTTCATAGAGCGTCGGCCGGACGGCCCAGTCCTTTCCGGTGATTTCTCCGGGTCTTGCCTGACGAAGCGTCGATCTCGGCGGGGTTCGGGTGCGGACATGCCACGTTACCGCGTACGGTCTAGTTCGATACATCGCGCAGTTCGGCTGCAGGTGCAGTTGCACTGGTAAACGGCCGGAGAACAGAGGAGGTTCCCGAACTCTCCGACCGGGTTCATGCAAGTGACCACAATCATGTCACGCCGCCTTTATGGTTGGCGGCGACACGACAACCGCGCAGGGGGTATGGAGATCGTCGAGCTACGAACACCCACAGCGATTCTGCGCCACGGACGTGGGCGGCTGACCGTCCTGCGCCCGGGTACCGACGGTGAGCGCGTCCTGGACGTGCCGATCGCCGACCTGCTCAAGGTCCGGCTCAACCGGCGGGCCGACGACGCCGTCGTCATCGAGATCTACCTCCGCTACCCGACACCCGTGCTGACCGGCGTGCCCGCCGACCGCACCCCGCTCCCGGTCCTCATCGCCGAGCACGACGTGCCCGCGGCCCTGAGCATCGTCGAGCAGATCAACGACCAGATCATGGCCACCCAGCGCATCGACGTCGCCGCGCCCGACCTGACCCCGCCGGAGCCCGAATGGGGCAAGTCCGGCCCGGTCCGCGCCGACGTGGAACGCGCCGTGCGCCGCATGGCGCCGCGCCGCGAGGCCCGCTCGGCCGTCGCCGCCCTGCACCGCTACGTCACCGCCGACGAATACGTGCTCGAGACCGCCGTCGCCGCGGCCACCCCGCCCGCGGGCCGGGGCAACGGCCTGCTCGCGGCCACCACCACCCGGCTGCTGTTCATCGGCATCGGCAACGGCGACCGCTACGCCTTCGAACTGCCCGTCGCGGCCGTGCTCGGCGCCCGCACCACCGAGCGCGCGCACTCCGCCCCCGGCGAGGTCGACGCCCGGCACGGCGGCCCCGGACTCGACATCCTCGACGGCAACCGCACCCTGCACTTCGCCGGCGCGGACCGGGCAGACACCGAACGGGTCGCCTGCGCGGTCAACTTCGCCGTCCGCAAGCAGGCCGCCGACGGCGCGGCGGGCCCGGCCGACCCGGGTGTGTCCCAGCTGTACGCCGAATGGGAACTGCTGGTGGAACGGCACTCGCTCGGCATGGTCGACGACACGCAATTCCAGCGCTACGGCCGAGGGATCCTGCGGGCGCTGTGATGTGGAGCGCTGGCGCGCTCGGGTCGCGGCCCTTCGGGCCTCGACGAAACGCGACCCGATACTCGCGGCTTTGCCGCATTGTCTCGGGTCGCGTTTCGTCGAGGCGGCCGCGAGCCGCCGCTGCGCGGCGGGGCCTCCTCGAGGTCGGCCGGGGGTGGCCCTGTTCGTGGCCGAAGTCGGCCGGGGGTGTGGGCGAGGCGAGGCGGAAGTGTGGTGGTCTTCTGCCCCTCAGACGAGTTCTATGCGGCGCCAGGGGCTCGTCGGGCGGGTCCAGAGGCGGAGCATTTCCATGCGGCGGTCCACGCCGCCGTTCTTGAGTTCGGCGAGGTCCTCGGTGGCCTGCCAATAGGTCCAGCCGGTCAGGTAGGCGTCGCCGAATTGGCGCCAGTTGCGGTAGCGGCGTTTGGCGGGCGGCAGCGCGCGCATGACGTACTCCCAGGCGACGTCGGCTTCGAGATATCCGGCGGTGAACGCCATGCGGGCGACGGCGACCACGCGGGCCAGATCCCAGGCCTGGATGTCGTTGGGCAGGGGGCGGGCCAGGTGTTCGGTGAAACCGATCTTTATCGCCTGCGACCAGATGTCGTAATCGCGGACCAGCGCCTCGGGATTGTCCATCCCCCGAAACGACCCGACCTGGCGCAGGAACGCGCGGTGCCGGTCGGCGCGTTCGCCGAAACGGTCGCGCTCGCTGGCGTTGATGGACGCCATCACCAGGGGGTGGACCAGCGCGTAGAGCGGGGCGTGCATGCCCTCGAGCAGTTGTTCCATGGAGGCGCGGGCCTCGGTGCCGTCGGTGATACCCCAGGCGCCGGTCAGGGTGTCGATGGCGAGTTCGCGGCGGTCGCCGAGCGGATGTTCGCGTTCGGGACCCAGCAGCAGGGAATCGTGGAAAGCGTCCCAGCGGGTGGAGTAGAAAGCGCCGAGCGCCAGGCCGCGCAATTCGTCGTCGGTGATGTCGGCGCCCGACCAGTGGTCTTCCTCCCGCTCGTCCAGTTCGGGGTAGGGAAACGTGGTCAGCTCTGGTACTCCCCGGGCAGGCATGTCGGCGAGTCTAGTGCGCTGACCGGGAGATGTGGCCGATCGCGCCATTGAGTGCGTCATGCGAATTTCAGATACCTGTGTTCTTGTCCTGCCAGGACTCCGTGGTCGGGTCTATCGTTTCCGCATGTGTCGAAATATCACCGTTCTGCGCGGTCTCGAACCCGCGGCGACGGAGCAGGAGATCTACGCTGCCGCGCTGCAATACGTGCGTAAGGTGGGCGGCATCTCGGGCCTGAGCAGCACCACCAAACCGGCCGTCGACAAAGCCGTCGCGGCGATCGCCGCGGCGACGACGACGCTGCTGGCCGAACTCCCCGATCGGCGGGTCCCGCCGGCCACCGAACCCCCGCTGCGGCGCATCGCCGCGCGCGAGGGCGCCGCGCAGGACTGAGTCCGCGCTCGTCGCACCGGCCCGGCGGTCCTCGCCCGGCCGGTACCCGATCCGCGCCGGGATTTCTCCGGCCGCGGAACGGAAGGGTGGCCGAACCGCGCCCTCGATCCGTCTCTCTCCGGAATAGTGAGCAGTGATTCACACAACGCAGTGGGAGTGGACGACGTGACCGACACAGTCATCGAAGTACGAAATCCGGCGACCGGAGAACAGGTGGGCACCGTCCCGCTGACCTCCCCCGACGCGGTCGCCGACGCCGTGCGCGCGCTGCGCGAGCACCAGCCCGCCTGGGAGGCCCTCGGCCCACAAGGCCGTAAGCACTGGCTGCTGAAGCTGCAGGACTGGCTCATCGACAACACCGAGGCGCTGGCCGACACGCTGCAGTCGGAGTCGGCGAAACCGCGGGTCGACGCCCTGATCGACCCCGCCTTCGCCGTCGACCTGACCGGCTACTACGCCCGGCGCGCGGCCTCCTTCCTGGCCGACGATCATCCGTCGCCGCACAGCCCGCTGGCCCGGGTGAAGAAGCTGACCGTCGCCTACCGGCCGTATCCGGTGGTCGGGGTCATCACGCCCTGGAACTTCCCGCTGGCCATGCCGGTCATCGACGTCATCCCGGCGCTGGCGGCGGGCGCGGCGGTGATCCTCAAACCGTCGGAGGTCACGCCGCTCTCGGCGGTGCATCTGGCCCGCGGCTGGGCCGAGATCGGCGCGCCGCCGGTCTTCACCGTGGTGACCGGTGCGGGCGAGACCGGCGCCGCGGTGGTCGAGCAGGCCGACTACATCCAGTTCACCGGCTCGACCGCCACCGGCCGCAGGATCGCCGAGCGCTGCGCGCAGCGGCTCGTGCCCTACAGCCTGGAACTCGGCGGCAAGGATCCGGCGATCGTGCTGGCCGACGCCGACCTCGACCGCGCGGCGCACGGCATCGCGTTCGGTGGCATGTTCAACGCGGGCCAGGTGTGCATCTCGGTGGAGCGGGTCTACGTCGAGGCGCCGGTGTACGACGAGTTCGTCACCAAGCTGACCGACGCCGTCGCCGCGCTGCGCCTCGGCCGGGACGGGCAGGTCGCGGCGCACGACGTCGGCGCGCTGGCCAACGAGAACCAGGCGGCCATCGTGCAGCGTCATGTCGACGAGGCGGTCGCCGCGGGCGCGCGGGTCACCACCGGCGGCAAGCGCACCGGCGAGGGCACGTTCTTCGAGCCGACGGTGCTGGTCGACGTGGATCACTCGATGTCGTGCATCCGCGAGGAGACCTTCGGCCCGACCCTGCCGGTGATGAAGGTGGCCGACGCCGAGGAGGCGATCGCGCTGGCCAACGACTCGATCTACGGCCTGTCGGCCTCGGTGTGGACCGGGGACAAGGCCGCGGGCGAGCGGGTGGCGCGCCGCCTGAACGCGGGCGCGGTCAACATCAACGACGTGTTCGCGAACCTGTTCAGTTTCGCGATGCCCATGGGCGGCTGGGGCCAGTCCGGGATCGGCGCGCGCTGGGGCGGCGCGGCGGGTCTGCGCAAGTACTGCAGGCCGCAGGCCATCACCAAGCCGATGGTGCCGACCATGACCAAGGAAGTGCTCTGGTTCCCCTACGACATGTCGAAGGTGACCTTCTCCCTCGGCGCGATGCGGGCCGCGGGGGCCCGCGGGTTGCGGCGGATCGATGTGCCGTCGCTGCTCCGGTTGCGCCGCAACGCGACCGGTCAGTCGACCAGCTAAACCCAACTGTGTCGAACATCACATCTCGGCGCGAATGACGGTGAGGCGTCGGCTTTCCCGGGTTTCCCGGAGATTGCCGGCGCGCCCCGCGCGGCCGGCGCACACGAGGCTCCGGCCTCGCCGAACACCGGAATTCGCAGGTCAGTCGACCGAATCACTCGTCGCCTACCGACCGGCCGGGCGAACGCCACACGATCACCCGGCCGGTGATGCGAACCACCACGCCAGGCCATATGCTGTTGATTACAGACCTGGCGTCTTTTTTCATCCGCTTACGCGAACTTTCATGCCTGTTTTGGCTGGAATTTCCCGACCGATTCTGATAGCAAGGGGCTATGGACCCGCACTTGCGCGATCTGCGGTATTTCGTCGCCGTCGCTGAGGAACTGCACTTCACCAACGCCGCACAGCGGCTGCGCATCGCCCAGCCCACCCTGTCCCGGCAGATCCGCCAGCTGGAACGTCAGCTCGATGTCGTCCTGTTCGACCGCAACCAGCGCAGCGTCGCGCTGACCGTCGCCGGCAAGGAACTGCTGGAAGGCGCCCGCAAGATCCTGGAGCTGTGGGAGGTGACCAACGTCTCCCTGCAGGAAGCCGGCGAGGTGCTGCGCGTCGGCATCCAGTCCGCGCTCGGCCGCGGGCTGATCAACGACCTGGAGAGCGCCAGCGGCCACCGCCTCGCGCTGCACGCCGCGTCGTGGAACGACCCGTCCAGCGGGCTCGCCGGCCGCCAGGCCGACCTGGCGCTGGTGTGGCTGCCCCTGCCCGACCCCAACCGCTACCGCTGGCAGGTGCTGCGCACCGAGCCGCGCTGGATCCTCCTACCGGAGAACCACCCCCTGGCCGACCAGGAGACGATCGACTTCGCCGACCTGCTCGACGAGCCGTTCATCGCTCTGCCGACCGAGGCGGGCGCGGTCCGTGACTTCTGGCTCGGCAACGACGCCCGCGGCGGCCGCGCCGCCCGCATCGGCGCCGAGGCGGCCACCCCCGAGGACAAGCTCGAGGCCGTCAGCCTCGGCCTCGGCGTGTGCCTGCTGGCCGAGAACAACGTCCCGATGTACCGCTGGCCCGGCCTGACCGCGCGCCCGGTCTCCGGGCTGACCCCGTGCGAGCTGGCGGTGGCCTGGCGGGCCGACGACACCCGCCCGACCATCCTGGAATTCGCGGGCCGGGCCGTCGACGGCGGTTTCTCCGAACCGCAGCAGCCGCAGGCCGTCGCGGTCTGAGCCGTCCGGCTACCCGAGCTGCTCGAGCTGGGCGGCCAGCCCGAGCAGCGTCGCCTCGCTGCCGGGCGGACCGGCCAGCTGGGCGGCCAGCGGGGTGTGCGCGTGCGGATGGGTGCCCATGGGCAGCGACGCCGCGGGCCAGCCGACCAGGTTCCACACGGCGGTGAACGGCGCGAAGCGCACGCAGCAGGCGACGTTGGCGCACCAGCCGCGGGTACTCCACTGACGGGCCCTCGGCGGCGGCGCGGCGAGCGTGGGAGTGATCACCACGTCGTAGTTCTCGAAGAAGTCGAGCAGGGTGGCTTCGGCCCGGTCGATCTGACGCGACCGGACCAGGCGTAGTCGCCGGACCAGCCTGCCCACCGCCAGATGCGTGCGGGTCCGCCGGGGTAGCAGGCCCGGCGCCGCGTCGAGGCCGGTCGTCGTCCAGCGCAGCAGGGCCGACAGCGCGGCGTCGCCGTAGGGCACCTCGACGGGTTCCACGGCATGCCCGATCGCGGCCGCGTGCATGCCCGCGGAGATGGCCGCCGCCGTCCAGTACCGGTCCACGCGCAGCAGCCGCGCGGGCGGCGCCACCGCCACCCCGATCCGCAGCCGCCCCGGCCGCTGCACCTCGGCGAGGTCGGCCCGGTCCGACAGCACCGACAGCGCCAGCGCCGCGTCGGAGACCGTCGTGGTCAGCACGCCGCCGCGTTCGTGGGCACCCGGCGCGCCCGGCGCGGAATCCACCGGCCTGCCCGGCTCGATGCCGAACACCCCGCAGGCCGCGGCCGGGATACGCACCGAGCCGATGCCGTCGTCGCCGTGCGCGATGGGGACCAGCCCCGCCGCGACGGCCGCCGCCGCGCCACCGGCCGCACCGCCCGCGGTCCGGCCGACGTCGCGCGGATTGCGGGTGACCCGTCCCGGCGCGTCGGTGGTCGCCCACAGGCCGAGTTCCGGCGCGGCCGTCGTCCCGACCACGATCGCGCCCGCGCCACGCAGCCGGGTCAGCGTCGCGACGTCGGCGTGGCCGGGGCGCTCCCGCACCGCCACCGGCACGCCGGCCAGCGGCAACATGTCCAGTTCGGGGTGCGCGGCCAGTTCCCTGGCGTCGGCGCGGGCGTCGGCCCGGACCGCGCGGAAGGCATTGATCTTGGGATTCTCCGAGGCGATCCGGGTCAGCGCGTCGTCGACGGCGGCGGTCGGCGCCATCGCGCCCTCGCGGACCCGCGCCGCCAGCGCACCCGCGGGCCCCCCGATCGGGAACGCGCCGGTGACCGACGTGACGTCGATCCCGGGGAGCGGGTCAGTGGTCGAATCCAAGCCGAATGCCATGGCAGTGCGGTCGTCCATGCTGCGTCGCCCCCGTCACGTCGTCGGTAATCGGGTGATCTGCTCTCGCAGCGCAAGTTATCATTTCGGGTACGGCTCGGGGACGATGACGTCGGGTGTGGCGGAAGGAATTTCGCACCGATCCGCGCGAACCTTAGGTCGGTCGATGAATGTTAGCGATGGCAATGACACGGCGCGGGAGCCAGGACCGGGTCGGCCACCCGGCGTGCGCGCCGATCCGATCGAGGCGTTCGCCGCGGCCTGGACCGACGCCGAGCGCAGCCCCGGCACGCCCCCGCCCGATATCGCGGCGTTCCTGCCCGACGCCACCACCCTGCGCCTGCACGCCCTGCTGGAACTGATCCGCATCGATCTGCGCAGGCGCTGGCTGCTGCCCGACGAGCACGAGGTCGACCGCAAACGGCTCGCCGAGTACTGCCTGGACTTCCCCGAACTCGACGTCACCGTGCTGCCCGCCGGGCTGGTGTTCGAGGAGTTCGTCATCCGCAGGCACGTCGGCGAGCGGGTCGACCCGCGCGACTGCCTGCGGGAATACCCGTACCAGGCCGGCGCCCTCCAGGCCCTGCTCAACAGCGACGACCTCGACCAGTCGACCCGCCGCAGCTCGCTGGGCGAACCCACCGCGCCCGCGCCGGTGAACCAGGACCCGTCCCGCACCCGTAGTACCGACATGACCCGCGCATCGGCCGGGGAGGTGACCGCTCCCCACCTGGACCTCACCATGACCGCGACCGCCGACGGCCCGTCCTCGGCGGGCGGCCTCGGCTACCTGGACCGCATCGAGATCGGTCAGCGGGTCGGCGACTTCGAGCTGCTCACCGGGCTCGGTTCCGGCGCGTTCGCGCGGGTGTTCCTGGCCAGGCAGCGGTCGCTGCAGCGGCTGGTCGCGGTGAAGATCTCCGCCGACCACGGCACCGAACCGCAGACCCTGGCCCAGCTCGACCACGACTACATCGTGCGCGTCTTCGACCAGCAGCTGCTCGACCAGGTCGACCCCGCCACCGCCGGGTCGCGGCGCCTGCGCCTGCTCTACATGCAGTTCCTGCCCGGCGGGACCCTGCTCGGCCTGCTGCGCTGGGTCCGCGCCACTCCGCCCGCGGAGCGCAGCGGCCGGCTGCTGCTCGACGCCGTCGACGCGGCCATGGAGGAGAAGGGCGAGATCCGACCGACCGACTCCAGCGTGCGCGACGAGATCGCCGAGCTGACCTGGCCGGAGACGGTGGCCTGGCTGGGCAGGCGGCTCGCCGAGGCGCTCGAGTACGCCGCCGCGCACGGCGTGCTGCACCGCGACGTCAAACCGGCCAACGTCCTGCTGACCGCGGAGGGCGTGCCGAAGCTGGCCGACTTCAACATCAGCTTCAGCCGCTCGGTGGCCGGGACCAGCCCCGTCGCCTACTTCGGCGGCTCGCTGTCGTACATGTCGCCCGAGCAGTTGCAGGCCTGCCACCCCGGGATGGCCCGCACCGCCGCCGATCTGGACACCCGCGCCGACATCTACTCCCTCGGCGTGCTGCTGTGGGAGCTGCTGACGGGCGCCAAGCCCTTCGACGACAGCGCCATCGGCGAGCAGGGCGACCAGACGACCCTCGAGTCCATGCTCGAGCGCCGCAGCGCGGGCGTGGAACCGGCCGCTCTCGACCGGGTGCCCCCGGACTGTCCCGCCGCGTTGCGCCGGGTCCTGCTGACCTGCCTGGAACCCGAACGCACCGCGCGCTGGGCCGACGGCGGCGTGCTGGCCGCCCAGTTCGAGATGTGCCTCGACGCGCGCGCCCGCGATCTGGTCGACCCGCCGCCCGACAGCTGGCGGCTGCGGCTGCGCCGGTACCCGCTGCTCATCCTCGTCCTGGCCATCGGCATCCCGAACATCCTGGCGTCCTGGTACAACATCGTGCACAACCAGCAGCTGGTGGTGAGCAGGCTCAGCGAGGAGGCGCAGCAGACCTTCATCGTCATCACCGCCGCGGTGAACCTCGTGTACTTCCCCATCGGCACCGCCATCCTGGTCTACCTGGGCAGACACGTGATCTGGGTGCCGCGCGGCCTGCGGAAGGGTCGACGCTACGACCCCGACACCCTGCGCCGCGCCCGCGCCGACACCCTGCGCTTCGGCGACCGGACGGTGATCGTCGCCTTCTCGCTGTGGGCGCTCGCCGGGGTGACCTTCCCGATCGCGCTGCGACTGGCGGCGGGCGAGGTCCCGTCCTTCGCGGTGGTGCACTTCTTCGCCTCGCTGCTGGTGTGCGGGGCGATCGCGGTGGCGTACCCGTTCTTCCTGGTGAACTTCTACCTGGTCCGCTGCGTCTACCCGGTCTTCCTCCGGCACGGCGAGATCAGCGACGCCGACGGCCGCAACCTGCGCGCCCTCGACCGGCGCTGCAACTGGTACCTCGCGGTCGCCGCCTCCATCCCCCTGCTCGCCGTCGCGGGCGTGACCTTCCTCCCGCCCACCGACATCCCCATGGTCATCGTGGCCGTCCGGGTCCTGTGCGTCGGCGCGATCATCGCCTTCATCGGCTCCTACCAGCTCTTCCGCTCGCTGGAAGCCGACCTGCAGGCCCTGGAACGCGTGGTGTCGCCCGACCGCGACGACCGCCACGGCGACCGCGCCCGCTGGGGCGCGAGCTCCGAGACCGCGGAGCCGCGCCGGTGAGTGTCACCGTGGCCGACACGGGGGCCGCCGCGTGGACCGAGGACAACGTCCTGATCGTCGACAGCCCCCTCGCCGACCTCGCCCCCGGGCACCGCGTCGACGACTTCGACCTGCTCACCGCCCTGCACACCGGCGAGCGGAGCCGGGTCTTCCTCGCCAGGCAGCGGTCGATGCAGCGCGTGGTCGCCCTGCGGTTCGTGCTCGGCGAGGCGGCGCGGCCCGCCGCCGAGCTGGACCATCCGTCGATCGTCCGGGTGTTCGACCATCGCCCGGTCCGTCTCGGCGGCGCGGACGCGATGATGGTGCACTCGCAGTACCTGCCCGGCGGCACCGCGCGCGAGATCCCCGCCGCGCCGGGCGACCCGGACGACGGTGGCCGTCGCCTCCTGCGCGCGGTGGACGCCGCGATGGAGAGCCGGGGCGAGATCCGGCCCGCCGATTCGCGGGTGCGCGCCGAGATCGCCGCCCTGAGCTGGCCGGAGACGGTGGCCAGGGTGGGCGCCGAACTCGCGTCGGCGCTCGCCTACGCCGACCGCAACGGTGTCCGGCACGGCGCCATCACCGCGGGCGATGTGCTGTTCACGGCCGAGGGCATCGCGAAGCTGGGCGGCTTCACCGGACCCGACGCCGACCCCGCCGCGGACGTCGAGGCGCTCGCGCGGCTGCTGTGGCGCATGCTCACGGGCGCCGAGCCCGGCGCCGACCGCGAACCACCCGCCGACTGCCCGCCCGCGCTGGCGCGGATCCTCGTGCGGTGCATGGGTTCCGGCGATCGACCCGACGCCGCGACCCTGGCCCGGCGGCTGACCCTCTGCCTGGACCCCCGGGCGCGCGACCTCGTCGATCCGCCGCCGATCGCTCCGCGGGTGCGGCTGCGCCGGTGGCGCCTGCCGCTGGTCGCGCTGGCGGTGATGGTCCCGAACGCCCTGGCATCGCTCTACGAGATCAAACAGAGCAACACGCTGGTCATGGCGCAGTTCTCCGACGAGACGCGCGCGTACTTCGCCGCGTCGACCGCGGTGTCCAACCCGCTGAGCTTCGCGCTCGGCGCCGCGCTGCTGCTGTATCTGAGCCGGCACGTGGTCACCGTGCCCGGCGCGCTGCGGCGGGGCGGGCCCGTCACGCCGGACGTCCTCGCTCGCGCGCGGGCCGAGGCGCTGCTGCTCGGCGACCGCACCGTCGCGGTGGTGCTGGTCCTGTGGATAGTGAGCGCGCTGACCGTCCCGTTCGGCATGTGGGCTGGGCACGAGTGGATGAGTCTCGCCGACTTCGCCCACATCCTGGCGGCGCATCTGATCTGCGCGACGATCGCGCTGGCCTATCCGTTCCTGCTCGTCACGTTCTTCATGGTGCGCAGCGTGTATCCGATGTTCCTCGGCGACAACCGGATCGGCGCGGACGAGGTCGTCCGGCTGCGCGCGTTGCGGCGGCGCTGCACGGTCTACCTGCTGCTGGCCGCGTCCATTCCGCTGTTCGCCGTCGCCTCGGCCACGCTGCTCCCGACCGGCGACCTCACCCGCATCATCGGCGCCGTGCGCGTGCTCGCGCTGGGCAGCGTCGTCCTGTTCGCGGGCGCGTATCTGGTCTTCCGCGCGCTCGAGCGCGACCTACGCGCGCTCGAGCGGGTGGGGTCGGGTCAGGAGTAGACCTTGGGGTCGAGGGTGCCGATGTAGGGGAGATCGCGGTACCGCTCGGCGTAGTCGAGGCCGTAGCCGACGACGAACTCGTTGGGGATGTCGAAGCCGACGTGGGCGACGTCGACGGGGGTGCGCAGCGCGTCGGGCTTGCGGAGCAGGGTGACCACTTCCAGCGAGGCCGGGTTGCGGGTGGACAGGTTGCGCTTGAGCCACGAGAGGGTGAGACCGGAGTCGATGATGTCCTCGACGATGAGCACGTTGCGGCCGGCGATGTCCTTGTCGAGGTCCTTCATGATGCGGACGACTCCGGAGGAGGAGGTCGACGAGCCGTAGGAGGACACGGCCATGAATTCCATCTGGGTGGGGATGGGCAGGGCGCGGGCGAGGTCGGTCATGAAGAAGATGGCGCCCTTGAGGACGCCGACCAGCAGCAGGTCGCCCTCGGGAGAGTCCGGCGGGTACCGCTTGGCGATGAGCTCGGCCAGCTCGTCGGTCTTGGCCTTGATCTGCTCTTCGGTGATCAGCACCGACGCGATGTCGTCTCCGTACACGTCAGTCGGTTTCCCTTCGTGTTGGTCGGCGCGCGGTCGCGCGCGGCTGGCTGCGCAAGGTCAGCGTGCCATGTTCGCGCGTCACGACCAACCTCCACCCCGGTCCGCCACCCGCCACCGCGACGCCCCCCTGCCCGCGCCACGCGGTCACCAGGGCGTCGATCGCCTGTAAATGGCTGTTCATGAGCCCGCTCACGCCCCGTTCGGCCAGCCAGGCGCGGATCGCCCGCTTGCGCAGGGCGGCGGGGGCAGTGGCCAGGGTCTCGATCGACAGGCCGGGCTCATCAGAGGCCGTGCCCGTCCCCGCCCGGCGGAGCAGGTCGGCGGACAGTTCGTCGAGCACGTCCCCGTCCTCGCGCAGCTGGGCGGCGGTGCGGGCCAGGGCGGCGGCGACGCCGCCGCCGAGTGCCTCCTCGAGCAGCGGGAGCACCTCGGTCCGGACGCGGACCCGGGTGTAGGCGGGGTCGCTGTTGTGCGGGTCCTCCCAGGGGGTGAGGCCGAGGTCCGCGCACATCTGCCGGGTCTGGGCGCGGCGCACGCCGAGCAGGGGGCGGCCCCAGGGCGCCTGCCAGGCGGTCATCCCGCGCAGGGACCGCCCGCCGGACCCGCGGGCGAGCCCGAGCAGCACGGTCTCGGCCTGGTCGTCGAGGGTGTGCCCGAGCAGGACCGGCCTGCGGTCGCGGGCCGCGTCGAGGGCCGCGTACCGGGCGTCGCGGGCGGCCGCCTCGGGACCCCCCTCGCCGACCACGTCGACCGGGAGGACCAGCGACTCGCGGCACCCCAGCCGCTGCGCCGATTCGGCGGCCCAGCGCGCGACGTGATCGCTGCCCGCCTGCAGCCGATGATCGACGACCAGCGCGCGCACGTCGGGGATCTCGACCGCGGCCGCCGCCGTGAGGGCGAGCGAGTCGGCGCCGCCCGAGACCGCGACCGCCACCGACCAGCAGCCGACGGCGTCCCGCCAGGCCCGCACCGCGCGCCGGACCGCGAGCACCGCGTCGGTCTCCGGCAGCAACATATCGGCAGGCTACCGCGCCGTCGGCGGTCGCGGACCGAGGCCGGTTCGCGCTCGCCGGACCCGGCGGGCGGCGAGCGTTCGCGCTCAGCCGAGGACGCGGGCGACCCAGCGTTCGGGCGCCTCGATCTCGTCGGTGCGTGGCAGCGTGTCCGGTCCGGTCCAGATCGCGTTGAACCGCGCGACGCCGACCTGGTCGACGACCGCGTCGACGAACTTCTTGCCCCGGACGTACTGGGCGAGTTTGGCGTCCATGCCGAGCAGGGCGCGCAGCACGCGCTGGACGGGGTTGGCGGCCTTGCGGCGGCGCTGGTCGAAGGCGGCGCGGATGTCGGCAACGGTCGGGACGACGGCGGGGCCGACGGCGTCCATGACGTGGTCGGCGTGGCCTTCCAGCAGCGTGCCGAGCATGAGCAGGTTGTCGAGGGCTTCGCGCTGGGGCGGGGCCTGGGCGGCGCGGAGCAGGCCGACGATGCCCTTGCTGTTGGGATCGTCCGCGCCTGCGCGCCGGCTGCGCACCTCGGCGACGAGCCGGTTCAGGATCTCGGCGAAGGGTTCGTCGCCGACCGCGCCGAGGACGTCGACGTTCTGGCGCATGTAGCCCGCCAGCCACGGCGAGGCCGAGAACTGCACCCGGTGGGTCACCTCGTGCAGGCACACCCAGAGCCGGAAGTCGCTCGGATCGACCCGCAGCGCCCGCTCCACCGTGACGATGTTGGGCGCGACCAGCAGCAGGGTGCCGTCGCGGCCGGTGAAGGGGTCGTACTGGCCGAGGATCGCGGTGGACAGGAAGGCCAGCATGGCGCCCGCCTGCATCCCGGCGGGCTTGCCCGCCAGCCCGGACTTCTCCCCGGGTTCGGTGCCGGTGAGCGTGGCCATGGAGTCGGCGGCCGCGCGGATCCAGCCGGGCCGGTCGACGACGCGGGCGGCGGGCACCGGCTGGTCGTCGAGCAGCCCGGAGACCTCGCGGACCGGCCCCTCGGCGCGCACCGACGCGTCGGCGAGCTCGGCGACGACCTGTTCGGCGTCGAACCGGGTGGCACGGGGACCGGCGGGGACGAGCGCGGCGCCCGTGCGGGCGGCCAGCCGCCAGTCGACCACGCCGGAGAATCCCGGATTCCTACGGTTCTTCTCGTCGGTCATGGCCACCCACCCGTCTAGGAGCATCCACAGTTGCGCAGTGCGGTCGCGACGGCGTCCAGGGCGGGCCGGGAGACCTCCGGCGGCCGCTCGTTGGACATGAGCGCGAAGGTGAGCACCCGCCCGTCGCGGTCGAGCACATACCCGACCAACGCGCTGGCCACCGTCAGAGTTCCGGTCTTGGCGCGCACCCAGCCCGCGCCGTCCCGGTTGCGGTCGACGTAACGCACCGCGAGGGTGCCGGTGCCGCCCGCGACGGGCAGGTCGTCGAGCATGGGTGCCAGTGTGCTTGCGCGGGGGTCGTTCTCGGGCCGGGCGGTGCCGGTCGGGCCGCCCGTGGCGGCGCCTGCCGGCTGGGCGGCGACGGCGAGGATGCTGTCGAGCAGGCGCGGCGGCACGCGGTCGTCGACGGACAGCCCGCTGGTGTCGGCCAGGACGAGCCCGGTGACGTCGAACTTCGCGGTGCGCAGGGTGTCGGTGACGGCGGCGGTCGCCCCGGCGAAGGACGCCTCGCGGCCGAGCAGCACGGCGAGTTCGCGGCCGACGGCTTCGGCGAGCACGTTGTCGGAGTGGATCATCATGTCGTGCAGGCGGGTTCGCAGCGGCGCGGACTGCACCCTGGCGACCTCGGTCGCCCCCGCGGGCGCCTGGCCGACGCGGACCCGGCCCGGGTCGAGGCCGAGGTCGGAGGCGAGCCTGCGCCCGGCGTCGAGGGCGGGGGTCGCGGTGCGCGGCGAGTAGTCCTGGGACGGGTCGAGGCGGCCCGCGTCGAGCATGACCGGTTCCATCGGCGCGATCGAGCCGTCGCCGATGTCGACCGGGTCCCAGCCGGGGGCCATGGTCGGCCCGGTGTAGGCGGAGGTGTCGACGACGATGGTGTCGGCCGTGCGGCCCGAGGAGCGGATCTGCGCGACCAGGTCGGCGAGTCTGGGCGCGTCGGTGAAGTAGCCCTTGCCGTCGGCCGCCGCGGTCAGCGTCGGGTCGCCGCCGCCGACGAGGACGAGCTCGCCCCGCGCGGACCCGGCGACGACCCGGGTGACCAGCCGGTGCTCGGCGGGCAGGGTCAGCAGCGCGGCGGCGGTCGTCATGACCTTGGCGGTGGAGGACGGGATCATCGCCTGATCGGGGGTCTGGCTCCACAGCACGGTCCCGCTGGCCGCGTCGGTGATCCGCGCGGCGAAGACGCCGAGGTCCGGGCTGGTCGCCACGGCGGCGAGCGCCGCGGCCACGCCCGCCCGGCTCGGTGTGGGCGCCCCCGGCCCGGCCGGGTCGAGCTGCGGGTCGACCCGCTGGGGTGTCGGCGCCGCCTCGATCTCCAGCCCGCCGTGGCGGAACTCCGGTGTCCACGGCCGGACCACGACCAGCACCGCCGCGACCGCGACGAGCAGCACCGTCAGCGCGGCACCGAGCCAGATCCAGCGCGCGCGCCGACGCCCGGTGACGAGCACACCGGGGTTCGTCCCGTTTCCACCATCCATGACCGGTACCGCTCCTCCAGCCCCATGACACGGTGAGGGGAACTCCTCCGGCCGCCTGCCGCACCCGTGTATCCGGACACCACACTATCCTCGTTGCGCAACGGTTCCCCAGAACGATCTGGCGAGTCGGTGAGATCAGCTTCCGAGCGAACAAGGAGATGGCGTGGAGTTCGACGTCACCATCGAGATCCCCAAGGGTTCTCGCAACAAGTACGAGGTCGATCACGAGTCCGGCCGCGTCCGGCTCGACCGCTACCTCTACACGTCGATGGCCTACCCGGCCGACTACGGCTACATCGAGAACACCCTGGGCGAGGACGGTGACCCGCTCGACGCGCTGGTGCTGCTGCCCGAGTCGGTGTTCCCCGGCGTCATCGTCGAGGCCCGCCCGGTGGCCGTGTACCGCATGACCGACGAGGCCGGTGGCGACGACAAGATCCTGGCCGTGCCCGCGGGCGACCCCCGCTGGGACCACATCCAGGAACTGTCGGATGTGCCGGAGTTCGAGCTGGCCGCGATCAAGCACTTCTTCGAGCGCTACAAGGACCTCGAGCCGGGCAAGTTCGTGAAGGGTTCGGAGTGGGTCGGCCGCGCCGAGGCCGAGAAGATCATCGACGAGGCGTTCGCCCGTCTGAAGGAGAACGGCGGCCACTGAGCCCGCCGCGTACGCGGAAGCGGGAGGTCCGGCGATGCCGGGCCTCCCGCTTTCCGTTGTCCCCCAGGGCACCTCAGTACCAGATGTAGAGGTCCCAGCCGCTGTAGGTCTCCTCGCAGCTCCAGTAGTAGCCGCCGGTGGACGGCGCCTCGCCGTCGGCGCGGCAGGCGTCGAGCGTGTAGTAGCTGGCGTAGTACGTGCCGTACGCCACGGCGGAGGCGCTGCCCGCGGCGACCGTCGACACCCCGGCGACGGTCGCGACGGACAGCAGGGCCGCGGCGATGAAGGACTTGATGCGCATGATGTGTGCTCCTGTGTGGCGTTGTTTTCCGACACCGGAGACGTTATGGGCGCGGAACCGCCCGAACAGCCACCCCTAGGGGGAGATCGCCCCTCACCTTGGTCGCTTCACCTTCCCCACCCTCGGGCCGCCGGGGCGCGGAGGACCGATCCCCGTGATCGGCCGCCGCGCCCCGGTCGCGTCAGTCGGGCAGGTCCGCCGCGCGGCGGGCGCCCGCGTGACCGGTCTCGGCCGCGACCGGGTCGGCCGCGACGCCGCCGGGCAGCAGCGCGGTCGTGCCCACCTCGGCGGGCGGCGCGGTGTCGGCGGGCTGCTTCTGTCCGCCGGCCTGGATGCCGCCGACGGTGCGCAGCGGCACCTCCTTCCAGAACAGCACGAGCACCAGCGCGAGCAGGGCGAGGCCGGTCGCGGACAGGAACACTGTCGACATGGAGTCGGCGAACCCGACCTGGAACGGACGCGCCAGGTCCGGGCTGAGCTGCTGGATCACCGAACTGTCCTCCAGCACCTGGCCCGCGGCCGAGGTGTCGTGGGCGATGAGCCCCCTGGACAGCGCGACGTCGGCCGGGTTGGCGCTCTGCGTTCCGGCCACGACCGCCTGCTGGAAGGCCGGGTCGGTGGCCGAGGACTGCAGCTCGCCGCTGATGTTGGGAGTCAGCTGCGAGAACAGGATGGACAGGAACACCGCGACGCCCAGCGTGCCGCCGATCTGGCGGAAGAAGGTGGCCGATGCGGTCGAGACGCCCATGTCCTTGGGCGGCAGCGCGTTCTGCAGGGCCAGCGTCAGCGGCTGCATCAGGTTGCCGAGACCGAAGCCGGTGCAGGCCATGAACAGCATGGTCACCCAGAGCGGGGTGTCGGCGGTGATCAGGTGCAGCAGGAAGAGGCCGAGCGTCAGCATGGACGCGCCGATGAGCGGGAAGACCCGGTAGCGGCCGGTGCGGGAGATGATGCGGCCGGACACGATCGAGCCGGTCATCAGGCCGAGCACCATCGGCAGCATCTGCAGACCCGCCAGCGTCGGGCCCGCGCCCCGCACCACCTGCAGGTACTGCGGCAGCAGCGAGATGCCGCCGAACATGGCGGCGCCGACCACGAAGGAGATGACGACGCCGAGGGCGAAGGTCTTGTTGGCGAAGATGCGCAGCGGGATCAGCGCGGCGTCGCCCATGTACTTCTCGACGGCGACGAACCCGAGCACACCGGCCGCGCCGATCACGTAGCAGACCACCGAGGACACGCTGCTCCAGCCCCATTCGCGCCCCTGCTCGGCGACGATGAGCAGCGGGACGAGGCCGATTGCGAGCACGATCGCGCCCGGGATGTCGATGCGGTGGGTGGCGTGCGGCTTGCGCGGCAGGCGCAGCACGCGCGACACGACGACCAGCGCCAGCAGGCCGACCGGCACGTTGACCAGGAAGACCCAGCGCCAGCCCGCGATGCCGAGCAGGCTGTCCTGGCCGGCGAACAGGCCGCCGAGCACCGGGCCGAGCACGCTGGAGGTACCGAACACGGCCAGGAAGTAGCCCTGGTAGCGGGCGCGTTCGCGCGGGCTGACGATGTCGCCCATGATGGCGAGCGCCAGCGACATCAGGCCGCCCGCGCCGAGGCCCTGGAAGGCGCGGAAGGCGGCGAGCTCGTACATGGACTGCGCGAAGGTGCACAGCAGCGAGCCGGCCACGAAGATGCCGATCGCCGCCATGAAGAACGGCTTGCGGCCGAACATGTCCGACAGCTTCCCGTAGAGCGGGGTGCTGATGGTGGCGGTGATCAGGTAGGCCGTGGTCGCCCACGCCTGCAGCGAGTAGCCGTGCAGGTCGTCGGCGATGGTGCGGATGGACGTGGACACGATGGTCTGGTCCAGCGAGGCCAGCAGCATGCCGAGCATGAGCCCGGACATGATGGTCAAGATCTGGCGATGACTGAAGCCCACCGGGGATTCCGGCGTCGCCGTTGTCGTCGTTGTCACGAATTGCTCTCTCTCACAGGATCTTTTCCGCTGACGCGGTCGAGGCGCACCGATTTCACGCGCTCGAAGTCGGTGATGAAGCGCGCGAGCAGTCGCGCGAAATCGGCCCGGTCGGTCTCGGGCCATTCGCCGGTGACGGCCGCGACGCTCTCGTAGCGGCGGCGGCGGATCTGCTCGGCGACCTCGCGACCCGCCTCGGTGACGGTCAGCACGGTGGCCCGCCCGTCGGCCGGGTCGGCCGCGCGCTCGATCAGGCCGCGCTCGACCAGCGCGGCCACCTGCCTGCTGACCGTGGAGGCGTCCGAGTGCACGGCCTCGGCCAGCGCGCCCGAGCGCATCGGCCCGTCGCACAGCAGGCGGAACAGCACCGGGAAACCGGCCGGGTCGATGCCGCCCTTCTCCCGGTAGTACGCGAGGTTGCGCTCGCGGAGCCGGTACAGCCGCACCAGCTCCGTCGCTATCGCATCGATGGAACGATCCACTCCCCATCCTCAGTTGCTTGTATCAATCAAATAGTTGCGTGATACAAGTATGTGGACAGGAGGTTGCCTGGGGCAACCTTTTTACCTGGCTTTACTCGCCCTTGAAGTCGGGCTCGCGCTTCTGGAACACGGCCGTGATGGCCTCGGTCAGGTCCGCCGACGGCAGGAACGCGGAGTTCCACGCCGACACGTACCGCAGACCCTCGGCGACGGCGGGCGCGGTCCGGGTCTCGAGCACGTCCTTGATGCCCTGGACCACCAGCGGCGGGTTGGCCGCGATCTCCCTTGCCAGCGCGTGCGCGGCGGCCAGCACGGCCTCCTGATCGGGATACACGTCGTTGACCAGGCCGATCTTCTCCGCCCGCGCCGCGTCGATGTCCTTGGCCGTGTAGGCCAGCTCGCGCAGGTGACCCTCGCCGATGATGCCCGGCAGGCGCTGCAGGGAACCGATGTCGGCCACGATGGCCACCTTGGCCTCGCGCAGGCTGAACTGGGCGTCGGCGCTGGCCAGGCGGATGTCCGCGGCCGCGATCAGGTCCAGACCGCCGCCGATGCACCAGCCCGACACCGCCGCGATCACCGGCTTGCTGCACTCGGCCACCGCGGTGACCGAGGCCTGCATGGCGCGCACGTCCTTGAGGAACGCGGTGCGCGGCGCGGCCTTGGCGTTGTCGGCCAGGACGGTGGCCAGCGTGCCCGCCATGGCGGTCAGGTCGAGGCCGAAGGAGAAGTGCTTGCCCGCGCCGGTGAGCACGACCGCGCGCACCTGCGGATCCGCGTCCAGCTCACGGAAGATCTCCGGCAGTTCGCGCCAGAAGTCCGGCCCCATCGCATTGCCCTTGCCGGGCCCGGTCAGCGTCACCTGCGCGACGCGCTCGGAGATCTCGACGGTAAAGGCCACCCATTCAGTCATGGTCCGAGTGTAGGAGAGCAGGCGCTCCGGATTTACGTCGCGTTTCACCCGGGAAACCGACCGGCACCAATTCCGCTCTCCCCCGGCGCATCTGCTGCAACAGCCCTACCCTGGGAGCTATGCGCAGGTCGTCTCTACCGCCGGTCGCATGCCGGGTCGCGGACACGCTCATCGCCCGCGGTCACCACGGTGTCATCGTTTCCCCTGATACACCGGCCCCGACCGCGGCCGAGGCCGCGCGCGCCCTTGGCGCCGCGCCGGGCGCGATGACCCTGGCCCGGGTCTATCTGCTCGACGACGACCCGGTCCTGCTGCTGGTCGCCGACGGACACCGGGTCGATCTGGCGAAGACCAGCGAACGCCTGGCAGGCCGGCTCACCGAGGCGACCCCCGCGCTGGCGGAGAAGGTCACCGGCCAGTTCCTGTCCGGCCTCGCGCCGGTCGGCCACCCGACGAACCTGCCCACCTGGGTCGACACCGCCCTGTCCCGGCACCGGGAGCTGTGGGCCGCGGGCGGGCATCCGAACACCGTGTTCCGGACCAGTTTCCGCGAGCTCGTGCGGATCACCGCCGGGCTGCCCCTCGACGTGGACTGAGCGCGACCGCTGTGATCTGGGTCGTACCCGGGCGCACCGGCGCTGTGCGTGCGGCCCGCGCGCGCGTACGTTCGAGGACGTGGCCGACGCGCAACCCCCCGAGATCTCCACCGGACTCCTGGTCCCCGACGATCTGAGCGGCATCACCGCCGAGCAGTACCGGGCGTCGATGCGGCACTATCCGGCCGGGGTCACCGTGGTCACCCTGGCGGGCGAGCACGGACCGGTCGGCTTCACCGCGACCTCCTTCGCCTCGCTCTCGCTGGAACCGCCGCTGATCTCGTTCAACATCGCCCACACCTCGTCGAGCATCGAGGCCCTGCGCGGCGCCGAGTCCGTGGTCATCCACTTCCTGGGCGAGCACCAGCACCACCTGGCCCACCGCTTCTCCCGCAGCGCCGCCGAACGCTTCGCCGACCGCTCCCTGTGGACCTCCCTGGACACCGGCGAGCCCGTCCTGCACGGCACCCCGATCTGGCTGCGCGCGTCCCTGCACCACCTCATCGACATCGGCGATCACGCGCTCGCCGTCGGCCTGGTCACCCGGGTCCACGACGAGACCGACGAGTCCCCGGCCGCGGCGCCGCTGCTGTACTACAACGGCCGCTACCACCGGCCCACCGCGCTGGACACCTGAGCCGCGCCTACCGCTCGCAGGCCACCCCGTCACCGTCGCCGTCGAGCCCGGAGCGGTACCCGGGGTCGCCCCGACGCAGCGGCGCGGCACCGGCGGCCTTCGCGGCGGCGCAGTTCTTGTAGTAGACGCTCGGGACCGACGGCGCCTCCGGCGCGGGGACATCGGCGATCCGAGGCGCGGGCACCGGGGCGGGCACGGTGGTCGTGACGACCGGCGGGACGACCCCCGGCGGCGGCGCGACGGTCGTGGTCGGGACCGGCGGCGCAACCGTCGTGGTCGGGACGATGATCGGCGCGGCGGTCGCGATGTCCGCCGCGGACGTGGTGGAGGCGCTCGGCGGCGCGGTGGTGGTCGTCGGCCGGGTGGTGGTCGAGGTGGCGACGGCGCGACTGGTCGCCGCCGGGGCCGCCTCCCGCTCGGACCCGCCCGCACCGATCCCGGCCACCAGCCCGAGCCCGAGCACACCGGCGGCCGAGACCCCGGCGACCACCGGCCATCGCCGCTTCCTGTCCTGCGGCCTGGGCGGCCGCGCCCACGGATCGGGCGGCTGTATCGGTCGATTCACGTGCTCCCCTTGGCTGATCGATCACCTGCGGGGGCTACATCGCGACCGATCCGGGGGCTGTTACCCAGATCACTTTCCCCTCAAACCTTCCGGTGCGGGGAACCGGAAGCTCAGGGCTGGAGGCAGGGTGCGGCGCCCGCGGGCGAATCCGGGCCGAGGGGGCGGGTTTCGGGAGTCGGGTTCCAGAGGCCGTCGGTGGCGGTGTAGTCCCAGGCGGGGCCGTCGGTGACCAGGGTGGTGACGGCGGCGACGAGCCGGTCGACGTGGTCGGCGGTGGTGCCGAGGCCGATGCTGGCGCGCAGGGCGCCACCGGGCAGGTCGAGGCGGGCGAGCAGCGGGTGGGCGCAGAAGCGGCCGTCGCGGACGCCGATGGCGTGTTCGGCGGAGAGATAGGCGGCGACCTGGCCGGGCGCGAATCCGTCGACGGTGAAACAGACGATGCCGACGGTGTCGGGGCTGTCGGACCAGATGCGGACCAGCCCCACCCCCGGCAGGTCGCGCAGGCCCGCGCGCAGCCGCTCGGCCAGGAAGGTCTCGTGCGCGAGGAGGTCGGCGGGGTCGATCGCGGCGATGGCCTCGCAGGCCGCCGCGATCGCGGCCGCGCCGAGCACATTCGGCGAACCGGCCTCGTGCCGCTGGGGGGCGGCGGCCCACTCGGTGTGCGTCACGCCGACGTCGCGGACCGCGCCGCCGCCCGCCAGGTACGGCGCGCCCGCGTCGAGCCAGTCGCGACGGCCGACCAGTACGCCGGCGCCGAACGGGGCGTAGAGCTTGTGCCCGGAGAAGGCCAGGTAGTCGATGCCGGTGTCGCGCAGGCTGATCCGGCGGTGCGGCGCCAGCTGCGCGGCGTCGACGAGGATCCGCGCCCCGCACAGGTGCGCGATGGTGGCGAGCCGTTCCAGCGGCAGCACCTCGCCGGTCACGTTGGACGCGCCGGTGACGGCGAGCAGCGCGGCGGGCCTGCTGCACAGCTCGGCGACGACGCGACGGATGGTCTCCTCGACGGTGTCGGCGGCCGGGACGACGCGGCGGCCGCGCGCGGTCCAGGGCAGGAAGTTGGCGTGGTGCTCGATGTCGAGGACGACGGTGTCGCCGGGCACGCAGCCTGCCAGCAGGTTCAGCGAGTCGGTGGTGTTGCGGGTGAACACCACGACCTGGTCGTCGTCGGCGCCGACGAAGTCCGCGACCGTGCCGCGCGCCGATTCGTAGCACTCGGTGGAGATGCGCGAGGCGTAGCCCGCGCCCCGGTGCACGCTGGCGTAGTACGGCAGCAGGGTGGCGAGCCGGTCGGTGACCGCCGCCAGGGCGGGGGCGCTGGCGGCGTAGTCGAAGTTGGCGTAGCGGCGGGCGCCGCCCTGGACGAGCGGAACGTCCAGGTCGGCGCCGGAGACGCGGGCCAGGGCACAGGTGGGGTCGGCGACAGCAGTCATGACGAATATCCCGTCGGTCAGGGGACCCGTATCGGGAGAGATGCCGAGTCCGCGCTTGCCGCGCCCACTGCGGACGGCGGCCTGGTCGTCACCCGGAGCACCCCACCGCGGAGGAGGGTTGCCGACCAGCTAGCCGGGGCTTGTCGCTGGTACTCATGACCTGAACCGAGGGTGACAGACGACCCGCGCGGCTGTCAACCACCCACCGGCGTGCCGTGTCGGCTATCTCCCGGCTTCCTTCCGCCACAGCAGGATCGACGCGGACGCCGCGACGAGCGTGCCGGCGACCAGCCACCAGAACGCGTGCGCGAAGCCGGTCGCCGCGGGCAGGCCCGCCGCCTGCGCCCGGTAGAGCACCACCGCGAAGAGCGCGGCGCCGATCGAACCACCCACGCGCCCACCGATGTTCACCAGTGACGCGGCGTCGGGCAGCTGGTCGGGACGCACGGCGGCGTAGGCGGCGGCCACCGCGGGCACCCCGACGAGTCCGGTCGCGATGCCGCGCACGAACAGCAGCGCCTCCACCGCCGGGAGCGACAGGTCCGCCCCGGCGAGCGCGAACGGCACCGTGACCGCGGCCGCGACGAGGTTGCCGACCACCGACACCGCGCCGCCGCCGAACCGGTCGGTGAGCCACCCGCCGACGGGCAGCGCGAGCACGCCGCCGAACCCGAAACCGAACAACAGCACACCGGTAGCTACCAGACCCTCCCCGCGCAGGATCTGGAAATACAACGGCAGCAACAGCATTCCGCCGAACAACGCCGCGCCGCCGAAGAAGTTGACGACATTGGCTGCGGCGAACACCGGATCGCGGAACAGCCCGATGTCGAGCAGCGCGCCGGGACGGCCGAGCGACCGCCACGCGAACAGCCCGAGCGCCAGCACGCCCGCCGCCACCGAGACCCACACCGTCGGCGCGGCGAACGAGCCCCGGCTGCCGAACTCGCCGAGCCCGAACACCGTCAGCGACAGCCCGGCGCCGACGAGCACGAACCCGGGCAGATCGAACGGCGTGCGCGCGCCCCGCGGGCTCGCCGGGAGGACCCGCAGCCCGAGCACGAAGGCGACCAGGCCGATCGGGATGTTGACGAGGAACAGCCACTGCCAACCGAGGTGCTCGAGCAGCAGCCCGCCCACGGTCGGCCCGATGGCGGGCGCGCCGACCACCGCGATCCCCACGACGCTCATCACGCGGCCGAGCCGCTGCGGCCCGGCCGCCTGGCCGATCAACGTCTGCCCGGCGGGGATGAGGAAGCCGGCCGCCAGGCCCTGCAGGACGCGCAGCGCGATGAGCCAGCACATGGTCGGGGCGAGCGCGCACAGCACCGAGGACACGGTGAAGGCGGCGAGGGCCCCGAGCCAGAGCCGGTCGTGGCCGACCCGCCTGCCGAGCCAGCCGCAGAGCGGCAGCGTGACCGCGAGCGCCAGCAGGTATCCGCTGGCGATCCACTGGGCGGCGGCGAGGTCGGCGTGCAGATCCGTGGCAATGGTGTCGAGGCCGACGTTGGCCAGCGACGTGTCGAGCATGCCCATCACCGCGCCGAACACCACGACCCCGGCGACGCGCCAGACGCTGCGCGGTATCGGTTCCAGCGCGGGTCTTCCCGCGCCCACCTGCGATGTCGTCGTCGTCATGCGACCCCTCCCGAAGCTGTTGAGTAGATAGATTGTTGAGGCTATCAATCATTGATGCATGCATCAATAGGTAGGATTTCCGGATGTCCCTCGACTCGGTGTTCCCGCGCGGCCTGCTGCAGTTCCCCACCTACGCCTTCGGGCGGCTGCACAAGGCCCTGCACGCCGAGGTCGACGGCTCGCTCGGCGAGGACACCTCCCTGCGCGGACACTGGGTGCTCACCTTCCTGGAGGAGAACCCCAACCTGACCCAGCAGCAGGTCGCCGACGCCCTGGCCATCGACCGCAGCGAAGTGGTCCGGCTGATCGACTCCCTCGAACGCGCCGACCTGGTCGTGCGCACCCGCGACCCCGACGACCGCCGCAAATACCGGCTCACCGTCACCGGCGCGGGCCGCGATCGCCGCGCCAGGACCGACCGGGAGATCCACGAGGCCACCGCCCGCGTCCTGCACCGCCTCGATCCCGCCGAGCGAGCGGAATTACACCGGCTCGCGCTCAAGGCGATCGGAGAGGCGCCACCCCCGTCCTGACCAGGAAGAATCCGCCGCGCACTCGGCTGCGCCGCCGGGCCGGGCGCCCACTTCGCGAGTACCGTTGACATCCGGTCACCGAACTGTTTGCCAACCGGTAACCCTGCCGTGCGACAACAGCATCACCGATGGGGGCGAATGGATGGGAGGTGGACAGGGCGTCATGCTCCAGCCACGCACAGACGACCCGGCGATCCGGGTGAGCGATCCACTGCTCCGTGGCGAGCTGGCCGCACCACCACGCACCCTGGTCGACATCCTGACGGCCACCGCGCAAGCCCACCCCGACGCGCCCGCGATCGACGACGGCACCGTCGTCCTCGGCTACGCCGAGCTGCGCGACGAGATCGAGGCGCGCGTGGCCGAACTCGTCGCGGCGGGCGTGCGGCCCGGGGACCGGGTCGGCGTGCGGATGCCCTCGGGCAGCGCGGCGCTCTACATCACCATCCTGGCCGTCCTGCACTGCGGCGCGGCCTACGTGCCCGTCGACGCCGACGATCCCGAGGAACGCGCGCGCCTGGTGTTCGGCGAGGCGCGGGTCAGCGCCGTGGCGGGCGCCGAGGGCATCGAATCGGCCACCACGACGGCGGGCGAACCGGGGAGCGGCCACGCCAGCCCGCCGACCCCCGCCGACGACGCCTGGATCATCTTCACCTCCGGCTCCACCGGCACCCCGAAAGGTGTTGCGGTGACCCATCGCAACGCCGCCGCCTTCGTCGACGCCGAGTCCCGGCTGTTCCTGCGGGAGAGCCCGATCGGCCCCGGCGACCGGGTGCTCGCCGGCCTCTCGGTCGCCTTCGACGCCTCCTGCGAGGAGATGTGGCTGGCGTGGCGGCACGGCGCCTGCCTGGTGCCCGCGCCCCGCGACCTGGTGCGCACCGGCGCGGACCTCGGACCGTGGCTGATGCGCCGCGAGATCAGCGTCGTCTCCACGGTGCCGACCCTGGCCGCCACCTGGCCCGCCGAGGCCCTGGAATCGGTGCGGCTGCTCATCTTCGGCGGCGAGGCCGTGCCCCCGGAGCTGGCCGAGCGGCTCGCGGGCGGCGCCCGCGAGGTGTGGAACACCTACGGCCCCACCGAGGCCACCGTCGTCGCCTGCGCCGCCCTGCTCGACGGCAACATGCCCATCCGCATCGGCCTGCCCCTGGACGGCTGGGACCTCACCGTCGTCGACCCGCAGGGCAACCCGGTGCCCGAGGGCGAGACCGGCGAGCTGGTCATCGGCGGCGTCGGCCTCGCCCGCTACCTCGACCCGGCCAAGGACGCCGAGAAGTACGCGCCGCTGGCGTCGGTCGGCTGGGAACGCGCCTACCGCAGCGGCGACCTGGTCCGCAACGACCCGGCGGGCCTGATCTTCCTCGGCCGCGCCGACGACCAGATCAAGATCGGCGGGCGCCGCATCGAGCTCGGCGAGATCGACAACGCGCTCCAGCACCTGCCCGGCGTCACCGGCGCGGCCGCGGCCATCCGGACCAGCAAGGCGGGCAACAAGATCCTGGTCGGCTACCTCACCGGGGCGGGCCCGGACTTCGACGTCAAGCAGGCACGCAAGATCCTGGCCGAGCAGCTGCCCGCGCCGCTGGTCCCCCGCCTCGCCGTCGTCGCCGACCTGCCCACCCGCACCTCCGGCAAGGTCGACCGCGACGCGCTGCCGTGGCCGCTGCCCACCGACCGCGGCGAATCCACCGGCCTGTCCGGCACCGCCGCCTGGGTCGCGACCCAGTTCGACGCCATCCTCGGCGCGGAGGTCACCGGCCCCGAGGCCGACTTCTTCGACCTCGGCGGCGGCTCGCTGTCGGCCGCGCAGCTGGTCGCGGCCCTGCGCGAGCGCTATCCGACCATCACCGTCGCCGACCTCTACGAGCATCCCCGCCTCGGCGCGCTCGTCGGCTTCCTCGACGGCACCGCGCCCGCCGCCGCCGTCGAGGCGCGCGTCGTCGTCCCGACGCCACGGCGCGCGCAGCTCACCCAGGTGCTGGCGACCATCCCCCTCACCACGCTCACCGGCCTGCAGTGGCTGACCTGGCTGGCGGTCGTGTCGGGCATCGCGGGCTGGTCCGGCTCGCTGCCCTGGCTGCCGCGGCTGTCGTGGTGGTGGATCCTGCTGGCGTTCCTGCTGTTCATCTCGCCCCTCGGCCGCATGGCGCTGTGTGTGGCGGGCGCGCGCGTCCTGCTCGCGGGCGTACGGCCCGGCAGCTACCCGCGCGGTTCCGCGGTGCACCTGCGGCTGTGGGCGGCCGTGCGGCTGTCGGAGGCCAGCGGCGCCGAGAGCCTCTCGGGCGCACCGCTGATGGTGCCCTTCGCCCGCGCCCTCGGCGCCAAGATCGGGCGCGGTGTCGACCTGCACACCCTGCCGCCGGTCACCGGGATGCTCGAACTCGGCGACGGCGCCAGCGTGGAACCCGAGGTCGACCTGTCCGGGTACTGGGTCGACGGCGACGTCGTGCACATCGGCGGCATCGTGATCGGCGAGGGCGCGGTGATCGGGGCGCGCTCGATCCTGTTGCCGGGCAGCAAGATCGGCAAGAAGGCCGAGGTCGCGCCCGGCTCGGCCGTCGCGGGCCGCGTGAAGGGCGAGCAGGAGTGGGCGGGTTCGCCCGCCACCAAGACGGGCAAGGCGCCCCGACGCTGGCCCGATCACCGCCCCGAACCCGCGCGGCACTGGCTGGCCGTGTTCGGGCTGTCCTCGATGGCGCTCGCCGCGTTCCCCGTGCTCGGCCTCGGCGTCGGCGGCGCGTTCATCGCCTGGTGGATCCGCGACGCCGCGACCCTCGCCGACGCCCTGCCGCGCGCCTTCGCCATCCTGCCGGTGGCGACCCTGCTCAGCCTCGTCGTCTACGCCGCGGCGACCGTGGTCGCCGTGCGGGTCCTCGGCATCGGCCTGCGCGAGGGCTACCACCCGGTCCGCAGCCGCACCGGCTGGCAGGTCTGGGCCACCGAACGCCTGCTCGACTCCGCGCGCACCTTCCTCTTCCCCCTCTACGCCAGCCTGCTCACCCCGCTGTGGCTGCGGCTGCTCGGCGCGAAGGTCGGCAAGAACGTCGAGGCGTCGACGGTGCTGTTGCTGCCCAAGTTCACCGTGGTCGCCGACGGTGCCTTCCTCGCCGACGACACGATGATCGCCAGCTACGAACTCGGCGGCGGCTGGCTGCGCATCGGCGAGGCCAAGGTCGGCAAGCGCGCGTTCCTCGGCAACTCCGGCATGACCGCGCCCGGCCGCCGCGTCCCCAAGAACGGTCTGGTCGCCGTCCTCTCGGCCGCGCCGAGCAAGGCCAAGGCCGGGTCCTCGTGGCTGGGCAGCCCGCCGGTGCGCCTGCGCCGCGCCTCCGAGTCCGGCGACACCAGCCGCACCTTCGACCCGCCGCTGCGGCTCAAGCTGGCGCGCGCCGCCGTCGAGACGTGCAGGCTGATCCCGGTCATGGTGACCTTCGCGATCGGGCTCGGCGTGCTGTTCACGCTGTCCTGGATCGCCCAGCGCAGCGACTACCTGGTGGCCGCGCTGCTGTGCGGCGTCGTGCTGATGGCGGCGGGCGCCGTCGCGGGCGCGATCGCCGTCGCCGCGAAATGGCTGCTGATCGGCCGCATCCGGGCCGTCGAGCATCCGCTGTGGAGTTCGTTCGTGTGGCGCAACGAGGTCTCCGACGCGTTCGTCGAGACCGTCGCCGCGCCGTGGTTCGCCCGCGCCGCGACGGGCACACCCGTGATGAACATCTGGCTGCGGGGACTCGGCGCGAGGATCGGCCGCGGGGTATGGTGCGAGTCCTACTGGCTTCCGGAGGCAGACCTGGTGACACTCGGTGACGGCGCGACCGTGGAACGCGGCTGCGTGGTGCAGACCCACCTGTTCCACGATCGCATCATGAGCATGGACACCGTCACCCTGGACGCGGGCGCCACCCTCGGCCCGCACTGCGTCGCCCTGCCCGCCGCCCACATCGGCGCGGGCGCCACCATCGGACCGGCCTCCCTGGTGATGCGTGGCGACGTGGTCCCTCCCTCGACCCGCTGGTGGGGTAACCCGATCGCCCCCTGGACGGACTGATGCGGCGGAAGTTCTACGAAGACCCGATCGATTCCTACCTGCCGCAGAACGGGAATCGCGGGTACCGCGTGTCCCGCTACGAGCTGGAGCTGGGCTACCGGGTCGCCAGCAACCGCCTCGCCGGGCGCGCGGTGATCATCGCGGTCACCACCGCCGTGCGCGACTGGTTCGCCCTCGACCTGTCCCAGGCGCTGACGGTGGCCAAGGTGTACGTCAACGGCACCAAGGCCGCCCGCTACACCCATCAGCACGGCAAGCTGGCGATCACCCCGCAGCAGAAGATCCCCGCGGGCGGTGTCCTCGAGATCACCGTGCAGTACGCGGGCACCCCCAAGCCCGTGCGCGGCCCGTGGGGCGAGGTCGGCTGGGAGGAACTCACCGAGGGCGCGCTGGTGGCCAGCCAGCCCAACGGCGCCGCCTCCTGGTTCCCCTGCGACGATCACCCCAGTTCCAAAGCGTCCTACCGGATCTCGATCACCACCGACAGCCCGTACTACGCGCTGGCCAACGGCAGCCTGCTGCGCAAGCAGGTCAAGGCCAGCCAGACCACCTGGGTCTACGAGCAGGCCGAACCCATGGCCGCCTACCTGGCCACCATTCAGATCGGCAACTACCGCAAGTACCGGATCGGGCCCGCGCAGGCCGCGGTGCCCATGCAGGCCGTCGTGCCCGCCCGGCTGCGGGCGAACTTCGAACACGACTTCGCCCGGCAGCCGCGCATGATGGCGGTGTTCACCGAGAAGTTCGGGCCCTACCCGTTCGAGGGGTACAGCGTCGTCGTCACCGAGGACGACCTGGAGATCCCGATCGAGGCGCAGAGCATCTCGATCTTCGGCGCCAACCACTGCGACGGGCGCCGTGGCGCCGAACGCCTGGTCGCCCACGAACTCGCCCACCAGTGGTTCGGCAACAGCCTCACGCTGCGCCGATGGCGCGACATCTGGCTGCACGAGGGTTTCGCCTGTTACGCGGAGTGGATCTGGTCGGAGGCCTCGGGCGGCGCGAGCGCAGACCAGCTGGCCCGCGCGGCGCGCAACAACCTCGCGCGCCAGCCGCAGGATCTCGTGGTCGGCGATCCCGGGCCGAAGCTCATGTTCGACGACCGGGTCTACAAGCGCGGCGCCCTTACCCTGCACGCGCTGCGGCTCGAGCTCGGCGACCGCGAGTTCTTCCGCCTGATCCGCGAGTGGACCACCCGCTACCGGCACGGCTCGGTTACCAGCGAGGAATTCACCGACCTGGCAGGCCATTACAGCGTGGTGCCGCTGCGCGGGCTCTTCGACGCCTGGCTCGGCGAGACGACGCTGCCGCAGCTCCCGCCGATCGGCGGGCTCGGCGGCAATCGACGCGCCTGAGGGCGTGCCCGGTCAGAAGACCAGGTAGCGCTGGGCCAGCTCCTCCACCAGCGGATCGTCGGCGGGCACCATCTCGAGTGCCTCCAGGTCGTCGGCGACGGAGGTCCGCCGGTTGTCGTCCCGCTCGGGATCGGGGCCGTCCTCGACGAGCTGGCGGCGCAGCTTCTGACGTACTCGATCCTTCAGTGAATCGCGCATACCTTCGAGCTTGCCTCGGGGAGCGGCGCGGCGCCAGTACTACACGGGCGTGAGCCAGGTGCCCCACGGCGTATTGCGCAACACCGAGTAGACCGTGAGCAGGGTGAGCAGCGTCGTGACCGTCACCGGGCTCAGGCTCGGCAACCGCCACTTCTGCCCGCGCCGGGCGCGCAGGAACCAGTCGGTGACGAACCAGGCGAAGGCCACGACCAGCGGCAGCGCCAGCACGTTGGAGTGCAGCGAGTCGATCAGCCTGCCGTCGGTCAGGTTGTGCATCGCGCGCATCCCCCCGCACCCCGGGCAGTACACGCCGAACAGGCCGTAGACCGGGCAGATGCCGTAGGACCCCTCGACATGCGGGTCGCGGAAGTGCAGCAGCGCGAGCGTGCCGATACCGAGCCCGGCCGCGACCACGGGTCCGGCGAACCGGCGGAGTCCGGGCGAGTCCGGGCGCGCGGGGGCGGCGCCGAGCACGCCGGGAGAGCTGTCCACCCTGCCACGGTAGCCGGGTCTCACCCGGCCTCGCCACCGTCGACCGGGGGCTGGGCGAAGCGCAGCACGTTGCCCGACGGGTCGATGAGGTCGAATCCGATCCCGCCGGGGCCGTCCACCGGGCAGCCCGGCTCGGCGTACCGGTAGTTCTTGGCGGCCAGCTCCCGGTGGAACGCGTGGATATCGCCCACCACGATCCACACGACGCTGCCCGGCGTGCCGTCGCCGTGGTGCTCGCTCAGGTGCAGGCGCAGCGCGCCACGCGAGACCTGGGCGTAGAGCGGGAAGTCCGCGCCGAAGCGGTGTTCCCAGTCGATACGAAATCCGAGGTAGCCGCGATAGAAGGCGTAGGCGTGGTCCACCTCGAACATCCGCAGGACCGGGATGGCCGGGGCGAAGCCGACCGGTTCGTTGTCGTACACACCGATGATCTTCCGGCACGAGGCGGCGATCTCACGGCCGGAAAGCGGTGTGTGTAGTGGTTCACAACAAATGAGACATTGTGACCCGCTAACACTAGCTAGCACGCCTGCTTGCGCGGTACCGTGGCCTACGACACAAAGGAGTGTTCGATGTTGGCGAAGTCGATGAAGACGCTCGCGGCCGCGCGTGACATGGTCTCCCACCTGGAGACCGGGGCGCTGACCGCCCAGTACCGCGCGGGTCTGCGCACCCGCACCTTCCGCACGGCCCGGCTGAACGCGCCGGCCGTCGCCCCCCGGGTCGTTCCGGTCACCACCGAGGACGGTGCCGCGCTCCGCGTACACGTCTACGGTCCCGAAGACGCACCGACCCTGGTCCTCGTGCACGGCTGGGCCTGCTGCATCGAGTACTGGAATCCCCAGATCAACGCCTTCGCCGGCGAGTACCGGGTCGTCGCCTACGACCAGCGCGGCCACGGCGAGTCCACCCTCGGCACCGCCGCCCCCAGCGAGCACACCCTCGCCGGTGACCTCGCCGCCGTCCTCGACGCGACCCTGCGCCCCGGCGAGCGCGCCGTGCTCACCGGCCACAGCATGGGCGGCCTGACCATCCAGGCGTGGGCCAAGCACTTCCCCGAGCAGGTGGCCGAGCGCGCCTCCGCCGTCGTGCTCGCGAACACCGCCAACGGCGACATCCGCTGGGAAACCGACATGTTCCCGGTGCTGAACAAGCAGCTCACCGTCAGCGGCCGCCCGATCACCTTCCTCGGCGCGCCGGTCCGCATGCCGATGCCGGTCGGCGAGGCCGTGCTCTACTCCCCCGCCCCGATCCCCGCGGGCTGGGCCACCGAGCAGGTCTTCCGCTACCGCATCCTGACCCCCGAGGCCGACGACGAGCAGGTCGATTTCGCGGTCGGCATCATCCGCTCCTGCCGCCCCCTCGCCCGCGGCAGGCACGCCGCGGCCATGGCCGACATGGACCTCACCGAAGGCACCGCCAACCTGACCGTGCCGACCACGGTCATCGCGGGCGCCCGCGACCGCCTGCTCCCGCAGCGCCTCTCCGGGCGTATCGTGGACATCCTGCGCCGCACCGGCCACCTGGCCGCCTACGAGGTCCTCCCCCACGGCCACCTCGGCAACGTCGAGGACGCCGCCGCCTTCGACCGCATCCTGCACAGGGTGCTGCGCACCTCCCAGAGCTCTCGGGCCACCCGCCGCAACGTCGCCGCCCGCTGACCCGAGTCGTGTCCCTGGGCCGATCAACGGCGATCGGCCCAGGTTCACCGGAAAAGACGAGAAAGCCCCGGACCAAACGTCCGGGGCTTTCTCGTTGCCGTGGAGCCGCCTAGGGGAATCGAACCCCTGACCTTTTCATTACGAGTGAAGCGCTCTACCGACTGAGCTAAGGCGGCACGTCTCTCGGCGTCGCGAGTCTATCGCGAGGTTGCCCGGAATGCGAAAACGGGAGGTCACGCCGACTGGGCGGCGATGAGCGAGGCCACCATCGCCGCGACGGCGAAGCGGGGTTTCACGTTGAGGTCCAAGGCTTCCCGGCAGTCGAGCACGGCGTCGATGCTGCGCAGCAGGCCCTCCGGACGGACCCGGCCCGCCAGATCGGTGATCTCGGCGGCCATGTCGGGATGGGTCAGGGTGATCGGCACGCCGCGGCCGGCGAACCGCATCGCCAGCGCGTCGCGGTACATGCCCGCCACGTCGATGAGCGCGCGATCGAGCGCATCGCGGCCCGTGCGGGTGGCCCGCGACTTCTGCCGCCGCTCCAGGTCCTTGAGCACACCGGCCGAACCGCGGGTGGCCGACGCGGCCCCCTTGCCGGTGCCGCCCGCGCCGAGGGCGGTGGCCAGCTCGTCGCGCTCGCGTTCGTCGCGCTCGGCGCTGACCAGCTTGGCCTCCTCGTCGGCCGACTTCACCAGCTCCTCGGCGGCGGCGTAGGCCGCGCCCGGCCGCTGCACCGCCTCGACCAGCGCCAGCGCCCGCTGCCTGCGGGTGCGCGCGTCGGCGTCGGTGGCGAGGCGCCGGGCCCGGGCGACATCGCCGCCGCTGACCGACGCCGCCCATTCGGCCGCCTTCGGGTCGAGGCCGTCGTGCTCGCGCAGGGCCCGCGCCACGGCGGGCACCGACGGCGTCACCAGGTGCACGTGCCTGCACCGCGAACGCAGCGTGATGGAGATGTCCTCGGGATCGATCGACGGGGCGCACAGCAGGAACACCGTGCGGTCCGGCGGTTCCTCCACCGCCTTGAGCAGCGCGTTGCCCGCGCCCTCGGTCAGCCGGTCGGCGTCCTCGATCACCACGACCTGCCAGCGGCCGGTACTCGGCCTGCGCGCCGCGATCTGCACGATCTCGCGCATCTCCTTGACGCTGATGCTCAGGCCCTCGGGCGCGACCCGGCGCACGTCGCCGTGCGTCCCGGCCATGGTGGTCGTACACGCGTGGCAGCGACCGCATCCGGGCGCGCCCGGGTCGGTGCACTGCAGCGCCGCGGCGAAACACAGTGCCGCCGTCGCCCGCCCGGATCCGGGCGGGCCGGTGAACAGCCAGGAGTGCGTCATCGCGCCGGTCACCACACCGGCGCGCGCCGCGCTCGCGGCAGCGGTCAGTTCGGACTCGACCACCTGCTGGCCGACCAGTCGATCGAAGACACCCGCCACGGCCTACACCCTAGCCGCGCGCGGTGACACGGACGCTCAGGCCTCGTCGGCGCCCGCGGCCTTCTTCGCGGCGGTCTTCTTGGCCGTCGTCTTCTTCGCGGCGGTGGTCTTCTTGGCGGCGGTCTTGGTCGCCGTCGCCTTCTTGGCGGGTGCCTTCTTGGCCGCCGCCTTCTTCGTGGTCTTCTTGGCGGCCTTCTTCACGGGGCCGCGTGCCCGGCGATCGGCCAGCAGCTCGGAGGCCCGCTCGTCGGTGATGGACTCGACCTCGTCACCCTTGCGCAGGCTGGCGTTGGTCTCGCCGTCGGTGACGTACGGGCCGAAGCGGCCGTCCTTGATCACCATCGGCTTGCCCGACACCGCGTCGGTGCCGAGCTCGCGCAGCGGCGCGGTCGCGGCGGCCTGCCTGCCCCGGCGCTTGGGTTCGGCGTAGATCTTGAGCGCCTCTTCCAGGGTGACCGTGAGCAGCTGCTCCTCCGAGGCGATGGTCCGCGAGTCGGTGCCCTTCTTCAGGTACGGCCCGTAGCGACCGTTCTGCGCGGTGATCTCCTCGCCGGTGGCCGGATCCACGCCGACCACCCGCGGCAGCGACAGCAGCTTCAGCGCGTCGTCGAGGGTGATGGTCGACAGGTCCATCGTCTTGAACAGCGAACCGGTGCGCGGCTTGACCTCGGCCGCGGCCTTCTTCGCGGTCTTCTTCGCCGGCGCCGCCGACTCCTCGGCGGGCGGTGCGGGCAGGATCTCGGTGACGTAGGGGCCGTATCGCCCTTCCTTGGCGACGATCTCGTGCCCCGACACCGGGTCGATGCCGAGGGAGCGGCCCTCCTGCGGCGTCGAGAACAGCTTCTCGGCGACCTCCGGGGTCAGCTCGTCCGGCGGCAGGTCGTCGGGCAGGTTGGCGCGCTGCGACACCGGATCGCCGTCCGGGTCGTCGGGGTCGATGACCATCCGCTCCAGGTACGGCCCGAACCGGCCGACCCGGACGACGACGTCGCGGCCCTCCGCGTCGGTGAACATCTTGATCGAGTTCACCTCGCGGGCGTCGATGTCGTCGAGCTGCTCGCCGACCATCTTCTTCAGGCCGCCGGACCGCGCCACCGAACCGTCGGCGCCGCTGTCGCCACCGAAATAGAAGCTGGTCAGCCAGTTTCCGCGCTGCTCGCGGCCGCCGGCGATGGCGTCGAGGTCGTCCTCCATCGCTGCGGTGAAGTCGAAGTCGACCAGACGGCCGAAGTACGCCTCGAGCAGCCCGATCACCGCGAACGCCACCCACGACGGCACCAGCGCGCTGCCGCGCTTGTAGACGTACCCGCGGTCGAGGATGGTCTTGATGATCGAGGAGTAGGTCGACGGCCGGCCGATCCCCAGCTCCTCGAGGGTCTTGATGAGGGAGGCCTCGGTGTAGCGGGCGGGTGGGTTGGTGCTGTGCCCGTCGGGGGTGAGTTCCACGGCGGTGACGCCCTGGCCCTCCTCCAGCGCGGGCAGCCGGGACTCCGCGTCGTCGGACTGGCCGCCCGCCTCCTCGTCCACGCTCTCGACGTAGGCCTTGAGGAAGCCGGCGAAGGTGATCGTGCGGCCGGAGGCGGAGAACACGCACTCCTCGCCGGTCCCCGCGACGCCGGTGATGCGCACGGTCAGCGTGGTGCCGCGCGCGTCGGCCATCTGCGAGGCGACGGTGCGCTGCCAGATCAGTTCGTAGAGCCGGAACTCGTCGTTGTCCAGGCGGGCGTGCAGCTCGCCGGGGGTCGCGAAGACGTCGCCGGACGGGCGGATCGCCTCGTGCGCCTCCTGCGCGTTCTTCACCTTGCGCGTGTACTGCCGCGGCGACGGGGAGACGTACTCCTTGCCGTAGAGCTGGGTGGCCTGCGAGCGCGCGGCGGCGATGGCCGACTCCGACAGCGTGGTCGAGTCGGTACGCATGTAGGTGATGTAGCCGTTCTCGTACAGCCGCTGCGCGACCCGCATGGTGCGCTCGGAGGTGAACCGCAGCTTGCGGCCCGCTTCCTGCTGCAGGGTCGAGGTCATGAACGGCGCGTACGGCTTTCGCGTGTACGGCTTGGCCTCGACCGAGGAGACCACGAGATCCGTGCCCGCCAGCGCCTCGGCCAGTCGGCGCGCGTGCGCCTCGTCCAGCACGACCACACCGGAGGCGGTCTTGAGCTGCCCGTCGGATCCGAAGTCACGACCGGTCGCCACCCGGGCGCCGTCCACCTGCACCAGCCGGGCGTTGAACGCACGGGGATTGGCCGACTCGGTGCCCTGGCCGCTACCGGCGTCGAGGCGGGCGGCGATGTCCCAGTACTCCGCGGAGCGGAAGGCCATGCGCTCGCGCTCGCGCTGCACGATGACGCGGGTCGCGACCGACTGCACCCGGCCCGCCGACAGCCGCGGCATGACCTTCTTCCACAGCACGGGCGACACCTCGTAGCCGTAGAGGCGGTCGAGGATGCGGCGGGTCTCCTGCGCGTCGACCAGATCGTTGTCGAGGTCGCGCGTGTCGGCGGCGGCGGCGCGGATGGCGGGTTCGGTGATCTCGTGGAAGACCATCCGGCGGACCGGGACCTTCGGCTTGAGCGTCTCGAGCAGGTGCCAGGCGATCGCCTCGCCCTCGCGGTCGGGGTCGGTGGCGAGGTAGAGCTCGTCGGCGTCGGCCAGCAGGCTCTTGAGCTCGGAGACCTTGGCCTTCTTGTCCGGGCTCACCACGTAGATGGGCTCGAAGTCGTGGTCGACGTCGACGCCGAGGCGGGCCCAGGGTTGGCCTTTGTATTTGGCGGGCACATCGGCGGCGCCGCGCGGCAGGTCACGGATGTGGCCGACGGACGCCTCGACGGTGTAGTTGCGGCCGAGGTAGGGGGCGATCTTGCGCGCCTTCGTCGGCGACTCGACGATCACGAGACGACGCAGGGGACGGCCCTGGTCGGCTGTACTGCGGTCTCGTGTTGCCACCGGCGAACACCTTCCTTCTATACCCACGCCCGGACGTTGCAGCGCGGCGCGGCTGGGGCAAACGGCGCGACGGCTGACATCGCCACCTCCAGACGTTTATACCCTGCTGCCTTGGGTAGCTGCGCCGGATGGCGGCCGGTGCCGGGTTTCGCGGCCTGTCGGGCCGGCTGTCGCGGAGGTACGAAAATACCCCGGAAACGGCTCGTCCCTCACCTCCGGTACGGAGGTGAGGGACGCGCGTTGTTCGGTGCGCAGCTCAGGAGAGCGCGCGAACGCCGGTGGCCTGCGGGCCCTTGGTGCCCTGGCCGACCTCGAACTCGACCTTCTGGTTCTCCTCGAGGGTACGGAAGCCCGTGCCCTGGATCTCGGAGTAGTGGACGAAGACGTCAGCGGAGCCGTCCTCGGGCGCGATGAAGCCGAAGCCCTTCTCCGCGTTGAACCACTTCACAGTTCCCTGTGCCATTCTGCTGTTCCTTCTCTTTCTTACCCGGAACGGCGGACAACTGGGTTCGTCCACCGGGTCCGTTCCGACCGCTAGGCTCTACCCGCAGGGCGGGAACTAAAGCACAGCGTTCGCAACATCGATCCTGCTGACGGTTTGGACTTTCGATCCGTCCCTCGAACACAGAAGCTTGCGACCAGGACCAAGTGAATCATGTCTCCGAGCAAATCAACAGCCGAGTTACCGACAATTTGCAAAATTCGTGATCTTGCGAATGCGCAGGTACGGGACCGATTGCCCGAATCCATACTTCCAGTCGGTTTGCCTTCCGATAACCGGCAGGGCGTCCAGCAAACCGACTGTGACCCAGGTCGCTATTGGGTTACAAACTCGCAGGTAGCCGTCACGACACACACACGTTTCACACTCCCGGCGCGTCGCGAGGTCTCGAACCGGTGAAACCGAGCTTCCCAGCGACCCCGGAGCACGACGAGGGACCGGAATCCTACGGTCGATCGTTGCTGAATCGTGTCCTGGCCGGCGGGGGCGCGGGCGACGCCCGCCTGACCCACGTCGCGGAGTTGCCCGCGCGCGCCGAACAGACCACCGACTGGCCGTCCTGGGTGCCGTCGGAGCTGGTCGGCGCCCTGCACGAGCAGGGCATCCGCAGGCCGTGGACGCACCAGACCGCCACCGCCGAGCTGGCGGCCGCCGGGCGGCACGTGGTGATCAGCACCGGGACGGCGTCCGGAAAGTCCCTCGGTTACCAGTTGCCGGTGCTGTCCGCGCTGCACGAGCAGCCACGGGCCACCGCCCTGTATCTGTCGCCGACCAAGGCGCTGGGCGCCGACCAGCTACGCGCGGTCGCCGCCCTCACCCACGACACCGCGCTGCGCGACATCCACCCGGCGTCCTACGACGGCGACACTCCCGCCGAGGTGCGCCGATGGGTCAGGGAGAACGCACGCTGGCTGTTCACCAACCCGGACATGCTCCACATCGGCATGCTCCGCTCGCATCAGCGGTGGGCGCGGGTCCTTCGCCACCTTCGCTACATAGTGATCGACGAATGCCATGCCTACCGGGGCGTCTTCGGCTCCCACGTGGCGCTGGTGCTGCGCCGGCTGCGGCGTCTCGCCGCCCACTACGGCGCCGATCCGGTGTTCGTGCTGTGCTCGGCGACCAGCGCCGATCCCGCCGCGTCGGCGAGCAGGCTGATCGGCGCCGAGTGCGCGGCGGTCACCACCGACGGCTCACCCCGGGGCGCACGCACCGTCGCCCTGTGGGAACCGCCGCTGAGCACCGCGCTGACCGGCGAGAACGGCGCCCCGGTCCGGCGCACCGCCGGCGCCGAGGCCGCCCGGATCATGGCGGACCTGGTGGTCGAGGGCGCCCGCACGCTGACCTTCGTCCGGTCGCGGCGGGGCGCGGAGATCGTCGCGATGGAGAGCAGGCGGCTCCTGGCCGGCGCCGCACCCGACCTGACCGACCGGGTCGCCGCCTACCGCGCCGGCTACCTGGCCGAGGACCGTCGCGATCTCGAGATCGCCCTGTCGGAGGGGGACCTCCTCGGCGTGGCGAGCACGAGCGCGCTGGAACTCGGTGTCGATATCGCGGGCCTCGACGCCGTGGTCATCGCGGGTTTCCCGGGACGGGTCGCCTCGTTCTGGCAGCAGGCAGGCCGCGCGGGACGCCGCAGGCAGGGCGCGCTTGTCGTGCTCGTCGCCACCGACGATCCCCTGGACACCTACCTGGTCCACCACCCGTCGGCGCTGCTCGATCGCCCCGTCGAGGCCACCATCACCGACCCGGGCAACCCGTACGTCCTCGGGCCACAGCTGCTCTGCGCGGCGGTGGAACTCCCGCTCACCGACGCCGAGGCGACCGCCCTCGGTGCCGTGGACGTCCTGCGGGATCTCGCCGCCCAGGGCCTGATCCGGCACCGGAGGGGACCACACGGCGGCCGCTGGTACGGCACCGACCACACCCCGCCGCACGACACCGTCGACGTCCGCGGCGGCATCGGCGCCCCGATCGCGATCGTCGACGGGGAGACCGGCAGGCTGCTCGGCACCGCCGACGCGGGCCGCGCGCCCGCGACCCTGCACGAGGGCGCGGTCCACCTGCATCAGGGCGAGTCGTACCTGGTCGACGAACTGGACCTCGAGGGCGGCGTCGCCTTCGTCCACGCGGACGATCCCGGCTGGACCACCAGCGCCCGCAGCCGCACCGAACTGGTCATCGAATCCATCGACGAGCTGCGCGAATGCGGTGAGGTCCGCGCCGGATCGGCTCGGGTGGCGGTCACCGGCCAGGTCATCGGCTACCTGCGCACGCTGCTCACCGGCGAGGTCCTCGACCAGGTCGAGCTGGACCTGCCCGCCCACACCCTGCACACCCGCGCCGTCTTCTACACCGTGACACCGCGGCTGCTCGCGGACGCGGCCATCGCCCCCGACGAGCTGCCCGGCGCCCTGCACGCCGCCGAGCACGCGGCCATCGGGCTGCTTCCCCTGTTCGCCAGCTGCGATCGCTGGGACATCGGCGGCGTCTCCATCGCCGAACACCCCGACACGGGCGCGCCGACCGTCTTCGTCTACGACGGCCAACCCGGCGGCGCGGGCTTCGCCGACCGCGGATACGCGCAGCTCGAGGCGTGGTTGCGGGCCACGGCCGAGCTCATCGAGACCTGCGAGTGCCCCGAGGGCTGCCCGTCCTGCGTCCAGTCCCCCAAGTGCGGCAACGGCAACCACCCCCTCGACAAGTACGCCGCGGCCCGCCTGCTGACCGCCGTCCTGGCCGAGCTGGCGACCGGCCGGCACTCCACCGTTGTTCTGTGACAGCCCCGCCGCGCCACTGTGACCGCCGATACACCGAACCGGACGGATGCTGGACAATCGTCCTGAAGCCCGGTGACCAGCGGCTTCTCCCATGCCCGGAGATTAAAAAGGATTATTCTCATAATAACTGATGCGTAGCCGGAGGCCCCGGACGTGGCCGGGTCGACAACTTTTCATTTTTTTCAGCACGGCTGCTGGGAATTCCGGGAAAAAGCCCAAGAAATCCCCTCCGATTAATTCAGTGAATTCTCCCGGCGGAACTTGCACTACCCGGTGGTGGTACTTCCCGGTCATCCGGAGTCGACCGGACCCGCGCGTGCGATTCCCCACACCGTCCGCGTCCCGAGCACCCCGAGCTCCGTCTCCACCTCCACCGATACCTCGACGTCCCACTGTTCGACGACGCAGCGCCGCAGCACCGCGCCCATCCGCCCGGCGGGCTCGGCGGCCCGCGCGCACGCCTCCG
>NZ_BAGK01000020.1 GCF_000308795.1 Nocardia thailandica NBRC 100428 | reverse complement strand
ATCCGCGGTTCGTGCCGACGGCCGCGCCGCTCGGCATCCGCCGCGTCGAGGGCGACGCGGACACCTGGTCGCGCGAGGTGGACGGCCACGAGCTGGCGCACGGCCTCGACACCGAGACCGGACCCCTGGCCCGGATCCTGCACGTGGACACCGGCGACGGCGCCGACCTGGTGCTCGTCGCCGCGCACATCGTGGTCGACGGCCGCGGCGCGCTCGCCCTGCTGCGGTCGCTGGTCCGCGCGGTCCACGCGGAACAGACCGGCGCGGGCGCCCGGCTCGCCGCGGGCACCGTCGTCGAGCCGCCCGAGGACCGGCTGCCCGCGCGCTTCCGCGGCGGTCTCGGCACGGCGCGGGCGGTGCTCGGCATGCTGGGCGGCGAGGCCCGGGTCGCCGTGCGACGCCCCCGACGGCTGCCCGCCGAACAGCAGGTCGCGTGGGCGCGGCGGCGTACCCGGCTGCTGCGCCGCAGCCTCGGCCCCGACGAACTGGAGCGGCTGCGCGCCGCCTGCGCCGCCCACGGCGTCACCGTGCACGGCGTGCTCGGCGTCGCGCTGGCCGAGGCGGTCGGCGCCGAACTGGGGCCGGGCCGCGACGGCACGCTCACCGTCGGCTGCCCCGTCGACTTCCGCGACCGCCTGACACCGCCGGTCGGCCCGGAGGAACTCGGCGCCTACGTCGCCGCCCTGCCGGTGGCGGTCGGCTACGGGCCCCGCGCCGACCCCTGGCGGACCGCCGCGCGGATCAACACCGACCTGCGGGCCCGGATCGCGGCCGACACGGACCTGGCCGTCATCACGGGACTGCGGCTGCTGTCCCCCGTGTCGGTGGCCCGCGCGGACCGGGCCGCGCGCACCGTCGAACAGCGGGGCCCCGGCAACGTCTGCCTGTCCAACATGGGCCGCTTCGACATGCCGTCGGCCGTGGGCGACTGGCCGGTCTCGGGCACCCAGACCGCGGCAGGACTGTCGCTGAGCGGCTACCTCGTCGCCGTCGCCAACACCAGTCACGGCACGCTGTTCTGGAACTTCACCTACATCGAGGGCGTCGTCCCGGCCGCCAGGGCCGCGCGCATCGCCGATCACGCGCTGCGGCGGCTCCGGGAGCTGTCGGCCTGATCAGCCGGTGAAGGGCGGCACGAACTCGCACGCCACCGGGCTCGCGTGCGCGGGGTCGAGCGCGTTGAGGACGTGGGCGGCCGCACGCGGGCTGCCCGCGATCCCCATGTGTTCGGAGTAGTCCTGCGCGCAGCCGTCCTGCACCACGATGTTGGTCACGCCCGGCCCGGGCACCAGGCCCGAGGTGTAGGGCACGACGATCTCGTCCAGGGCGGACACGATGTTGGTGTAGTCGACACCGGGGGCGTACACGCCGTCCCGGTCGAGGTCGTCCAGGAACGCGGATCCGCGCAGGAGCTGCCCGCACGCGCGGCACAGCGAACTCGACACCGCGTCGAAGGCGGGACCCGCCCCCAGCTGCCTGCTGAAGTAGGCGATGTCGGCACCGGCGAGCACGTTGCTGCCCTGCCAGGCGGGCGCGATGGCGATCATCTTGCCGACCTTGGCCGCGCCGCCGAGGCGCTTGATGTAGTAGTTGCCGACCGTGTTGCCCTGCGAGTGGCCGATCAGGTCGACCCGCCGCGCGCCGGTCGCGCCGAGCACCATGTCGACGAAGTCGGCGACCTGCCGCGCGCTGTCCTGGATCGAGGCCATGCCGCCGATGGCCGAGATCGGCCAGGGCAGGTCGTAGGCGCCGTAGGTGAGGGAGAAGACGCAGTAGCCCTCGTTGGCGAGCAGCGGGACGTAGGTGCCCCAGTTCGTCTGCGCGCCGCCGCCGGTGCCGTGCAGCAGCACGACCGGGTCCGGGTGCGCGGCCGAGGGGACGCAGCCGGTGTCGTTGGCACCGGGCAGCGAGCCGCCGTGGTTCAGCAGTTCCGGCGGGATCCCCGCGAAGAAGTTGTAGTCGACCGGATACGGTGCGGCCGTGGCCGTCCCGGCGGTCAGGCCCAGCGTGGCGAGCACGGCGAGCAACAACAGTGAACCCGATCTACGGCGCACGGCGCCTCCCTCCTCCGAAACGTCGATCCAGTCTGGAACACGTTTCAGATTTGCGAGGCGCTACCGGCGAGTAACTCTCAGCGGAACTGCCGCGCCGCAGGTCCGGCCACGAACTGCGCGGTGGCCGCGGACCCCGGACCGGCGGCCGCGTCGCCGCGCTCGGCCCGCGCCGCGACCATGCCCGCCGCGAACAGCGCGCCGCACAGCACCAGGAACGCCGCCGTGTGCAGCACCGCGCGCACGACATTCCAGCGCACCCACGACGCCTCGAAATCCGCGCGCAGCCCCGCCGGGTCCGCCAGGGCGCCCTGGTCGCCCGCGCCGGCCAGCATGTCGTTGAGCGGCACGTTGCACGCCGCGGTCACCCCGAACGCGATCACGTTGAGCGCCAGCGCGATTCCCAGCCAGACCAGCACCGGCCGCTGCTCGCGCCCCAGGTGCAGCACCACCGCGAGCAGCCCGAACCCGACCGTGCCGAGGAACCCCAGCATGAACCACGGGTTGATGATCACCACGTTGATCTTCTGCATGACCTCGACGAGGGTGCGGTCCTCGGTGCGGGCCAGCGCGGGCATCACCGACATGGCGTAGGCGTAGAACACCCCCGCGATCAGACCGGTGGACAACACCGCCGCGACCAGTGCGGCCATCCGCATTCCGAACATCTCGGCTCTCCCTGCTCTCCGGAGCCGGATCCGTCCTGTCCGGCAACACCTTCGAGTCAACCGGAGCGCGGGGGCGCCGGACATAGGCCAGGCGCTCGGCTACTTGCCCAGGACGCTCACCGGGCGGGCGTGGTCAGAGCTCGTGATCGGCGATCAGGCCGCTCTGCATGGCCAGCGCGGCCAGCCGGGTGCGCTTCTGGTTCTGCGGGAGGTTCTCCACCCCGAACTTCGAGAACAGCGTGCGCAGATGGGTTTTGATCGCGTCCACGCTGAGGAACAGCTCCTCGGCGATCTGCTGGTTGGACGCAGGCGTCGCGAAACCGGTGCCGTGCTTGTACGGCCTGCACAGCGCGATCAGGACCGCCCGCTGGGTCTCGGTGAGCGAGCGCATGGTCGGCACCGAGCCGGAGGCGGTGTGCGTGGCGTCGTCGATCACGCCGCCGAAGTCGAAGAAGTGCACCAGGGTGGTGCCCACCCGGATGCGGTCACCGGGGTTGAGCCTGCGCCTGCCGACGAGACGCTCGCCGTTGACGAAGGTGCCGTTGCGCGAGAGGCCGTCGTCGACGATGGTCCAGTGGGTGCCCAGGTACTCGACCGCCGCGTGCAGGCGCGAGACCTCGGCGTCCCAGCCGAGGACCAGGTCGGCCTGGACGTTCCGGCCGATGGTGAACCGTTGCTGCCGCTCCTGCGACAACTCCAGCTCGTGCTGACGGCCGGTGTCATCGGTGTAGCGGAGAAAAGATCCGACGAATCCGGTCACTGTGCCGATACCCCATCTCTTCATACCGCCAGTGCCCACACCTGCCGCGGTGCCTTCAACTGGTCCATTCTATCGGCCGAGGGGCCGGCTCCGATGCGAACCCTCGCCCGGACGCCGGCCCCTCGGTGACGATACGAGGACCGAGCCGCCGTGCCCAGCGGCACGGCGGGTCATCACGCCTTGCCGACTTCCTTGTTGTAGGCGTCGGTGATGTCGGCCGAGATGCGGCCGCGGGCGGAGACCTTGTGACCCTTGCGGCGCGCCCACTCGCGGATGGCGGCGCTCTGCTCACGGTCGACCGGGGCGCGGTTCTTGCTCGCGGGCGCGGGCGCGCCGGCGGCCTTGGTCCGGCGGCGACCACTCACCCGGCGCGCATTGCCGACCCATTCGTCCAAACCCTCGCGCAGGCGGGCCGCATTCGCCGCCGAAAGGTCGATCTCGTAGGAGACCCCGTCGAGAGCGAACTCGATGGTCTCGTCCGCGATGGACTCACCGTCGACATCGTCGATCAGGCTAACGGTGACCTTCTTTGCCATGAGATGAACGTCCTCTCGAAATCGTCGTGCCCGCAACCAGGCCGTTTACCCGAGGCAAGAATACCCCGAATTCGCAAATTTCCAACACGGGGTCTTGTCCCCACGAAACCACAGGTCAGCGGGCAGCGGGCCGCACAATTGGGAACAGGATGGTTTCCCGGATTCCCAAACCGGTCAGTGCCATCAACAGACGGTCGATTCCCATACCCGTTCCGGTGGTCGGCGGCATACCGTGCTCCATGGCCGCGAGGAAGTCCTCGTCGAGCACCATCGCCTCGTCGTCACCGGCCGCGGCCAGCCGCGCCTGGTCGACGAAACGCTCGCGCTGGATGATCGGATCGACCAGTTCCGAATAGCCCGTGGCCAGTTCGAAACCGCGGACATACAGATCCCACTTCTCGGTGACCCCGGCCTTGCTGCGGTGCTGGCGGGTCAGCGGGGAGGTCTCGACCGGGAAGTCGCGCACGAAAGTCGGCGCGTAGAGCTTGTCGCCGTAGACGTGCTCCCACAGTTCTTCGACGAGTTTCCCGTGCCCGAATCGACCGAGGCCCTTGTCCGACGGAATTTCCAGACCGACCCGATCGGCGAGTGCGAGCAATTCCTCGACAGTCGTTTCCGGAGTCACCTCGGTACCGATCGACTCGGACAGCGACGGATACATCTCGACCGTCGTCCACTCGCCGGAGAGATCATATTCGGTACCGTCGGCGAGCGTCACGACCTGAGTACCGAACGCTTCCGAAGCGACCTCCTGGATCAATTCCCGGATCATGGTCGCGGACGTGTCGTAGGTGCCGTACGCCTCGTAGGTTTCCAGCATCGCGAACTCCGGGGAATGGGTGGAGTCGGCGCCTTCGTTACGGAAGTTCCGGTTGATCTCGAAGACCTTTTCCAGGCCGCCGACGACGCAGCGCTTGAGGAACAACTCCGGCGCGATGCGCAGGAACAGATCCAGGTCGAGCGCGTTGGAGTGGGTGACGAACGGCCGGGCCGCCGCGCCGCCGTGGATGGTCTGCAGCATCGGGGTCTCGACCTCGAGGAAACCGCGCCGCTCCAGGGCCGCGCGCAGCGCGCGCACCACCGCGACCCGGGTGCGGGCCATCTCGCGGGCCTCCGGGCGCACGATCAGGTCGACATACCGCTGCCGGACCCGCGACTCCTCGTTCATCTCCTTGTGCGCCACCGGAAGGGGACGCAGGGACTTCGCCGCCATCGACCAGGAGTCGGCCATGACGCTGAGCTCGCCGGTACGGGAGGAGATGACCTCACCGTGCACGAACACGAAATCGCCGAGGTCGACGTCGGCCTTCCACGCCGCCAGCGCGTCCGCGCCGACCCCGTTCAGACTGATCATCGCCTGGAGCTTCGTGCCGTCCCCCTCCTGGAGGGTGGCGAAGCACAGCTTGCCGGTGTTGCGGACGAAGATGACCCGCCCGGCCACGCCCACCTGCAGGCCGGTCTGCGTATCGGGCTCCAGATCCGGGTAGGCGGCACGGATTTCGGCCAGCGTGTGCGTGCGGGGGACGACGACCGGATAGGCCTCCCCACCCGATTCGAGCAGACGCGCGCGCTTGTCCCGGCGAATCCGCATCTGCTCAGGGACGTCGGAACCGTTCGAAGGCTGCTCAGGAGTGCTCACGTTCGATAACAGTAGCCGGTCCGAGAAATGGTTTGTTTCCCGGCCGGTACCCCCGGGCCGGCCTCGAGGAGGCCCCGCGCCCGCACTCCTACAACACCGCGAGAGACTCGACTTCCCGGGCGAAGTGCGGAACGCCGACACCGATCGTGAGCATCCCCGCCGACTTCAGCGCCTGATATCCACCGATCAAATCGGTGGCCCGGTGCAAACCGAGCTGCTGCAGCGAGGCGGCGGCCAGAGAGGAGGTATAGCCCTCCGAGCAGACGATGATCCATTCCACATCGTGATCGGCGGCCAGCGACAACTTCGCCGACGACGTCGGGTCCAGCCGCCATTCCAGGACATTCCGCTCGATCACCAGCGCGCCCGGCAGCGCGCCTTCACGCACCCGCTGGGCCTGGGGCCGGATGTCGACCAGGACGGCGCCGCGGGCGAGCGCGGCGGGCAGGTCGTAGACATAGAGCCGGCGCAGCGACGCGCGCGCGTTCTCGAGCATCTGATCAATGGTCAAACGACTCATCAGAGGTCACCTTCGGGCTGGTCGGTGAGAACGGTCTTGGTGCGGCGCAAGGAGCCGTGCCCGGTGACCTCGTAATAGGACATCGCGGTCAGCGGTGGCGAATAGGCGTGCACACTCAGGGTGGGTTCGAGCGGGCCCGCGGATTCGCCGACGGTGCTCGATACCGGTGCGCGCACGACGTCGTGCACCCAGCCGATGGGGAAAGAGGCCTGGTCGCCCGCGGTGAGGGTGCGGCGACGCAATTCCGAACCGTTCCAGCGGTATTCCGCGAGGGCGCCGGAGAGCACGGTGAGCGCGCCGAGCGAGCCGGCGTGGTCGTGCAGGTCGGTGAATTTGCCGGGGGTCCAGCTGATCAGCCAGACATCGACCTCGTCGTCGGACTGCAGCCGGGTCGCCCAGCGTTCGTCCTCGGGCCAGACGCCGTCGGCGGGCAGCAGGTGGTCGTAGCGGCCGGCGAGAACGTCTTCGGCGCCCTCGTCGGTGAGCCGCAGCAGGTCGGCGGGGCGCAGCCGGGTCGGCAGCGCGGAGGCGACGGCGCGGTCCAGCGGCGGGGTCGCGCTGTAGGCGTCACGGGCAGACGAAAGGGAAAGGACGGAAGAACGCATCTGCGCATCTCCAGGAGGTGTGGATCGGTCGAGGGCGAGAACGGCAGCCTCGAACGGTCGAGGCGGTCAGCCTCGACAACACTCCTGGGTCGCCACGAAACGGGCGTCGATGCGGAAAGTCACGTTGTCACCCTATCAGCAGAGCGCGGCGGGGCCAAAGATGACCTGGCCCACACCCGTCACTTCTTGTTGCGTTCGTAGACGTGCCGCAGACCCGTCAGCGTCAGGTGCGGCTCGTAGCGGTCGACGGTCTCGGATTCGGGCACGATCAGCGGGGCGCCCGCCCCGGTGGCCACCACGGTGACGTCGTCGCCGGAGAACGCGTCGAACTCGTCGCGGATCCGGTCGATCAACCCGTCGACCAGGCCGGCGAAACCGAACACCGCGCCCGACTGCATGGCCTCGGTGCTGTTCTTGCCCAGCACCGAGCGCGGACGGGCCAGCTCGACGCGGCGCAGCGCGCTGCGCTCGACCAGGGCCTCGGTGGAGATCTCCACCCCCGGCGCGATCACCCCGCCGAGGAACTCGCCCTTGGCCGAGACCAGGTCGACACAGATCGCGGTCCCGAAGTCCGCCACGATGGCGGGCCCCCCGAAGCGCCGGAACGCGGCCAGGCAGTTCACGATCCGGTCGGCGCCCACCTCCTTCGGGTTGTCGACCAGCAGCGGGATGCCGGTGCGCACACCGGGTTCCACCAGGACGTGCGGGACGTGTTCCCAGTACCGGCCGAGCATGGTGCGCAGCTCACGCAGCACGGGCGGCACCGTCGACAGCGCCGAGACGCCGCCCACCTGGTCGAGCTCCGCGCCGATCAGGCCGCGCACGTGCATCGCCAGCTCGTCGGCGGTCACCAGGGGGTTGGTGTGGATCCGCCAGTGCCGGGCCAGGCTCGCGTGCTCCCCGCTGCCGGAGAACAGGCCGAACTCGATGCCGGTGTTGCGGACATCGATCGTCAGCAGCATCGCCGCGGCTCAGGCGAACGAGAGCGAACGCGGCGAGGTCAGGCCCGAGCCCTCCGGGGCGTGCGCCGGGTCCGAACCCAGCTCGACCGGGCGGTTGCGGGCGTCGACGAAGACGACCTTCGGGTCGTACTCGCGGACCTCGCGCTCGTCCATCTGGCCGTAGGCGATGAGGATGACCAGGTCGCCGGGGTGCACGAGATGGGCGGCCGCGCCGTTGATCCCGATCACGCCCGAACCGCGCTCGCCGGCGATGACATAGGTCTCCAGGCGGGCGCCGTTGTCGATGTCGACGATGCAGACCTGCTCGCCCTCGAGCAGATCGGCGGCGTCGAGCAGGTCCTGGTCGACGGTGACCGACCCGACGTAGTGCAGGTCGGCGTGGGTGACCGTGGCCCGGTGGATCTTGGACTTCATCATGGTGCGCAACATCGTCGTCGCCTTTCTTACTGCGCCTGCGCGGCAGGCAGGGAGTTCGCGTCGGGGTGGCCGTCGATGGTGGCACCGAGCGTCACGGGCAGGTTGTCGATGAGACGGGTCGTGCCGACCCGGGCGGCCACCAGCAGCCGGGCATTACCCGACACCGGCGCCGGACCCAGGTTCGAGTCCCGCAGTTCCAGGTAGTCCACCTCGACACCGTCGGCGGCGTCGAGGACCGCGCGGGCGGCCGAGACCACGGCGTCGGCCCCGAGGCCCGCGCTGTGCTTGCCCGCCAGCAGCGCCGCCGACAGCGCCAGCGCCGACTCGCGCTGCTCGGCGTCGAGGTAGCGGTTGCGCGAGGACAGGGCGAGGCCGTCCTCCTCGCGCACGGTCGGGTAGGCGACGATGCGCGGTTCCAGGTTCAGGTCGCGCACCATCTGCCGGATGAGGGTCAGCTGCTGGTAGTCCTTCTCGCCGAAGAACGCCTCGGTGGGTCCGACGATGTTCAGCAGCTTGGCGACGACGGTGAGCATGCCCGCGAAGTGCGTCGGCCTGCTGCCGCCCTCGAGCTCGGCGCCGAGCGGGCCGGGCTGGATCGTGGTGCGCGGGCCCTCGGGGTACATGTCGTTGGCGCTGGGCGCGAAGACCAGGTCGACGCCCTCGGCCCGCAGCAGCTCCAGGTCGGCGTCGAGGGTGCGCGGGTAGGCGTCGAGGTCCTCGTTCGCGCCGAACTGCAGCGGATTGACGAAGATCGACACGACGACCACCTGATTGGTGCGCTTGGCCTGGCGGACCAGCTGCAGATGCCCCTCGTGCAGGGCGCCCATCGTCGGGACGAAACCGATGGTCCGGCCGACGCCGCGCAGCGACCTGGTGACCGTGCCGAGCACCTCCGGATCGTGGTGCACGACCAGCGCGCCCGGCCGGAACGCGCCGGTCGCCCGGGCGCCGCCGGTGTGGTGGAACACCTCGCGGGGTTGCGATTCCATCAGTTTCCCTTCCGGTCCAGCAGTTCGATGAGCGCCGGATTCGTCCGGGCGAGTTCGGCAGTGCGCAGCGACATCGCGCGATAGGCGGCGGCGAGGCGGTCGTCGACCTTCTCGAGGGCCGCCAGGTGCGCGGCGACCGCGTCGGCGTCGCCGCGCGCGACCGGGCCGGTCAGCGCGGACTTCCCACGCCGCAGCGCGTTGTCCAGCGCGGCGCTCACCAGCGGGGCGAGCAGCCGCTCGGCCACGCCGCCCGGCTGGTCGTCGACCACCTGCTGGCCGAGCAGGCCAGGACCGGACAGGGATTCGCGCAGCGCGGCCACCGCGTCCACGATCAGCGTGACCAGGTGATTGCTGCCGTGCGCGAGGGCGGCGTGATACAGGGTGCGGTTCTCCTCGGCCACCCGGACCGGCTCGCCGCCCATCTCGATGACCAGCGCCTGCGCGATGGCGAAGCCGACCTCGTCGGCCGCGGTGACGCCGAAGCAGGCGTTGGCCAGCCGGTCGATGTCCTCGTCGTGGCCGGTGAAGGTCATCGCCGGGTGGATCGCCAGGCCGAGCGCGCCCTGCTCGACCAGCGGCGCGAGCACACCGACACCGTTCGCGCCGGAGGTGTGGGCCACGATCGTGCCGGGACGCACGACCCCCGCCGCGGCGAGGCCACGGACCAGCCCCGCCAGTTCGGCATCGGGCACGGCGAGCAGCAGCAGCTCACTGCGCCGCGCGATCTCCTCGACGGGCAGGATCCGCGTCTCGGGCAGCCGGGTGCGGACCCGGTGCACCGAGGCGTCGGAGATCGCCGCGGCGCCGAACACCACGTGACCGGCACGCTCGAG
>NZ_BAGK01000021.1 GCF_000308795.1 Nocardia thailandica NBRC 100428 | reverse complement strand
ACGACCCACGGGCCGACGCCGCCGACTTCGTCGCCCTGCTCGAGGGGCTGGTGTTCGACCATCTCGTCGGCGCGCGGAGCACGCCCGCCGACGGCGCGGACAGGATCGCCCGCCTCACCCGGCCGATCCACCGCTTCCTCGCGGCGTGACGCCGGTGCCCCATGAACTGCGGGCACACGTTCCACCAAATTTGAACCATCAATGATTCAGACTGTCGGCGGACGGTGCGTGGGCACCGGGAACGGATGGCTGGGATGCGTAGGACAGTGCTGACAGGTGTGCTCGTCGCGGCGATGCTGGGCGGCGCGGGCGGCGCCGCCGGAGCCGAGGCCGCCGTCGAAGGCGTGGCGGCCACGGGCTCCTCGCAGAGCGGGACCGCGCTGCCACCGATGGACTCGCCCCTGTTCTGGCTCATGGCCATACGGAATACGCTGCTGTGCGATCTCGTCGGTTCGGGCAGCGGCTCGACCTGCCCGTTCGGCGGCTGATCCCGTGTCGGCGCGCGGGCACCGCAAGCGGAGGGCGGGGATACGTGCGGCGGTGGTGATCGCGGCGTTGGTGGGCGGATCGGCGGGCTCGGGCGCCGGGCACGCCGCAGCGGACGCGGAGGTCGGGCCGGTACTCGGCCCGCTCGGCACCGCGTCGTCGATGATCGGCAGCACGGCGTTCGACACCATCGACGCGAATCTGCAGTACCTCCTCCGCTGCGCGCTCTTTCCCGGATCGGGCGGCAGCGCGGGGTGCGGGCAATAGTTCGCCGGCCGTGGCCGGCGCACGCGCGTGAGCGGTCAGCGACGTACCGGCGGGACCAGGCGACCGAGGTCGATGACGATATCGAAGGGGACAGGGCGCTGAAGCACGGTCCGGCAGATGGCCGCTGGGGCGTAGGCGCGGGTCGGCTCGTCGAGCTCGTACACGTGCACCACGGGAGCGCCGTGCTCCTCTTCGACGCACCAATAGCCCGGTATGCCCGCCTCGGCATATTTGCGGAGTTTCACCGTGCGGTCCCGGTGCGCGGACTCCGGCGAGATGACCTCGACGACGAGGCGGACATCCTGGGGGGTGAAGAAGGTCCGGTCGGGGTCGTAGCGGGCGGTCGTGACGAGCAGATCGGGCTCGGGTCGGTTGCGGGAATCGAGCCGGATCGTCATCTCCCGTTCGACCTCGTAACCCGCGGGGGCCTGCTCCATCAACGTGGTGGTGAGGGCCGTGACGAGACGACCGTGCCAGGACCGCTGGGGGGACATCCTGAAGACAAGGGCTCCATCGATGAGTTCGGTATGCCGAGGCGCCTCGGGCAGGTGGGTCCAGGTCTTCCGCGAACCAGCCCGCCGCGCGCGGGGGGCGCATCCAGTCGGGTAGTGCGGTCATGCCTCAACTGTAGTCGGGGAGATCGGCTACCAACCGGCCTCGCTGTATTCCGACGGGTGGCTCAGGGCGTGGATTCCCGTCGCCGAGTAGTCGATGAGATTGTCGGGGAGGTCGGCGAGGGGGAACCAGCGCAGTGCGTAGCACTTGTCGGGCTCGCGGTTGTCCGGGGTGCCCGACCAGGTGTCGGCGCGGAAGAACAGGCCGAGGCGCGGTTCCCGGGCGGGGGCGGTCACGTGGGCGACGTGGACCAGGCGCACACGGGCCGGGTCGAGCCGGATGCCGGTCTCCTCCCACGCCTCCCGGGCGAGACCGGCGGTCGCGGACTCGCCGTGTTCGAGTTTGCCCGAGGGCAGGTGCCAGCGGCCGTCGTACTCGTCGCCGCTGCGGCGCAGGCTCAGCAGAACCCGCGCCTCGCGGACGAGCAGCAGGTGGACGTCGACCAGGTGCCGGGCGATGGTCATCGGCGCTCCCCTTTCGGACACGCCGCACAGACTACGAACCGGTGAGCACCAGACCCGAGGTCGGGACGCCGGTTCCGGCGGTGACCACGATGCGGTCCAGATCCTCGACCTGGTTGACCGAGGTGCCGCGGACCTGCCGCACCGCCTCGGCGATGCCGTTCATGCCGTGGATGTAGGCCTCGCCGAGCTGGCCGCCGTGGGTGTTCAGCGGCAGTCGGCCGCCGATCTCGATGGCACCGTCCGCGACGAAGTCCTTCGCCTCGCCGCGGCCGCAGAAGCCGAGCTCCTCGAGCTGCATGAGGACGAACGGGGTGAAGTGGTCGTAGAGGATCGCGGCCTGCATGTCCTCGGCGCGCAACCCGCTCTGGGCCCACAGCTGGTCGCCGACCAGGCCCATCTCGGGCAGGCCGGTCATGGCGTCGCGGTAGTAGCTCGTCATCACGTACTGGTCGGCGCCGCTGCCCTGGGCCGCGGCGGCGATGATCGCGGGCTTGTTGGGCAGGTCCTTCGCCCGTTCGACGCTCGTGATGACCAGGGCGACACCGCCGTCGGATTCCTGGCAGCAGTCGAGCAGGTGCAGCGGCTCGGCGATCCAGCGGGACGCCTGGTGCTGCTCGAGGGTGATCGGCTTGCCGTAGAAGAACGCGTCGGGATTGACCGCGGCGTGCCTGCGGTCGGCCACCGCGACGGCGCCGAAGTCGGCGCTGGTGGCGCCGGTGACGTGCATGTACCGCCGGGCCACCATGGCGACCTGCGCGGCGGGCGTGCCGAGACCCTGCGGGTAGGCCCAGCTCGCGTCGATCCCCGACGAGGTGGGCGCGGCCGCCAGCGCCGGGCTGAACTGACCGAAGCGGGCGCCCGAGCGCTCGTTGAACGCGCGATAGGCGACCACCACGTCGGCGACGCCGGTGGCCACGGCCATCGCCGCCTGCTGCACGGTCGCGCACGCCGCGCCGCCGCCGTAGCCGATGTAGGAGAAGAACTTCAGGCTCGGGATCCCGACCGCGCGGGCCACCGCCGCCTGGGTGTTGGTGTCCATCGTGAACGTGGTCAGGCCGTCGACGTCGGCGGGCGTGAGGCCCGCGTCGGCGAGCGCGGCCTGCACGGCCTCGGCCGCCAGGCGCAGTTCGCTGCGCCCGGAGTCCTTGGAGAAATCGGTGGCGCCGATGCCGACGATGGCAGCGCGTCCGGAAAGTGTCACTGCTGCTCCAGATCGGGGTGGGTGAACACGGCGGTGGCGGTGATGTGCTCGCCGAGGCTGTCGCGGCCACGCACGTCGACGGTGACCTCGCCGCCCTCGACCGCGGTGACCGTGCCGGTCAGGGTGAGCGTGTCGCCCGCGTACAGCGGGACACCGAGGCGCAGCGCGATCTTGCGGATCACCGCGCTCGGGCCCGCCCAGTCGGTGACGAAACGCTGCACCAGGCCGGTGTCGGTGAGGATGTTGACGAAGATGTCCTTCGACCCCCGCTCGACCGCCTTGTCCCGGTCGTGGTGCACGTCCTGGAAGTCCCTGGTCGCCAGCGCGGTGCTGATGACGAAGGTCGGGTCGGCGTGGATCACCAGTTCGGGCAGGGTCGCCCCGACGGCGAAAGTGGTTGCGGTGCTCACGCGTTCGCCTCCCAGTACGGCAGTACGGATCCATCGGCGAGCTTCTCGAAGGCGGCGCGGACCGGCTGCCCGATCTCGACGGCCTCGGGGTCGACGCCGCGCAGCTCGCCGAGCATGCGCACGCCCTCGTCCAGTTCCACCAGCGCGACCACGAACGGCAGCGCCCGGCCGGGCACCTTCGGCGCGTGGTGCACCACGAAGCTGAACACGGTGCCGGTGCCCGCCGCGACCACGTAGTCGGTGGTCTCGGCCTTGTCCAGCCAGGTGGCCGGGATCGGCGGGTGCTGCAACCGGCCGTCGGGCAGGCGCTGGATGCGCAGCTCACCCACCTCGGTCCCCGCCCAGAAGAACTCCGTGTCGAGGGATTTCAGGGGCACGACCCGGTCGCCTGCGGGCGCCTCGGGCTTCGCGGCGGGGGCGAACTTGAGGATGCGGAACAGCATCTCGGTCACCACCTCCTCGCCGACCCGCCAGGTGGTGGTGAAAGTCAGGAACCAGCCGTCGCCCAGCCCGGTCCGCTTGGGGCCGACGATGTCGGACAGCCTGCTGGTGACCGTCACCTGCTCGCCCGGCACCAGGTAGCGGTGGTAGGTCTGCTCGCAGTTGGTGCCGACCACCGAGGTGAAGCCGGCCGCGTCGAACAGCTCGGTCGCCAGGCCGAGCGGGTCGTCGGCGGTGCGCGACCCGTGCAGGCCGTTCATCGTCCACACCTGGGCCATGGCGGGCGGCGCGACGATGCCGGGGTGCCCGGCCGCCCGCGCCGCGGCGTCGTCGACGTAGATCGGGTTGGTGTCGCCGATCGCCTCCACCCAGTTGTTGATCATGGGCTGGTTGACCGGGTCGCGGCCGGCCCGGGGGGCCGACTCCCCGGCGGCGGCGATCTTCGCCGCCGCCGCGGGGAGGTCTTCCGGTGCAAGGATTTCCGGCATGCGCCGCTCCTGACGGGTTTCGCTGGCTATCGGGGGACGCGCGGCAGGGCGAGGCCGGAGGAGGCGACCAGTTCGCGCATGATCTCGTTGACGCCGCCACCGAAGGTGACGACCAGGTTCTGCTTGGTGCGCCGGTCCAGCCACTCCAGGAACTCGGCGGTCTCCGGCTCGGCGGCGTCGCCGTAGCGGCCGACGACCTCCTCGACCAGGCGGCCCGCCTCCTGCAGCGATTCGGTGGAGAAGATCTTGGTGGCCGACGCGTCGGCGATCACCGCGTTCTGGTCGGCCTCGTCCTCGGCCGCCGCCGCGACCTGCCAGTTGAGCAGCTCGTTGAGCCGCACCATCGTGCGGACCCGGCCCAGCGCGCGCCGGACCTCGCTCTCGCCCAGCAGTTCCCGGGACGCGCACCAGTCGCGCAACCGGTCGTAGAGCTGTTCGATCTTGCCGGAGGGGCCGAGGCTGACGCGTTCGTGGTTGAGCTGGGTGGTGATCAGCCGCCAGCCCTTGTTCTCCTCGCCGACCAGCAGGTCGGCGGGGACCCGGACGTTGTCGAAGTAGGTGGCGTTGGTGTGGTGGGCGCCGTCGCAGGTGATGATCGGCGTCCAGGAGTAGCCCGGGTCCTCGGTGTCGACGATGAGGATCGAGATGCCGCGGTGCCGCGACTCCACCGAACCGGTGCGCACGGCCGTCCACACGTAGTCGGCCTCGTGGGCGCCGGTGGTGAAGATCTTCTGGCCGTTGACGATCCAGTCGCCGCTGTCGTCACGGACCGCGGAGGTGCGCAGCGAGGCGAGGTCGGTGCCCGCCTCCGGCTCGGAATAGCCGATGGCGAAGTGGATGTCGCCGGACAGGATCCCGGGCAGGAAGCGTTTCTTCTGTTCCTCGGTGCCGAACACCTGCAGGGTCGGACCGACGGTCAGCAGCGTCACCAGCGGCAGCGGCACGTCGGCGCGCACCGCCTCGTTGAAGAAGATCTGCTGCTCCATCGGGCCGAAACCGCCGCCGCCGAACTCCTTCGGCCAGCCCACGCCGAGTTTCCCGTCGGCGCCCATCCGGCGGACCACCGCGCGGTAGGCGTCGCCGTGCCGGTCGGTCGCCATCGCGGCGGCCTCGTCGGGGGTGACGAGTCCGGCGAAGTAGGAACGTAATTCGTCGCGCAGCCGCCGCTGTTCGGCGGTCAGATCGATGAACATCTTGCTCCCAGATTGTCGAGTCGCAGCCCCGCGCCGCCGAGCAGGCGGGCGAGGTCCTTGGCCTGTGAGTAGTAGCGATGCATCGGGTGGGTGATGTCCACACCCAGTCCCCCGTGCAGGTGGTGACACTTCTGCATGGCGCGGGGCAGTTCGGCGGCCGCCCAGTAGGCGAGCACGTCGAGGTCCTCGTCGACGCGGGCCCGGTGCTCGGGGGACGTGTCGTCCTGGGCCAGCGCCCAGGACGCCGACTCGGCCGCGACGTGCAGCGTGCGCGAGACGACGTACAGGTCGGCGATCTGCTGGGCCACCGCCTGGAACTCGGCCAGCGGCCTGCCGAACTGCCGACGTGTGCGCACGTGTTCGGCGGTCAGCCGGATCGCGCCGTTGAGCAGGCCGTCGGCGGTGGCGCCGATCCCGGCGACGGCGTGGCGGAGCACGGTCGGCAGCAGGCCGGGCAGCAGCTGCGCGGCGGGCACCTCGACGTCCTCGAGCACCACGGTCGCCTCGGGGATGCCCGAGGAGGCCGGGGTCGGCAGCACCGAGAGGCCCTTGGCGACCGACTCGACGAGGGCGACGCCCTGATCGGTCGGGATCAGCAGCCAGCGGGCCTGCTCGGCGTAGATCACGCTCACCTTGCGGCCGGTGATCCGCACGGTGTCGCCGTCGCGGACGGCGGTGGTGTGCGGCGCGGCCGTGAACGGCGCGCCCGGCTCGCTCACCGCGGCGGTGAGCACCACGCCCTTGCCGACCTCGCCGAGGACGCGCTCGGCCAGGCCGGCGGGCAGCGCGTCGAGCAGGGGCAGCACCCCGAAGGCGAGCGTGGGCAGCGCGGGCACGGCCGCGGCGTCGGTGGCCAGTTCGTAGAGCAGCGCGCTCACCTCGGCCAGGCCCATGCCGTCGCCGCCGAACCGCTCGGGCACGGCGACCGCGAGCAGCCCGGAGTCCACCAGCGGTGGCCACAAATCCAGATCACGTGCCTGCTGCCGTTCCAGCAGGCTCACCACCACTTCGGCTACCGCGTCGGCGCTGTCGTCGCGAGTGAAATCCACGGCGTCCTCCCTCATCGAGCTAACTACCCGCATCCCGCGGAAGCCCGAGAATGCGCTCGGCCGCCACGGTCAGCAGAATCTGCTCGGTGCCGCCCGCGATGGACAGGCAGCGAGTCAGCAGGAATTCTTTCAGGGCGGCGTCGTCCAGGGCGCCGCCCGCGCCGGAGAGCTCGAGTTCGAATTCCGCGAGCTCCTGGCGGTGCCGGACGCCGACCAGTTTGCGCACGCTGGACTGGGCGCTGGCGTCCGCGCCCGCGAGCGCGGCCAGCGCGATCCGCTGTTCCAGCAACGTTCCGGCAATCGACTCGGCGATCAGGGCGCCGAAGCGGTCCTCGCGCAGTTCGGTGCCCCAGCCGCCCGGCGGGTTGGCCGCCAGCAACGCCTCGAGCGCGCCGCCGATCCCGCCGCCACCCATGGCGACCCGTTCGGCGGACAGCGTCGTGCGGGCGATCTTCCAGCCGTTGTTCTCCGCGCCGACCAGGTGCTCGTCCGGCACGAAGACCCCGTCGAGGAAGACCTCGCTGAACCGGGCCTCGCCGGTGATCTGCACCAGCGGCCGCACCTCGACACCGGGCGCGCTCATGTCGACCAGGAAGTAGCTGATCCCCCGGTGCTTGGCGACGGTGGCGTCGGTGCGGGCCAGGCAGATGCCCCAGTTGGCCTGCTCGCCGAGCGAGGTCCAGACCTTCTGCCCGCTCAGCTTCCAGCCGCCCTCGACCCGCTGCGCGGTGGTCCGCAGCGCGGCCAGGTCCGAACCGGCGCCGGGCTCGCTGAACAGCTGGCACCACACGACCTCGCCGGTCAGGGTGGCGCGCACGTAGCGTTCGATCTGCTCGGGGGTGCCGTAGCGCAGCAGCGTCGGCACCGCCCAGCCGCCGACCGCCAGGTCGGGGGTGGTCAGGCCGGCCCGGCGCAGCTGCTCGCCGATCTGCAGGCAGGTCATCGGGTCGGCGTCGCGGCCGTAGGGCGCGGGCCAGTGCGGCATGACCAGTCCCGCCTCGACCAGCGCGGCGGCCCGCTCCGCCTCGGGCAGCGCCGCGATCGCGCCGATCTCCGCGGCCAGCGACCCGTCCCCGGCGTCGTCGCCGAGCACCCGTTCGGCGCCGGTGGCCCGCCGGGCGCCCGCCCTGGTGAGCTCGGTGACCCGGGCCCGCCAGCGGTCGGAACCGCCGAGCAGCTGGCGCAGGGTGCTCGCCCGCCGCAGGTAGAAGTGCGCGTCGTGCTCCCAGGTGAAGCCGATGCCGCCGAGCACCTGGATGGCGTCCTTGGCGGTGTCGACCGCGGCGTCGAGCGCGATGGCCGCGGCGATCGCGGCCGCGATCGGGAGCTCGTCCGGCGCGGAATCGGCGGCGGCCGCCGCGTCGGCGGCCACGGCGCGGATCAGCTCGGTGCGGCACAGCATGGCGGCGCAGATGTGCTTCACGGCCTGGAAGCTGCCGATGGGGCGCCCGAATTGCTCACGGACCTTGGCGTATTCGACCGCGGTCCGCAGGCACCAGCCCGCCACTCCCGCGAGTTCGGCCGTGGCGAGCACGACGAACAGGTCGGTGACGTCGAACGCGGGCGCGTTGACCCGGTCGCCGGGCACGGTGAGGCCCGAGACCCGGACCGAGGCCAGCGGGACCGACGGGTCGCCGCCCGGCAGCGGGGTGACCTCGGCCTCGCCCGCCCGGAGCAGGAACCAGCGGACGCCGTCCGACGCGGGCGCGGGCAGCAGCAGGTCGGTGTCGGGCGCGGCGCCGTAGACGGTGCCCCAGTCGCCCGCCAGCGACCAGCCGTCGGGACCGGACGTCGCCGTGGCCTCGTAGGGGCCCGTCGCGACGCCGCAGGCGCCGTCGGGCGCCACGGCGCCGCCGGTCACCAGGCCGGCCAGCGCGGTGGCCAGCACGGGCCCGCCGACCAGGTCGTCCGCCGTCTGTTCCAGCAGAACGGCCAGGTCGGCGATGGTGCCGTCCAGTCCGCCGTGCGCCTCGTCGAGGGCAACCGCGAACACGCCGAACTCGGCCAGGCCGGCCCAGTACTCGTGCCAGCCGGTGGTCCCGGCGGTACGCATTGTTGCAATCGGTGAGACCGAACTCGCCCAGCCACGTAGGGCGTCGACGGCGGCTTTATGCTCGTCAGTGGTGGCGATGGTCACAAGAAATACCGCCTTTCCGGCGTGACTCCCACTCCTAGAACATGTTCTAATATCTGGGCCGGGTCGAAGTCAAGACACCTCGACCAGCGACCCGGTGGGCCGACCCGTGCCGGTGACGCCCGACGGAACACGCACGCAGCGAAAGGATCTCCGGACACCATGGACAGGCCAGCACCCACGCCCACCGTGACGACGCTGTCCGAGGACGAGCTGAGTTCGACCGCGCAGCGAGAGCGGCGCAAGCGCATCCTCGACGCCACCCTGGCCCTGGCCTCCAAGGGCGGCTACGACGCGGTGCAGATGCGCGCGGTCGCCGAGCGCGCCGATGTCGCCGTCGGCACGCTCTACCGGTACTTCCCGTCCAAGGTCCACCTGCTGGTGTCCGCGCTGGCGCGCGAGTTCGAGCAGTTCGAGAGCAAGCGCAAGCCCCTGGCGGGCGGCAGCCCGCAGGAGCGCATGCACGGCCTGCTCACCCACATCACCCGCATGATGCAGCGCGACCCGCTGCTCACCGAGGCCATGACCAGGGCGTTCATGTTCGCCGACGCCTCGGCCGCCGCGGAGGTCGACCGGGTCGGCAAGGTGATGGACCGCGTCTTCGCCAAGGCCATGAACGACGGCGACCCGACCGAGCGTCAGCTCGCCATCGCCCGCGTCATCTCCGACGTGTGGCTGTCGAACCTGGTCGCCTGGCTGACCCGCCGCGCCTCGGCCACCGACGTGACCGAACGCCTGGAGCTGACGGTCGACCTGTTGCTGGGAGATCGCGGGTAGATCACGTCACGCGACCGCCGCCGCGCGGGAGCGTGAAATGAAACCCAGTATTGTTTTGTGCGCCCCCAGTTTGACCCCTCCGATCACTAGGTTGGATTGCGTGAGCGCACAGGATCTGCCACTGGAAGTCCGCCGAGCATTGGCGTCGGTTGCACGCGTGCCACGGTTGTTGGTCGCCTCGGACTACGACGGGACCATCGCCCCGATCGTGTCCGACCCGGCCAAAGCCTTTCCCCATCGCGAGTCGATCAGCGCCCTACGAGCGCTGGCAGGCTTACCGAACACGACCGCCGCGGTGATCTCCGGCCGTGCGTTGCGTGACCTCGCCGCGCTGTCGCGGCTGCCCGTCGAGGTGCAGCTGATCGGCAGTCACGGGTCGGAGTTCGACGCGGGATTCGTGCACGCCATCGACAACGATGCCAAACAGTTGCTGGCGGAGATCCAGACGGCGTTCGCCCAGATCGCGGCGGACAATCCGGGCGTCACCGTCGAGGTGAAGCCGGCCTCTGCGGCGCTGCACGTGCGCAACGCCGACCCCGAGATCGGCAGGCGCGCGCTGAATTCCGCGCGCCAGGGCCCGGCCCGCTGGGTCGGCGTGCAGGTGACCGAGGGCAAGGCCGTCATCGAACTGGCGGTCATCCCCACCGACAAGGGCACCGCGCTCGACACCATCCGTCATCAGGAAAGCGCCTCGGCCGCAGTGTTCTTCGGCGACGACGTCACCGACGAGAAGGCGTTCCGCGTGCTGTGCGGACCCGACGTCGGCATCAAGGTCGGCGAGGGCGAGAGCCAGGCCCGCCTGCGCGTGGACAGCACCGAGGACGTCGCCCGCGCCCTCGCCTTCCTGCTCGAGGAGCGGCGCACCTGGCTCGCGGGCGCGAGCGCCCCGCGCATCGAGCGGCTGACCATGCTGGCCAGCCCGCGCACCGTCGCGCTGCTGACCCCCGACGCCACCGTCACCTGGTTCTGCCACCCCGAGCCGGACTCGGCCGCCGTCTTCGCCCACCTGCTCGGCGGCACCGGCGCCGGGCACTTCTCGGTGGAGCCCGAGCGGGCGGGCCTCCCGCTGTCGCAGCGCTACGTCGACGGGACGATGACCGTCGAAACCCGCTGGGCCAGCCTGCAGGTCGTCGACTACCTGCCGCACGACGTGGCCGACAACCGCACCGATCTGACCCGCGTCATCTCCGGCGACGCCAAGGCCGTCGTCACGTTCGCGCCGCGGCCGGAATTCGGTCAGGTGCCCGTCAGCATCGAGGCCGTGCCGGGCGGGCTGCGCGTCAGCGGCCCCAACGACCCGATGGTGCTGCGCTCGCCGGGCGTGGTGTGGGAGATCCGTTCCGACGGAACACATTCGCACGCCCGCGCGGTGGTCGACCCGAGCGACGGCGAGTTCGTCTTCGAGCTGCGCTGCGGCACCGACGACCTGGAGGCGTCGCTGACGCCGGAGCCGCAGCGGCGGGCGATCGCCGAGCGGTACTGGTCCGAGTGGGCGGCCGGGCTGCAGCTGCCGCCCCTCAAGCCCGACCTCATGAAGCGGTCGGCGCTGACGCTGCGCGGCCTGGTGCACCGGCCGTCGGGCTCGATCCTGGCGGCGGCGACCACCTCGCTGCCGGAGGAGATCGGCGGCGTCCGCAACTGGGACTACCGCTACTGCTGGCTGCGCGACGCCTCGCTCACCGCGCAGGCGCTGGTCACCCTCGGCTCGCTCACCGAGGCCGAGGAGTTCCTCGGCTGGGTGCACCGCGTGCTCGAGACCCTGCCCGGCCCCGAGCGCCTGCACCCGCTGTACACGATCTACGGCGAGACCCTGCCCCCCGAGGCCGTCATCGACCTGCTGCCCGGCTACGCCGGCTCGCGGCCGGTGCGCGTCGGCAACGCGGCCAACATGCAGGTGCAGCTCGACGTGTTCGGCCCGATCGTCGACCTGATCACCTCGCTGGCCGAGGAGCGGGAGCGCCAGGGCCGTACCGATCCCCGCGAGGCCCTGCCCGACGCCGACTGGGAGCTCGTGCACGCCATGGTCTCCGCGGTGCAGCGGCGCTGGACCGAGGCCGACCACGGCATCTGGGAGATCCGCGGCAACCCGCGCCACCACGTCTACTCCAAGGTGATGGGCTGGCTGACCATCGACCGGGCGCTGCGCCTGGCCGAGCGGTTCGGGCGCACCGCCGACCCGGAGTGGATCACCCTGCGCGAGACCATCGCCGAAGAGGTCAAGGCCAAGGGCTGGAACGAGGAGGTGCAGTCCTACACCGCGGCCTACGACGGCACCGACCTGGACGCGGCCACCCTGCACATCGGCCTGTCCGGCCTGATCGACCCGTCCGATCCGCGCTTCGCGGCGACGGTCGTCGCCACCGAGGCCGAGCTGCGCAGCGGCGCCACCGTGTACCGCTACCACCACGACGACGGCCTGCCCGGCGGCGAAGGCGGCTTCCACCTGTGCGCGGCGTGGCTGGTCGAGGCGTACCTGCTCATCGGCCGCCGCTCGGACGCCGAGGCACTGTTCGCCCAGCTCGTCGCGGCCGCCGGCCCGACCGGCCTGCTGAGCGAAGAGTACGACCCCGTCGCCGAGCGCTCCCTCGGCAACCACCCCCAGGCCTACAGTCACCTAGGCCTCCTCCGCTGCGCCCAACTCCTGAGCCAGCCGGTACTGGTGTAAACCGCCGTGGGGCCGGCCTCCCCCGAGGCCGGCCCCACACGGTTCCTCCGGCACGAGCTGGAAACCTTCCTGACCGCACGGCGATGAGCGAGCTGGAAGACACTCTGGAGAATGCCGAAGAGCGGCACCCCTTTTCAGGAGTGCCGCTCTCGTCTCTCGAACCATCCATCAGTTCGTGTGTCCGGTGCAATTCCGCTCCGACACTCGTTCAACCACAACTCTCACACGCATCCCCCACCGGCCCTCGAACACAGGGCAACAGTTCCACCACCCTGCGGTCCACCGCCAAGGCTACGAGCGCGAGCTCATCGAGCCGGAACGAAGCGGGCGCCGCGAGCCGGGCAGCGAGAAGGCTTTCGGGGAGACCTGTCCGCGCCGCGAGCGCCCCATGCTCCACCCCCACGGCGGCCATCGCCCACTCAACTCTGTTGCCGGTGCATTCGCCCATCCAGCCCACCGAACCGCCTCCCCATCGAGCCACGTCGGCAATCACGCATCACTCTGACGACGCGCTTGCCACATCATTTGTCATTCGAACATGGGTTCTGTCGCGCAAGCGACGGGCCGTCACCGCCGACCTGGACGATCTCGAAAGCCTCGGTTACCCGGGCCGGGCTATCGCTGCGCGGACCGCTTGATCGCGACGCCCTTGTTGACGCGCTGCACCCGCTGGAAGGTGGCCTGTTCGGCCATATTGTTGAAGTTGTAGACGTTTCCGACGCGGGTGCTGCCACCCGGAGAGGGCGTTCGGAGGACGCCGGGCGTCCAGGCGGAGACCGAACGTGAACTCGAGGACATGCGGGGCCTCCTACTTCTCCAGACGTTGCAGACGGGTCAGGATGTCGGCCACCGCGTCCACGAGGGTGCGATTGCCGAGCTGGGGCCAACCGGCGAACTCACCGGTATCGCGCTGGGCCTTGCCACAGAGCTGTTCGCGAATGTCCTTGACGTCCGCGCCGATCGGGCCGCAGTACGCGGTGACGAACTCTCGGATCTGGTTGACTTCGGCTGCGCTCATCGGCGCGTCCTCTCCGTCGATGAAGGCCTGCACATCACGGCGGAACGAATCCATCTCGATGCCGGCGGGGTCGATTTTTCCTTCACTGCTGTACTCGCGGTGCGCCACACAGTCGTCGGCGGTGCGGCCGATGCGGGACAGGATCGCGGCGCAACCGCGCTTGTAGGCGTCGAGTTGCGCTGGGGTCCAGTCGGATCCGTCGCCGCGGGATACCGCCTCGATGCCGATCACGTGGTAGTTGGCGTTGTCGGTCGGCCAGCCGGGCCACGAGCCGCGGCCGGCGTGCCAGCAGACGCCCGCGGCGATCACACGGAAGGTGCCGTCCCGTTCCAGAACCAGCTGAGCCAGCGGGCCGTCCAGGTCCGGTCGGCCGAACTGAACAATGCGCCAGTCTTGGGTTCCGCCGCCCGCGGTGTGATGGCACAGCACTCCGCGCAGGTCACGGAAATCCCCGTGACCCCGGTCGCGCCAGCCCTCGTGTTCGATGACTTTCAATCCGGCCGCGCGCAGAACATCCGCGAGCCAGATGGGATCTCCGGTCCAGGACATGAGATCCCGCCCTAGGTGATTCGGACGTAGGTGCCGGCGCCGGTCGTGATGGTGGTCTCCCAGCCGCTGAAAACGTCGCAGATCACCTGCACGCTGATCACATCACCGGCCACCAGATCGGTGGTGGCCGAAGCGGTGAGGGTTCCGGCAACGCCGGTCACCTGGGTTCCCGTGGCCACGGTGTTGCCGTTGACCTGAATGCGAGCCGTCTGCTTGGGACTGCCGTTACCGCCCGAGAACGGCAGATTCACGGTTACCGTGGCCGCGACCTTGCCGCCCTGCACGCGCAGTCCGTTTCCGGAGAGCTCGGACCCCGGGTATCCGGAGGTATCGGCGGTCCAACCCGTGACATCCGCCCAGCTCGCGGTCATCTTCAGCGCACCGTTCTTGGTCATGCCCGAGGGCATGAACGCTTCTCCGCCGGTGACGACGATGAATGCCATCAGGAAGTCACCCCCTTCAAGCTGACCTGCAGCCCCTTGCCCGCCGGGCTGTCGGCGGTGGTGATGAACACCGTCAGGCGATCACCGACAGCGAACGCCCAGGGCGTGCCGGTGGTGACCACGGTGTCGGCGGCGTGACCGGCCGCAGCGATGGTGGCGGCGGTGCCGGGGACGGTGGTCCCGTTCTTGCGGAGTTCGGCAACCAGGTTGCCGGTGCCCGCGGTCTCACCCCGGTAGGTGATCGACGAGATGCTGATCGTCCGCTCGATGCGCAGGCCCTCGGGCATGACGTTGCCCGCGCCCACAGCACGGGTACCGGTGTGGGATTTGAACGCGATGTCGTAGATCTGCCCGGCGGCGGTCGGCACACGTGCGTCGGTCAACCGGATGTCGGTGCTGGCGACCGCGGCGATCGCCGTCCGAGCGGCGGCGGCGTCCGCGGCGGTTACGACGGCCCGACCGGTGGCGGTGGCGTCGGAAATCTGGCTCGCCGGATGTGTGTGCGGCAGTGGCGTTCTGGCGTCGTTCAAGCGCGCGTCGTCACCGGCGACCGCGGTCGTGGCGGTCGCGCCGATGGTCGGCGCGAAGGTGGTCGGCTTGCCCGTGATACCCGCCCACGCGGTGGTGCCCGCCGGGCCACGGATGACGATGCCCTGACCGTTCGGAGTCCACCCGCCCGCGGCCGCGTGGTACACGTACAGCAGACCGTCGGCGGTGACAACGAACTGCGCGCCCTCGGCCGGAGTGGCGGGCAGCTCGCTGTAGGCGGCGACCTGACCGTCGATCTGCACTCCCGCGCCGCGCTCACCGCGGACCACGGCGTTACCGGCGCTCGCCGGTACCGGCGCGGCCAACGTCAGATCGACCAGACCCGAGGACCCCTCGTCCGGATTCTCCGGGTCCGACCCGGCCACGTACTCGCCGACCTCGAAGTTGAAGGCGTCCATGGGGATCTGACGGCCGTCGTAGTTCAGATCGAACGAGACCCGCCAGGTCCACTCCGTCGGATTGGTCGCGGCACCCGGCGCCACAAGGCGCACACCGCGCTTGCCCCGCCAGGTGAGGTAGCCGAATTCGTCCAGCTGGCACACATAGTGCTCTGGCAGCTGCACGTAGGTGGCCGGTGCCGGCTCCGCACCGGCGACGAGCACCTTCGGCGCGTCCGCGGTGAAGGTGATATTGCCCGCCAGGGGCAGGAACTCCGGCAAATCGCCGAGATCGGGTCCGTCGGCGACATTGGCGAGGAAGCGTCCGATGACCTTGCCGTACTTCAGCGGAGGAAGATCAGCCATGAGATTGGTCCTTTCGTGAATACGGGCACGCCGAAGTCGACGTGCCCGTGAAGCAAACGGAACGGTCCGTGGATGAACCGTGAGAGAAGGCGCTGTCGACACACACCACGGCGAATTCGGCGCCGGAGGCGCGTGATCGGGCCTGACGAGCGGCCGCAGATCAGACAGGATCCGCGTAAACGATCAGCTGAGCCCCGGTGTTGTCGACCGCGAACGACCGATCACCCTTGACCCGCTTGGCGATCACGTACAACGTGACGGTCTGACTCGGCGCGATGACGCCGAATCCGTTCGCCTGCGTCGGCGGAAATTCGAACCGCGGGCCGATCAGCACCCAGTCCCAGTTCTGCATGTCGTAGCCGTAGCCGTAGCCGACGAGGCTGCCGCTCGGGCCACCGACCCGCACCTCGACATCGGCGCGCGTGCCGTACCCACTGCCTTCGGGCCGGACCCGCACCGACCCCTGCACGCGCGGGCGCCACGCGGTTGGCTGTCCGGGAATCGTGATGGCCGCGAGCACTTTGGGGTCATTGAGACTAGTACCGCCGGAGAACTGATTCTTCGCGACCGCCCACGGACCACCCGGTCGCGGACTCGGGGTGGGGACGAACTTGCCGAGCGCGGTGTTCCACGCCAGCAGATAGTCCTGTCCGAGCGGGTGTTCCGCATCGATGAGGACGTCGTCGGCGTCCTGAATACGGCCTGCGGCGCCCGGATCGCCGGCATCGCCGCGCTCGCCGCGCGGGAAGGTGATCTCGAGGTGCTGGCCGGGCGTGGAACCCGTGATCTGCGCTGCCGCGGTCGACCCGGGCGCACCGGCGACCGCGGACCCGGTCAGGGCATTCGCCGGGCCCGGCCCGCCCTCCTGTTCGAAGGCATCGGCGAAGGCGATGAACTCCAGCCCGGTCCAGTAGTAGATGGCGTTCTCCGAGACAACCCGCCACGCGGAACGCGCGTCAGCGGTCGTGAGATTCATCGCCTGCAGTGCACCGGGATTCGCCGCGTCGCCGCGCCACTGCCAGGGCTGGGCGGGATCCCCCTCGGGACCGCGGCCACCGGGGGGACCCTCGCGTAGCTCGACCAGGGCCTCCCGATCGACCAGTTCGAGCGGATTCACCGTGTACGGCAGTCCGATCGAATCGGAGACGCCGCGCATGGTGATCATGATGTTGTCGTCGTAGACGAGGTGCTGTTCGTTGGTCATAGCGCTCTCCGGCTCACGAAGCCGTGACAGGTCGCGCCCAGCAGAGAATCTGGGCGCTGTCCTGCTTGTAGGAGTAGGTGGAGCCGCCCAGATTCCGGGACAGCACCACGTACAGAGTGATGGCCCGGCCCGCCTGGATCAGCCCGACCGGGCTGTCCGGCGTCATGGACTGGGTGCCGAAATGCGGCTGGAAGTAGCAGTAGCTGTCGGCCCCGAAGGGGAAGCCCGCACCGAGCGCGACGATCTGGCCGTTGGCGGCGTCGATGCGCACCTCGGTGTCGATACGCGTGTTGAAGTTGCCGATGCCTTCCGAGGTGTAGACAAGAACACCACCGGAGATCACAGGACGCCAATCCACGTCTTGCGCCGGAATTTTCAGCTGCGCGACGGTGATCGGGGTGGCGTTCGTGGTGGTGACGGAAGGGGCGAACCCGGCACCGCCGTCCCATGCCTGGGTACCCATGATCGACCACGGCCCGCGCAGACCGGGATGCGGACGCGGCTTCCATTTCTGACCCGCGCTGTCCCAGGAGGGCACGACTCGATCGGCGTGGGTGCCGTCAGCGTAATCGGGCGATTGCCGGATCGGACCGGGACCACCCGGAACACCCTTCTCGCCCTTGACACCCTGTGGCACAGTCAGGTTCAGCACGAGATTCGGCTTCGTCCCGGTAATCGTGACCTGAAGGTCGGAGCCGACGGGCCCGGTGTCGACCGTACCGAGACCGAGCACACACGGCTCACCATCCGGTCCGGGTGCCCCGAACGCGTCGGCAAACGAGTCGAAACTCGTTCCGTTCCAATACACCAGGGCATCGGTGGCCAGCACCCGCCAGGCCTTTCCTGCCTGCGCGGTGCCGAGCTTTTCCGCCAGTGCGGTCAGCGCGGCCTGGTCCGCGATGTCGCCCTCCCAGCGGAAGGCCGCGCCGGGTTCGCCCTGCGGACCGGCGGGTCCGGGCGTTCCGGTCATGAGTTCCAGAGAACCGTCACGTGGGGTCCCGTGGAATGCCTGCACGACCCCGGGGGAACCGATTCCCTCGTCGATGCCGCGCACCAGCGTCGAATCGAAATATTCACTTACGGTGGACATGTCACCTCCTTCAGAGGGGTTGAGCGTGGACGACCAGCGACGCTCCGCCGCGCGACCACCAGATCTTTCCGCTGCCGTTGGGGAGCCGGGTCAGCTGCACCATGAACTTCGCGGGCTGGCCGGCCGGGACGGTTGCGAATGAGGAAGTGGGCGACAGGGTCTTGACCGTCTGGTCTTCGCGATAGGTCGGCAGCAGGGGCAGATACACGTACCCGCCCATGCACGGCCGGGTCGCGGCCAGCACCTCACCTGTCGGATAGTTCAGGCGAACGGTCACCTCGGTCAGGCTGGCGCCGCCGTAGTAGACGTGCCCCTGCACGAGCGGACGCCACGCGAAGGACTGCGCGGGCACGGTGAAGGTGCCGACCGTCAACTCCGGGACGTCGATCTCCTGGTCGCTCGCGAAATCGGCGCCGAACCACGACCACGGACCGGTGCCCAACGGTGGCGGCGTCGGCCGGAACTTCTGCGAGGCGCGGTGATAGGCGAAGACGGATCCGGGCGTTGGGCTGGTGGACGCGTCGTAGTCCGGCGAGCTGACGATGGCGCCCGATACCCCCGCCGGGCCCTTGGGGCCCGGGAGCCCGGCGGGTGCGGTCGCCTTCAGCTGCTGATCGGCACCCTTGCCGACGAACTCCACCGCGGGGACAGTGAGCTTCGGATGGTGGACCGTTGGTGCGACGTCGATGGTATTGCGCGCGGCGACTGGTCCTCGCGGGCCGACCGCGTGCGGCGAATGCTGCCAGTGAGTTCCGTCCCAGACGTCCATGCCGTCGTCGTCGGTCCGATGCCACCACCTGCCGCGATCGTCCTGGCCGAGACCGGTGGGCCGGGCCGCGGCGTTGGCGATCGACCCCATCTTCCGGAATGTGCTGCGCGGACGACCTTTCGGGCCCTGTTCGCCGGCGGGACCCGTGGGCAGTTCGAGCGCCGATACCTCGTCGGAGACCGTGAATGTCGCGTTCAGAATCGGCAGCCCATCCACATCCGGCTGTCGATCCACGGTGAGATGAGCGGGAAAGCTGATGTCCGCCATGGTATTTCCTCTCAGCGGGATTAGAAGATGAGTAGGTCGAGGTCGGCGCCGACATCAGTGGACAGATCCTTGATGGCGGAGGCGAAGCGGCCGAGGCGCTGCCAGGCCTTGACCACCGAGTCCTCCTCATCGGATCCATCGCCGACCGTGATCTGCCAGACCGCCGCGGTTTCGCGGTTGTCGGTGAAGGTCAGCTCGGTGACATAGTCGGTGAACACGAGCTGGCCCATGGCGAAGCCGATCTGGTCGCCGAGGCCGAAGTCGCGGCCGAGCAGATAGGGGGCGTTGTCCTCGATGGTCACCTTGTGGCTGGTGTAGCCGCGGGTCAGGTGCAGGCCCTGGCGTGCGGCGACAAGGCCGTCGAGGTTGAAGGCCTTGTCACTGCCGGTGATGTACAGCTCGCGGAAGGCATAGGGCCCCGCGCGGCGGACACGTTCGGAGTCCCGGTACACCATCCAGGCGAGGAAGACGTCGTTGAGCTGGCCCCGGTAGAGGAAGTCAAGGCCGATCAGGGACAGCAGACCTTTGATGACGACTTCGATGCCTGCGTTCACCCAGCCGGGTGAACGCCCGCCGATGATGATGTCCGTAGCCGTCGGCTTGTGCAGCGCCACTTCGGATGCGCCGATGCCCGAATACTCGCCTTCGAAGTACCAGACCCACGGGAAGTTCTTGGTGGTGCCGAATTTGCCCTGCTGACCGTAGACGGCCTCGTACTCGGTGGTCGAATCGAAGTTCGGATAGCGTTTCGGCGTGGTGCCGTCATCGGCGAATTCCTCTATCCACGACTTGATTCCGTCCAGCAGAGTACCGGTGTCGCCGGTAACGCCTGACTTGTCGACGGTCTCCAGGACCACAGTCGGCTTGTCCAGGAAGAACCACTGCGGCGCAGGCTGTTCGTCCTCACCCGGCAGGAAGAACCGGGCGGTGAGCATGACGCCGGAGTCCTCGAGCATCGGCTGGAACAGCTTGTCCGCCATGTCGAATCGCGCCGATGCAGCGCTCCAGCGGCTGGTGTCGTGCAGCGGATCGACCGGAACGACGGCGATGGGGAACAGCGAATCGCCGACCCCTTCCCACATCGGTTTGCCGTCGGCGTTCGTCGGCGCCCAGCCCGGTGCCTGCAACCGCATCAGATTCATCGTGAGATACGTGGTGACCAGCGTGCGGACCGGGCCGAACAGGATGTGGTGCCGGGGGAACTGGGCGAGCACCGGCGCGAACGGGGAGGCCCAGCAGCAGATCGTCGCGATGTGGTTCCAGGCGTGGATGGCTTCGATGTCGACCGTCTCGACACCGTTGTCGTCACGGACGATGGAAGCCTTGGTGACGTAGCCGTCCCACCGAAACCCCTTGGTGTTCACGGTGATCGGGATGGTCGCGTCTTCGCCGTCCGCGTTGTTGAACAGGTGATCGAAGTGCACCATGTCCCGGGGGCAGATCATCTTCAAGCCGCCCGCGGCGTTGCGCGGGTAGGTGAACTCCAGCGACAGGTAGCTGTGCTCCTCCCCCACCTCCTGCATGAACTTGTCCCAATAGCGCACCAGTACATCGGGATTGCGTGCCCGCTCCTCATCCGCCCGGAACGCCTCGTCCATCCGGCGCACTTCGGTGTGCGGATCCCAGGTGGCCGCGCTCATCAGAACGGCCTCGAGGATCGGGGCGTCACGGTGGCGATGATGCTGGAGGCGGTGGTGCCGCCTTCCACCTGCACGGTGATGTCGGTGGTGCTCCACGGCTGCATGGACTGCAACCAGCGGCGACCCGCGAGCTGACCCCAGACGTTGTGACCGTCGGGATTCTCACCGGAGTACACCCGCGCGGTCCGATGCCGCGGATGCGTATCGATGCGCAGCGTCTCACCGGCCTGCAGGGTCGGGGTCTGCACCATGCGCAACAGATCGCCCTCGTAGGGATCCAGGATCGACCAACGCCCCGGGCCGTTCATCGTGTAGCGCGGCCACGCGGGCTGATCGGCGGCGTTGCGCAGCCGCACGACACCCCGGTCCAGACCGGACGTGTTGGTCCACACCTGATTCTCGTCGAAATGCCGCTCGAGCGGATCCATCGCCGTGGCCGACATCTTGTACCCGGCCGTAGCATTGCGCGCCGGGTCGATGTCGCCGACCGGTTCCGGGGCGGAGTCGAGCTGCGCTTGCTGGAAGCGCCAGCCCTGATGCCGGGTGTAGTAACCGACCGTCACCGGCTTATCCGTGGACCAACCTCGGAACCAGGCATCGTGCACCGCGTGGAAGTCCCGAATCGGGTCCGCTCCGGCGCCTTTCGCGTCACCGGAGATGATGACCAGGAAGTCCCACTCCTTCTTCGCCCGCACGGACCGAACGAAGGTCGCGCCGTCCTGGCGCGCACCCTCCGAGATCAGCAGTTGCACCGGGGCGAACATGTATCCGGCCTGCTGGGACAGGCGCACGCCCTCGCGGCCCGCATTGGTGCCGGACAGATGCCACACCCGGCCGTTCACGTCCCACAGCACGACCTTCGTGCCGTGGCTCTCCAATAGTTGGTGGGTCATCGCCCCATACCTCCTCCGCGTTGCTGCGCCACAGCCCGGCGCCGGCGCACCCGCTCCACCGCGATCGACGCGCTTTTGGGGTCTGTTCCGTTGAAGTTGTAGATATCGCCGCGGACGGTGTGCCCGCCCGGGCCGTCCGCCAGATCGGTGAGCCCGAAACCGGTCCCGACCAGCTCTTTGACCGCGTTGCCCGCCCATTCGATGGGGCGCGTCAGTTGGCCACCGAGCATGCCGCCCGCCATGGATCCAAGGAACTGGCCGATGACCGGGCCGAGCGGGGCGGCGGGTCCGAGGAAGGGCGCGATGGCGGTGCCGATCGCGCCGCCGACCACACCACCCGCGGTGGAGGCCGCGCCGGAGATGGCGCCGGTGAGGCCTCCCAGCAGGCCGTGTTGCTGCAAGCCGGAGACAGCGGAAGTGAAGGCGCTGTAGCCGATCTGCTGCTCATTGGTCATCTGGGTCGCGGCCGAGGAGCCGCCGGTTCCGGTTGGCTTCCACTCGACGCCGGTGAGATTGCTGATCCACTGACCGAGCGTGTTCGTCCAGTTCTTGTCGGGATCGGCGTTGCTGTACGCCTGGCCGACCGGGGTCAGCAGGGATTGCGCGAGGTCACCGAGGGTCTCCGGTGCTTGATCGCCCAGAATGGGCTTCAGCAGGTTGCCGACATTCGTGCCCCAATCCTTGGCGGCGAGCGAGACCAGATCGGTGAAGTTGCCTTCGTTCGGGTTGTAGAGATGGCTCTCGCGACGGAGATCCTTGGCGTCGGAGCTGCTACCGGTGAGCCAACCCGAGCCCATCGGGGCATCGACCCAGCGCTGGGTGGCACCCGGCTGATCAGCGACGAAACCCGAGATCTGCATGCCTTCGGGTACGGCGTCGGCATCGATCTTCGTTTCGGGCGTCAGATAGGCCCAACCACCTGTCGTGCTGCCATCAGCCTTCGGCGGAATGTACTCCCAGCGAGCCGTGTTCGAATCCTCGCTTCCACCACCGGTTGTGGCGGCAGGCCCCGCGGTTGACACGACGGCGTTGGGATCACCGTTGTCGCCCGCGCCGGGTTCCGGCGCGGACCCCGTGTCCGCCGGCGTTCCACCGGTCACCGACGGAGTCCCGTCTCCACCGGCGGTTCCCGCGCCGAGACCGCTTCCCGTGCCGAGTCCGGCGGACTGACCACCGAGTTCGGCACGCAGGGTCATCGAGGTGTTCAGTTCACCGCCGAACCGCGATCCGATCAGCTGCCCCAGCTGCTCGCCGATCTTCGGGGCGAGCTCACCGGCCGGGCCGAGCATCTGCGCGACGACGTTGCCGAGCGCCGCGCCAACGCGACCTCCGGCCACCGTCGCGGCACTGGTGATTCCGGATCCGAGAGCCGCTCCCAGCGAGCCGAGCTCGACCGCACCGGTATCGGCAGAGCCGTTCGGACCACCGACCAACCCGGCCAGTGTCCCGAGCATCCCGGAGGGTGTTGCCCGCATGGAGGCGGTCAGGGGAATCGGCGAGTCGGTCGACGACTGCGGACTCTGCACCGACAGTGCCGAATTCGACCCGGGTGTTGCGGCAAGCGGACCCCCAGGCGCGAAGAGCGGGGAGAGCGCCGAGCCCACGGCGGAGCCGGCCCACGCGCCCGCGTTCACCGCGGCATCACCGAGACCACCCAGTGCGTCGGCGATGACGCCCTGGCCGAGCATGGTGCGCCACTCGTCGGGGTTGGCGGTACCCGGAGCCGTTCCGGCGGAACCGAATCCGGTCAGCATCCCGGTCAGGAACCGCGCCGACGGAACCCAGCCGGAGTTGAGCAATTCCAGCAGCGGCAATGCGTTACCGGCTGCTGCCGCGTTGACGACGAACTCGCCGGGCGACGCGGCCACCAGGACTTTGTCCTCGGTGGAGCCGCCGGGCCCTTCGATCAGGCCGCCCGGCAGCATCGCTTTCCGCGCAGGGTAGATCGGCCCGCCGTAGGCGCGGCGGAGGGGGATCGGTGCCTCCCCCGCGGTCTCCTCGGCCATGGGGTCGACCGCCGCGCCGGACCGGCGCTTACCCGGGTTGAGCAGCGTCGTCTTGGAGCTGATCTTCAGGATCCGGGTCTCGACCTCGGACTCCGCGGGTTCGGTCACCGCGCGCAGCAGGTGCAGCGCTTCGGTGGCCATGCGGTCGGTGAAGAAGCCCGGCCTATGGCCGAGCACTGCCTCGAAGGCGCGGGTCAGAGCGCCGAACGGGCCGGAGCGCCCGACGATCGCGTTCGGTGCGATCGAACCGTCGTCCGAAACCAGGATCGGGTCCTGATCGGGCAGTGTGATGAGGGAGGTTCCCGCGGTGGGGCCGCCCTCCCACACCGCCCCGCTGGGCAGCGCGATCTGCTTTCCCGAGGGCGGGTGCCCGCTGATCGTCATCGCGAGTATGTCCGGCAGGGTCATTGCCGGTGGGCGTTGCTTGTCCACAATTCACATCCACTTTCTGGGCTGACTGGTCGCGTGCCCGGCCACCGGCGATGAACCCGTCAGCTCCAGCCGAGGAATTCGTTCATCTGGTTGACACCCATCGCGGTGCCCACCCGCTCACGGTTGGACTCGAGTCCCGGCCGCGCGATCTGTTCGGGCCGGTTGCGACCGTTTCTGGCGTCATCGGTCTTCGACCACACCAGCCAGCGCAAGCAATCGGCCATATCGGCGAGTAGGTACTGGTCCAGCTGCCATCGATAGGACTCGGGGTGCATCGAGCGCTGGAACGCCGAATCCGTCGGCGTGCACCTGACTATGGCTTTGAGATCGCCCCAGGTGATCGCCTCCGTGCCGAGTTGCCGCAGCCGGAGACCGAGAACGATGAGGTCGTATTCGATTGCCTCGGAATGCTCTTCGAGTAGAGCATCGAGGCCTAGGATTCCCCCAGGCTGATACCCGAGTGCGCGCGCCAGGCCTCCAGCATGTCGTGGTAGGCGTCCGGATCCATGTCGTCCAGGGCCGCGAGCGCTTCGGGGGAGACAGCCATTTCCAGCAGGGTGTACATCGCGTCCACGTCGCCGAGACGGCGGATCCGGCGCACCAGGCCCGGCTTCAGGTAGGACAGCGATGGCAGCTGGATCTCGACGCCGTCGACGCGGTAGAAGAAGTCTTCCTTTACCTTGGTCGGGGTGGCGATGGTGATGGGGGCTTTGGGGGAAGTCATTGTTACGCAGACCTTTCGAGTCGGTGATTCGGGTGAGCTCGCGACGGCGCCCAGCGCAAAAGGGTCCCAACGGCGGCGGGCGGGCCTGCGCATACGGTTGACAACCGCCGCCGTTGGGGGATTTTGGACAGCTGAGCACTGTCGGCGGACAGGGCTCGATCCACACGGAATCGAGCCCTGTCCGGGATGACGGCAGATGCCGCCGGAATAGCGACGGTCGCTGAGACCGCCGGGATCAGACGGTCTTGACGCCGTCGTCCAGGTAGCGGTAAGCCTTCACGCCGGCGTCGTCCTTGAACGCCTCGACGGTGATGGTGAAACCGGCCAGTTCGGTGGAGACGAACTTCTTCTCGGTCACCGCGGTGATCTTGGCGTTCGGCAGCACGATGCGCAGCTTCTTGTCCTCGTTGACCATGTCGAAGACCCAAGCGCGACGCGGCAGCGGGGTACCGGTCTCCTTGACCGTGTACAGCGAACCGGTAGTGGCGGTGGCGGCGGTGGTGACGACGTTGTCCGGGTGGAAGACCTCACCCAGAACGTCCTTGTCCCACACGGCGTACAGGGTCAGACCGAAGCGCACCGAGTGCTCAGTCTGCAGCTGCGCGATGATGTCGGCGTTCCAGTCCTTGACGGACTCGATCCGACGCTCACCCAGCGATTCGATGCCGTCCTCGGACACGTAGCCCAGCGCCTTGAAGGCGGGGTCGATGGTGCCGGCCGCGGCGGTCGGCAGAGCGGAAGCCAGCGGGGCGACCAGAACACCACCGGTAACGGCGATGTTCGGGGTGCCTGCGCCGATGAACTTGCTGGAAGGCAGAGCCATTTTCTTATCTCCCTTGGGAATGTTGCGCAGGCCCTAGGGATGGGTATTCAGTTGTTACTCCCCCGTTTTCGGGAGAGTCACGCGAGGACTGTGCCTCGCACGATCAGGTCGGTGACGATTGTGTACCGCTGAGCGGCGGTCACCGGGTCGGTGTCGTTCTCCATGCCGGCGTCCTCGACGTGGTCACACCACACCGAGCCGATGTATCCGGGAGCCGCGGCCGTCACGATGCCGCGCACCAGCGCAGCCAGCCCGGCCGCGTTGCCGGCATCGTCGGTGCATTCGAGAACAACCCGGGGACGGTCGAGGATCAACTGCGAGCCACGACGGCCCTCCCTGTCCTCGACGTCCACCCGGGCCTTGCGGTCATTACGGGTGACCCGCACCATCCGCGCCGGCCGAGGCTCGGGAACACTGGTAGTCACCGCAGCACTGTCCGACGCGGCAGCGAGTTCGACAGTCAAGTAGTCCACGAGCGCACTCTCGACATCAGGCAACGCGATTCGCTCACCCATAGATCAACCACCTTTCAATTGAATACTTTCACGTTCATGCATCAGGTATGGGAGCCGGATCGACGAATTCAGCTTCCTGCTCCCACATGGCATATGTCCGGAAGAGAGTCGATCTGATGAATTTCCTCTCCGCATCACTATAAGTGCGCCTTTCCCGCTTTACTTTGGCATCGAGATCGAGTACCACCGCATAGAGACTAAATATCGGACCCACTCCCGAAACCTTTTGCGCACGCGTCCGCTCTGCATCGATGATGAATTCCTCGCGATCCATCTGCCAGATGTCGGCGTTATTACTGGAAGATTCGGCTCGCGGGACGATACCGGACACAGCTCGTTCAAAATGACCACCGAGAGGATCCAATATAAAGCCCATCAGCCGGCCATCAGGATCCTTTTCCACGCGCAAAGGACGACCACAGTACGAGTAGTAGGAAGGATAGATCTCGTGCACCGTTTCACAAACCTCTCGATAGCCTTCTTGAAGCGCGTACCAGAATATTGAAGTGCCCCCTCCAGCACGTCTCGCAAGAGACCCCCAAAGGTGGCATTCACAATTTGGCCTAGTCCGAAGAAGTTCGAACGACGCATCTCAAAATCGTTCTCTGCAGAACCAGAAATCCATCGAAAAGGGAGGAGAATCACGAATCCGGAGCATCGACAGGACGAACGTTGCCATTCCCATTCAGATCGTCCCACATCAGATATGACCGCCTAAAAATGTTATCGACACGGTCATGTTCTTCACATGGCGGACGATGTCCATTCCGGTAGGCGTTCTCAAGAATTTCAAGGGCAGCTGAGTATAGCTCGGCGATCGGGCCGGGAGCAGGTGAATGATGCATTCGCTGAGCCTCCGTCTCCAGCACGAACTCGTCGAACGAGAGAGTCCAGATCTCAGGATGACTCAAATTGGAGGTGGCGCGGTTTATTTCTTCGAAGTCTGCCACCTCAAAGTAACCGGTCCACTGGTCAAGAACGAAGCCCGAGAAGTGGTCGTCGACCCTGAGAGTCCGACCAAAGTAGTGATAGTAGACCGGAAATTCCATGCCCCTTAAACTCGCTTTCGCGAGATCGTCCCAGAATATCACAGAAGTTCCACAATCCCGTTCGGTGCCTTCACATTCATGAGAATGTCGCCGTATCCACTGTCGGCCAGCTGTATCGTGCTCGGCGGGTTGACTGGCTGGCCCGCTGGTGACGGGATCGGCAGGGCAAACTTCGCACGGCGGGCACGGGCAATCCGAGGTTGGTTCAGGCGTAGAGAACCCTCACCTTCCTCGAGCCGCTCGTGCCTGCCCTGCCTCTCAAACCGTTGGTTTCACCCGACCAGTTTCCGCAGACCAGCAACTGAAACTCCGCCTACACCGGAGCTTTGGCCCCTTGGCGGCACCCACCCTGACGCTGGACCATCAGAGCCTCAACAGCTTTCACCGGCAGGGCGGAAAAGGACTAATTGAACACTGTCGCGTTCATGCATCAGGGATGGGAGCCGGATCGACGAATTCAGCTTCCGCCTCCCACATGGCATATGTCCGGAAGAGAATCGATCTGATAAATTTCCTCTCCTCGTCCCTATAAGTGCGCCTTTCCTGCTTAACTTTGGCATCGAGATCGAGTACCACCGCATAGAGACTGAATATCGGGCCCACTCCCGAAACGCTTTGCGCACGCGTCCGCTCCGCATCGATGATGAATTCATCGCGATCCATCTGCCAGACGTCGGCATCGTTACTTGCACATTCGGCTCGCGCGATGATACGGGACGTAGCTCGTTTGAAATGACCATCAAGCGGCTCCAAGATGAACCCGATCGTAAGGCCATCAGGAGCCTTTTCCACACGCAAGGGTCGGCCACAGTACGAATAGTAGGAGGGATAGACTTCTTGCACCGTTCACAAACCTTTCGGAAGACCTTCCTGAAGCGCGTCCCAGAATATCACGTTGGTCCTCTCCAGCGTATCCCGCAAGAATTTGGCCTCTGCGGGAATCAATTCCCGCCCAGCATCGCTGGCGAAGGTCTTCAAGTCACGAGTGACTTCAAATACCGCGTGATCGAATTCCTCCGACCTCTTCTCGATACCAGCAAGATGAAGTCGCAGCTCAGCCACTTGGCCGCTTGGGGCACGAACATTCATTAGAATATCTCGATACCCACTCTTCATAGGACTCGCGATTCGGTCTTTGATTCGAAGGACTTCAAATGGAGCATCTCGCTCCAACCACGCAAGTGCCTTGTAGATATCATCAACAGTCTTGAATACCACCTTCGATCCAACAACATCTACCAATAGAGAGGCATTATAGTTGTAATCGTCAGGGTCGCGCACCTTCGCATCCGCCCGCGTAATGTCTTTAGGGTTCTCACGTCCATATGATTTCCCTTTGAACTTCTTCGCAATTAGCTCGGACATCTTGTTTACCGCAGGCTGATCTATCTCCCATCTTCGAATGAGATCCGAAATAAATTCACGCCGATACGCATCATCCAGTTTCCGGGTGAGATCGAATCCCGACTGAACGGGCTTGTTACCGAAGTTCTCGGTTACGCGCGCCGAAATCTCTCTCTGCGCTTTGGTAAGTGGTGCACTCTTCGATATATCGAGACCGCCATCAACGGACGATCGAGGTTTGACTTTGACGCCCTTGAGAACATCGTCAATGATGTCGATCGCTTTGGGGTGCTGCAACAGACTCAGCAGCGTCTTCGGATTTCCAAGCAGAGAATCCTCCAAGAACTCGTGCTGCTGGAGAATCCTCAGCATCTTTTCATTTCGAGGAAGAAGACGCCGCACCCCATCGCCGATTGCGATCGGGCGCCCATCTATCTTCTCGATGCTCCTGGCAGAATCCAGTGCGGCCTTGACCTTGCTCTGGCTCAGATAGAGAGAGCTCTCGACCCTTATTGTCCGCGCACTGCCGACCACCCTGGACAGAGCAGATACTCCGGACCCGATACCCCTGAAGATGGAGCCCGTCATGGGAAGTAGAATGAACCCAGCATTTATCGCCGCGTCCGTGGTACTCGGGGACTCAGCGAGCATTTCATCGGCAGCACCGGTCAGATTTCGCCGTGTATCACCGGAAGCGAGATATGAACTCGCGTAAAGACCGCCGTACAAGATGTGGCGACCCGCCCATTCCACGACCGTCATGTACGGGTCAAGCACCAGATCGCCAGCGAATCTGACAGGCGTCGCTATTCCCTCAGAGAACGTTGCGATTCGCTCGAGTGGTGTCGGCGGGATGTAATAGGGGTTACCGGCGTTTGCAACGGCCTCGGCCATTGCATCGAGTCCGATGGTACGCGTGAACCAACTGGTGACACCATGAGCGATATTTCCAGGTATGCCCTTTGCCCCATCGATCAATTTTTCGATGCCGCTACGGCGATCAGGCGGTCCAACGAACGAAATCACCTCGAAGTTGCGGTCGAAGGTTACCGAGGTACCATCGCCATACTTCCGAAAAATTTTGTCATCGACATAGCGATCGGTGTACGCCGGCAATAGCCCGAGAGAGGTTCGGGTGCCACGGAAAGAATCGAACAAGACATTGTTGTGGTCGATGAAATATATGTGGGTTCCGGTGGGAGTCTCGACCGTTCGTCCCTTGGTTATCCGACCCTGCAGATCGGGACCGACCTCCCAGAACTCGCCATCTTCACCGAGTCGCCAACTATTTCGGTCGTATTGTTGATAGAACTTGCTTTCAACGCCGCCTCTGCCGTCCGGCCGGGCATGCGAAATCGTCAGATTTCCATAATTGTCGATGTGATAGTTGTCGTAGAAGCCGAAGGCGTTGAGCTTTCCGATATCGGTTCCGACCCGAACACCATCGACGAACGAAGGTGAGTACACCGACTTGAAGCCCGGATCAGCCTCCAGCGTATGACTGGGTACACCGTAGGTGGGTGCGCCTGGATCAAAACTCTGGATCTCCCAGGTTGATTCGGCCGTAACCCGTCCCGCGTAGGAAGACTGGCCGTTCGCATCATCGTGCCAGTGCTGCAGTCCCCCGGCACCGTCGCTCGCGATACGCCAGCGATCGATCGTTCCATCCGAGTTGGTGATCTCGAGGTCGACCGAGTTCGTTCCGTTCCCTTCCGGGATCGTGTAGCGCACCGGTCGGCCGTCGAGCATCGTCCCGTCCCAGGAATCGCCTACTCCGTGACCTGCCACGTTCGGCATGTCCAGCAGGCTTGTCGCCGGGGTGCTCACCCCGGGGTCGGGCTTCGCTCCGGGAATCGGGATGGGAGGCTCATACAGAGGGTTTCCGCCTGCGGCCGGCGCGGGTTGCGCCTGTTCCTGGGCAGGTTGCTGCTGACCAGAGGGGGTACTGACGGTCGGCGGCACCGGGTCTGTCCCGACCCTGGGGTCATCAGCCGGGTAGATGGATGGGCGGTCGTTGACGAACGACAGTCCTGGAAGGCCGATTGGCGATGCCTGCACCGGGGCGGCTGGGGAGTCCAGAGTCAGGCTGTCGGCATTGCGGATTCGGGAAAGAAGCTGGACGGCAGCCGCGCCGTCTTTGACCTTGTAGTCGTGAACCTTCCCGCCACCGAGTGCGTCGCCGGTGGATGGTTGTGCGATTCCGCTGCCGGTCAGGCGATTCCATGCTGCCGAGCTCACCCACGATGGCGTGGCGTTCGTCGCGGTCGATGTGATCGCCATGGTCATTCCCCGCTGGAGCGGCGAGCCCGTTCGATGCGCTGGCGGAGCTGGTCGACCATCGCGGCGTAGGCGTCGGTTTTGGTGGGGGCCTCAGTGGAAAGACCGCGGGGGTGGGTGGCGGACCAGTTGCCCTCTTCGGTTTGTTTGACCTGGATCTCTTCGAGGTCGTAGAAGGACTCGGGGTCGGGTAGCGGCCACTCGCCGTTCACGTCGCGGGTGATGTGCATTCCGGTGTCGAAGGCGCCGGGCGGACCCATGGGGGTGGGGACCCAGCGGATCTCCTCGAGATCGGGATGTACTCGGACACCACGCTTGACGAGATACTCGGCCACGCGCGTCGCCTGTTTGATGCTGGTGACCGTTGGATCGGCCAGTTTGCGGCCGACCTCGCTGTACCACTCCGGCAGGTGGATGATCGAGAGTTCCTCGGCGAGCGCGCGGACCTGAGGGTCCAGGGTCTCGTCGGGTTTGTGCTCAGCCAGCCTGCCGGTGAGGGTCTGCTGCAGGAGGGAAAGGAACTCCGGCGTAACCAGTTGCCCGGTATCGGTTTCCACATAGTCCGACGACGGCGGGGGCTGATGGCCGAAGCTGACGGAACTGATTACTTCTCTGCCGGACATAGGATTCGGTCCTTCCGATTCAGGGCATGACCGATTCCGCGCCCTTCCCCAGGCGCGGAATCGTGTGGATTGGGGTCCCGCCCCGGGTGAGGGGACTACCCGGGGCGGGACCGTGCGCCCCAGCGCAGCGTCCGTGTCTGCGACCGCGGACCACCTGCGGGAGACGGGCGCGCTGGGGAGCGGCATGCGGCGAGGCTCTCAACCCGCTGTGTATCTGCCGAGAGGCTTCGGGGGCCGGCCGCATGGGCTGGAATGACGGCGAGTAGGGCCGTCAGATCTCTTCTTCGAGCGTCGCGGGGATCTTGTAGCTCGCGTTCGGGGGCTCCTGGCCGGGGACATGGAGTTTGACGAAGGCGAGCAGCTCGTCGATGTGGCGTTGCAGGGCGCGGATCAGGCGGATCGCGTCGCGGAAGCGGCGCTGATCGCTGGCGGCCTGATCCTCCAGGGCGACAACGCGTTCGCGGAGTTTGGCGACCTCGCGGGCCTGCCAGGCGGTGACCGCGCCGATCACGGTCGCGATCGCGAGGCCGATCGCCTGGACGAAGTCGGGATTGAGCCAGGTCTGCATTCAGGCCTCACCATCCGGTGATCGCACCGGCGTCACAGCCGGGCGGATGATCGCTCCTGCGATGACGGGGGTGAGCAGGCCGTAGAGGGTGAGTGCGGATTCGATCCATTCGGTGCCGACCTGCCTGCCGAGCAGGTAGGCAGCGACACCGGTGATGGCGACGAGTACGGATCGCACCAGAGCGGGTTCGGGAACCCTGTTGATACGCATGATGTTTCCTTCGGACAGCGCCGCGGACCCCGTTCGCCGCTCTGGAAGCAGGGGCCGCGGAGTGGATTACACGAGTAGCGGGACGACCACAGCGATCAACTGAACGATGAACGAACCGACAGTGATCCACTGATCGATGGTGAGGCCGAAAAGCATGGCGATTGCTCCTGATTCAGAATTCGAGGCAGCCCGCTACGACCGAACCCTCGATCCGGAGTCGGACCGAGGGTTCGGGGCGAAAGAGCTTGGCAGGCCGACGAGGTTGAAACCTCGTGCCAGAGATGATGTTTCCCGTGATTTCGGGATGAAGGCGCAACTGTGGCGCTGCACATAGCTTCACCTAAGCGAATCCAAAAGTCAACACCCATCTCAAGATTCGAGTAAACGTGCAGGTGGGGCAGGGTTCTCCAACATCCGACGCGGGCGCGAGCCACGGCAATGGTTCTCGCAACGCCGCAGCCAACTACTCGGCGCCACTCCGCCCGGACAACGACAAAGTCCCAGTCCTCCAAGAGGACTGGGACTTCGGTAGTCGCACCTATCGACAGTCAGCCTGCGATCTTCTCCCGGATATGGAGCAGCGGCTGACGCGGCTCCTCCGCCACCTTGGCCCGGCGCTTGCGCGCGGGGTGGGCGAGATGGGCTTCGAGCACCTCCCCCACGACGAACAGCTCGGGCCACTCGGGCGCCCACGGCCCCGGCACCGGGTGAATCCTGCCCGCATCACGGAGGGTCTGAATCCTGCGAACCGTGACCGACTGGAACACCTCTCCCATTTCCTTCGCGAGCGTGGCGATTCCATTGACGTTCAACCGAGCGTTGCGCGCGGCCTCGAGCTGGGCCGCATCCACCTCGATCCGCGGGGTGGGCGGGCAAATGACCTGCAGCGCAGCCTGAATCGCCGCACGAATCTCGCACAGGGCAGTCTCCGCGCCCTCGGTCATGGCGAGGGCAATGACATTGTGATCCAGCCAGCGGGCCAGATCGCCGGTCGACGTACCCCCGGAGTAGTCGAGTCCGCGCTGCTCGCAGATCAGCCGCACCCAAGACACCAGTACGCCGTGCAGATGATCACGGGCTCGGGACGCGGCCGGGCTGAACGGCAGTGGCTGATCGCCGGAGCGGGAGCTCAGGCGCAGGTTCGGGTCGCCAAGGCGGGAGCGGCGGGTGACCGCGTCCTCGAGATCCACCGCCAGTTCCGGGATTTCCCGCAGCATGCGCACGAGATCGTGCACGGCGACACGATCCAGATACAGGTGATTTGCCTCAATCTCGCTGTACATCAGGCGATCTCCCGGTTGATGGTTTCGGCGAGACGAGCGGCGTGACCGTGGCGCACGTAGTCGACGGTGTGCCGGCCGTCGGTGAGATAGCCGCGGGCGTAGGCGAGCGCTCCGCTCCACGCACTCCAGTTCCTGGGCGCCCACCAGCGCTGGACGCGACGGTGCACGATGGTGTCGACCAGACTTCGACCCCAGGCCAGGGCAGCCTCGGGGCTGCTCATGCAGAAGTACTGCGAGAGGTCGGCGACCAGGCGCAGGGCATTGCCTGCGGGCAGGGCGGTGATGGGATCGCCCGGCGCCGCGGCCCAGTACGTCGGAATATCGGGCACCCAGCGCTGACCGGCGATGCCGTAGCCGCCGGGATCCGTGCCGACGTATTCACCGGTCGGGCGCAGAGGGTCGGCGATGAGCGCGCAGGCGGCGATGTCGAGCTCGGGCCACAGGCCGCGGCCTATCTCGGCGGCCACGTCGCCCGCGATCGCGGCGCCCTGCGAATACCCGGCCACGACCACACGATTCGGCGACTTCGCAATGGCTTCGAGCAGTGCGGTCTTCCCCGCCGCACTGCTCTCCGCGTAGGACATGCGGCCACCGTATTCGGCCGGGTACGGGATCATGCGCGGCGCGAAGCGGCTCAGATCCAGTGAGCGGGAGAATGCGTCGGTCACGCTCTCGCCGTAAGGGGCCCAGGTGCCGCCGACGATCAGGACGTCGATCACGCGGCTGCCTCCACCCGGTCGGCGGAGTGAGCGAAGGGCGGCAGCAGGTCGACGGGGTCGCAGCCCAGAGCGCCGCCCACCCGTAGCAGCTCGTCCAGCTTGAACGCGCTCGCGGCGCGCAGACGCAGCGCCAGAACCGGCTCGGGCAAGCCAGTCCGCAGGGCCAGGGTGCGGGAGTCCATGCCGATCGTGCCCATCACGGAGCTGACGCGGTCGGCAATCAGTCGGGTTAGCAAGTCCATACGGAGTATCGTAAGGTCCATACGGACCTGTGACAAGTCCGAACGGACCTCTTACTGTGAGGTTTCGTACACTTGGGCTTAGGCCTTGAGTTCGAGGGCGCTGTTTGCAACTACGCCGTTCGGACCTCAGAATGGTCCGTATGGAATTGCGGGACCTCGACGACCTCAACCGCGCCGTCGGTGACGAGCTCCGTGCCGCGCGCGCGCGCCGTGGGCTGACACGCCCTCAGCTCGCGGCGACCTCGGGAGTTGCGGTAAGCACTATTCAACGTTTCGAGAACGGTGAACGCTCACCAGATCTCACACAGCTGTACCAGCTATGCAGTGCACTCGACGTCTCTCCGCAGGAGATCGTCGCCCGATCCGTTCATAAGGTCAACGGTTTCGGGCAGTAGATCGAGCACATTTCGACCGAGCACGTCGGCCACCAGCCACAGATCAGCGACGGTGAGTCGCCCCTGAGCGACTCGCTCCGCCAATTCGACACCCAACCGTCCCGCCACGACCGACATCTGTTCACGATCTATAATCTGGCCGAACCACGCCACCAATGACGCTGTACGCACGACTTGAAACCCCTATGAATCGATCCGTCGACACGGACATCCGACTTCCGGCCCAAATGGAGCCGAAAGAGACCGCCGACGAGTCGATACCGGCCCTCCAGCCGAACTCCCCACATCGGACAGCAGCACAAATCCGCCACCCGGCCCCCGGAAAACATGGCGGCACTCCCACATCTAATCCATCTCAACTCACCGTCCGTAATGTCTTGTGACACAACGTCACCGGACAATCCGACCAGCCGGAGTATACACGTGCGCGATGGTAGTTCGTCAGCCGAAGATGGGCGCAGTGGGCATCGAAATGCGGTCTACCGATGCGACTCTCCGACAGCGAGCAAGCACTCGGCGAAGCGCCTGCGGAAGTAGAAGTTCCGCACATTCTCACCGCTCACCTGGAAATTTCGCCCTGCGCCGGGCTCGACCCATGCCCGACCTTCCGGTTCGCATAGGGCACAGCATCATCCGCCGATCACCGAATGTGGCCGCACCCGTCCTGGAAACCATTCACTTCTCGAGCGCTCGAGCGAATCCCTATGCCAACTACCTATTACCCGAGGTCGGTTGCCTTTTGTCCGCATGACGAACGATCTCGTACACAGATAGATTGGCCACGCAATGCGGCCGATGCTCAACAATTCGCGACACCGCATCGACGAAGGGGAGTACAGATGAGCCGACGTCGGCCGCAGCGTCAACGGTTCCAGCACTCCGCCGACCTCGGTCCCCGAGACGGGGTCCGGCACCATCGATCCGCCCGAAGGCAGCGCCGATGAGCCAGCTCTGCTAATCTGAAATGGTAACGATTTCCATTATGATCTAGAACACAGTGCTCCCGGGGTGGGGCTCGGGTGCTGTGCGGCGGATCGACGAACGGCCAGGAGTACCGCGTGACCACCCGATTCGCCCGCACCTGGGCCGTACTCGCCGCCGGAACCGCGCTCACCGTCGCGCTGACCGCTTGCGGTGGCAGCTCGGCCGATGACGGTAGCGTTTCCATCGTCGCGTCGACGAATGTGTGGGGCTCGATCGCCGAGGCCGTGGCCGGGCCCGACGCCGAGGTCACCGCGCTGATCAGCGATCCGGCCGCCGACCCGCACTCCTATGAGGTCTCTCCCGCGCAGACCGCGAAGCTCAGTGACGCCGACCTGGTCGTGTTCAACGGCGGCCACTACGACGAGTTCGTCGAGAAGGCCGTGGGCGGCAAGGACAAGCGCACGGTCGAGGCCTTCGAATTGCGCACCGACAAGGGCGATGAGAACGAGCACGTCTGGTACGACGTGACCACCGTGGCTGCGGTGGCCGACCGGATCGCCGCGCAGCTCGGCGAGATCGACGCCGCGCACGCCGCCGGGTACAGCGAGCGCGCGACCGCGTTCAAGAACCGGCTGGCCGGCATCACCGCCGTCACCGGCAGGATCGCCGCCGAACGGCCGGGCGCCCCGGTCGCCCAGACCGAGCCCATCGCGCACTACCTCCTGCAGGCCGCCAAGGCCACCGACCGGACACCGCACGCCTTCCAGGAGGCCGTCGAGCAGGAGACCGATCCGGCGCCGGCCGCCGTCGCGGCGACGCGGGACCTGCTGACCGGCAAGCAGGTTCGCGCGCTGGTCTACAACGTGCAGACCGAGGACAAGATCAGCAAGGATCTGCGCGCGGTCGCGCAGTCGGCCGGGATTCCGGTGGTCGAGGTGACCGAAACCCTGCCCGAGGGCATGGATTACGTTCAGTGGCAGACCAGCAATGCCGACGCACTCGCAACGGCGCTGAAATGACCGCCGTGAACGAGGGAGCCGTCCTGTCCGAGACCGATACGGACGCGGCGATCCGGCTGCGCGGCGCGACCCTGACCTACGGCGACCGAACCCTGTGGCGCGATCTCGATCTCGAGATCGCGCCCGGTGAGTTCATCGCCGTGCTCGGGCCCAACGGCTCTGGAAAGACCTCGCTGCTGCGGGTCCTGCTCGGGCGGCAGCCGCTCGCCACGGGCAGCGCCGAGGTCGCGGGCAGGCCCGCGGCCACCGGCAATCCGGGCATCGGCTACATCCCCCAGCAGAAGACCATCGACTCCGGTGTACAGCTGCGCGGCGTCGACCTCGTCGGGCTCGGCGTCGACGGGCACCGCTGGGGCATCGGCTTCCGGCAGCGCGCCGAGCGCAAGCGCCGGGTCGCCGAGGCGGTCGCCGCCGTCGGCGCGCAGGCGTACGCGCACGCGCCGCTGGAATCGATGTCCGGCGGTGAGCAGCAGCGGCTGCGGGTCGCCCAGGCGCTCGTCGGCGATCCCTCGGTCCTGCTGTGCGACGAACCGCTGCTCAGTCTCGACCTGGCCAATCAGCGCCTGGTCGCCGAACTGGTCGACAAGCGCAGGCGCGAACACGACACCGCGGTGCTGTTCGTAACCCACGAGCTCAATCCGATCCTGCCGCTCGTCGACCGGGTGCTCTACCTGGTCGACGGCGAGTTCCGGATCGGCGCACTCGACGAGGTGATGACCTCGGCGACGCTCTCGGAGCTGTATCGCACGGAGGTGGAGGTGCTGCGGGTACGCGGCAGGCTGGTCGTCGTCGGCACCGGTGACGACATGGACGCGCTCGGCGAGATCTGATGGACAAGCTCACCACGATGTTCGAGCGGCTGCTCGATTTCGGCACCACCGCCGATCTGCTCGGCTACGACTTCGTCCAGCAGGCGCTGCTGGCGTGCGCGCTGCTCGGTCTGCTGGCCGGGCTGATCGGCCCGCTCATCGTCTCACGGCAGATGTCGTTCGCCGTGCACGGCACCAGCGAGCTGTCGCTGACCGGCGCGGCCGCGGCGCTGCTGCTCGGGATCGGGGTGAGTTTCGGCGCCATCGCCGGGTCCATCGTGGCCGCAGTGCTGTTCGGGTGGCTGGGTAACCGTGCGCGCGAACGGGATTCGGTGATCGCGGTGGTGCTGGCCTTCGGGCTCGGGCTGTCGGTGCTGTTCCTGTGGCTGGCGCCGGAACGGGCCGGGTCGAAGTTCTCGCTGCTGACCGGTCAGGTCGCCGGCGTCGGCTACGACGGGCTGGCGCTGCTGGTCACCTGCACCGTGGTCGTGCTCGCGGTGCTGGCCGTCATCTACCGGCCGCTGCTGTTCGCCAGCACCGACCCGGAAGTCGCGGTGGCGCGCGGTGTTCCGGTGCGCGCGCTGTCGATCGTATTCGCGGTGCTGCTCGGTATCACCGCCGCGTTCGGTGTGCAGATCGTGGGCGCCCTGCTGGTACTGGCCGTGCTCATCACCCCGGCCGCCGCGGCCGCCCAGCTCACCTCGAGCCCGCTGCGGGCGACCGTGCTGTCGGTGGTGTTCGCCGAGACCGCCGCGGTGGGCGGACTCCTGCTGTCGCTGGCACCGGGCGTGCCGGTGTCGACCTTCGTCACCGCGATCTCGTTCACCATCTACCTCGCCTGCCGCCTCACCGGCCACCGCCGCCGCACCCTCGCGCGTGCCTGATCCTCAATCGCCGATCCCACCTTCGACGGCTCCCTCCGCCGCACCCCCGCGCGCCTGAGCCTGCCGTCGGAACAAGCCGCAGCCGGGCGCTCACCCGAAGTTGGCGCCGCGGTCGCGGTGATGACCTTCGCCCGCCCGGTCACGCTCACGCACGCCCGAGGCCGGCACACGGTCACCCGCTGCCACGCGCGCACGAGCTCCGTGGCCTGCCGCCGGAGCAAGCCGTAGCCGGGCCCGCCCGGGTACGGCGCCTGGTCGGCCGACGAACGCAGACTCCAGGCCCCGCATGACAGCGCGGCTCGCCGGGGCGCTCCTGCGCGTTGGAAACCGCCCATCCCGCATGGGTGGATTCGTATGCTCACGAGCGGAACATCCCTTCTGCGATGGGCGGCTTCATGTCGATCGATTTCACCGTTCCCGCCGACCTGGAGGCGCTGCGCGACCGGGTCCGGTCCTTCGTCGCCGACCGGATCGTGCCCTACGAGCGCGACCCGCGGCTGACCCAGCACGGCCCCGACGACGACCTGCGCGCCGAACTCGTCGAACTGGCCAGGGCGGAGAAGCTGCTGACCGTCCAGGCCCCGGTGGAATTCGGTGGGCTCGGGCTGAGCCACGTCGAGCAGGCCGTGGTCTACGAGGCGGCGGGCTGGTCCACGCTGGGACCGGTCGCGATGAACTGCGCCGCCCCCGACGAGGGCAACATGTTCCTGCTGGGCAAGGTCGCCGACCCGGAGCAGATCGACCGGTTCCTCATGCCGGTCATCCGCGGCGAGCAGCGCTCGGTGTTCGCCATGACCGAGCCCGGCGGCGCGGGCTCCGACCCGAACCAGCTGACCACCGAGGCCGTCTTCGACGGCGAGAACTTCGTGATCAACGGCCGCAAATGGCTCATCACCGGCGCCGACGGCGCCAAGACGTGGATCATCATGGCCCGCGTCGCCCCGAACCCGCACGTGCCCGCCGGGCCCTCGCTGTTCCTCGCCGACGGCGACACGCCGGGGATCGTCATCGAACGCGTCATGAACACCATGGACCGCAACTACGTGGGCGGGCACGCCGTGGTGCGCTTCGAGAACCTCACCCTGCCCCGCTCCGCCGTGCTCGGCACCACCGGCGAGGCTCTGCGCTACGCGCAGCTGCGGCTGGCGCCCGCGCGGCTCACGCACTGCATGCGCTGGCTGGGCGCCGCCGCGCGCGCCCAGAGCATCGCGGTGGACTACGCCCGCACCCGCACCGCGTTCGGCAGGCCGATCGGCGAGCACGAGGGCGTGTCGTTCATGCTCGCCGACAACGAGGTCGCCCTGCACCAGTGCAGGCTGACCATCTGGCACACCTGCTGGCTGATGGACTCCGGTGACCGGGCCCGGCACGAGTCCTCGATGGCCAAGTCCTACGTCTCCGAGGAGCTGTTCAAGGTCGCCGACCGCTGCGTGCAGGTACTCGGCGGCATCGGGATCAGCGACGAGACGGTCGTGGAGATGATCTTCCGCGACATGCGCGCGTTCCGGCTCTACGACGGGCCCACCGAGGTGCACAAGTTCGCCATCGGCAGACACCTGCTGCGGGAATGAAACACCGGTCATCGGCGGACGCGCCGTCACCGACCCACTACGATTCCCTGTCATGAGTCCGGAACTGCTCGTCGATGTCTCCTCGGGTGTCGCGGTGCTCACGCTCAACCGCCCGGCCCAGCAGAACGCCTTCACGGCGACCATGGCCGCCGAGCTGGGCGCGGCCCTGCACCGGTGCGACGCCGAGGACGCCATCCGCGCCGTCGTCGTCACCGGCACCCCGCCCGCGTTCTGCGCGGGCGCGGACCTGTCGGCACGCACGGGCGAAGTCAGCGCGACCATCGAGCCGCCGCCCTGGCGGGTGCGCAAGCCGGTGATCGCCGCGGTCAACGGGCACGCGGTCGGCCTCGGCCTCGCCCTCGCCCTGCAGTGTGACCTGCGCTACATGGCCTCCGACGCCGTCTACGGGCTCAGCCAGGTCCGCCGCGGGGTCCTCGCCGACGGCTACGCCCACTGGACGCTGCCGCGGCTGGTCGGCATGGCCAACGCCGCCGACATCATGCTCACGGGCCGCACCTTCGACGGCGCCGAGGCCAAGTCCATGGGCCTGGCCAACGCGTCCCTGCCCGCGGGCGAGGTGCTGCCCACCGCCCTGTCGGTGGCCCACGACATCGCCAACGGGCCCGCGCCGCTGCCGGTGGCGCTGTCCAAGCGCCTGATGTGGGAGAGCCTGGCCATGAGCCCCGGCATGGTGGGACAGCTGGAGACCGAGCTCAACGCCCACGTCGCGGGCAGCATCGACGGCGGCGAGGCGATGGCCGCGTTCCGGGACCGGCGCCAGCCCAAGTGGACGGGCAGCATCAGCGAGGAGTGGCCCACCTGGGACCCGGGCCGCGGCGACACCGAGCGGCCCGGCCTGGACTGACGGGGCTCAGCCCCCGTTGCACATGACGAGCAGCCACAGCAGCGCCATGATCACCACCAGGATCGTGCCGATGATCCCGATGACGTAACCGATGAACACCTGGGTGCGACCGCTGTAGGCACCGTAGGAGTTGTCGATCTCGTTCAGCGCCTTCTTACCCATCACCCACGCCACCGGCCCGAACACACCGCAGCACAGGCTGAGGATGCCGAAGGTGAGGATCAGGTTGGCATTGGGGTGCTCGACCGTCTGCCCGATCGGCTGGTTGGGGATGGCCACTCACGAATTGTAAGGTGCCAGAGCACAACTAGCGGTGATTAGCCGCCGGACGGCCCCTGACCGGGCCGTCCGCGCGTCACCCGAGCCTGCGCTGGCGCGCGATCTCCGACAGCACGACGCCCGCCGCCACCGACGCGTTGAGCGACTCCACCGGGCCCGCCATCGGGATGCTCAGGATGGAATCGCAGTTCTCGCGCACCAGCCGGGACAGGCCCTTGCCCTCCGAGCCGACCACCACGACCGTGGGCGCGGTGCCGTCGAAGGTGTCCAGGGTGGTGTCCCCGCCGGCGTCGAGGCCGACGATCTGGAAGCCCTGCGACGCCCAATCCTTCAGGGTGCGGGTCAGATTCGTCGCCCGGGCGACGGGAAGCCGGGCCGCCGCGCCCGCGCTGGTCCGCCAGGCCACCGCGGTGACGCTGGCGCTGCGGCGCTGCGGGATCAGCACGCCCTGCCCGCCGAACGCGGCCACCGAGCGGATCACCGCGCCCAGGTTGCGTGGGTCGGAGATGTTGTCCAGGGCGACCAGCAGGGCGGGCTCCGCCGAGCCGCGCACCCGGTCGAGCAGGTCGTCCGGGTGGGCGTAGCGGTACGGCGGCACCTGCAGGGCGAGGCCCTGGTGCAGGCCGTTGGCGCTGAGCCGGTCCAGGTCGGTGCGGGGCACCTCCAGGATGGCGATGCCCATGTCCGCGGCCCGCTGCACGCTCTCGGTCAGCCGCTCGTCGTTCTCGGTGCCGACGGCCACGTACAGCGCTGTCGCGGGCACGTCGGCGCGCAGACACTCGACCACGGGGTTGCGGCCGAGCACCAGCTCCGGGCCGTCGTCGGACTTGCGGCCCGCCCGCGGCACGTTGCCGCGCGCGGGGGCCGGACGCGACTGGGCCGCTTTGGCTTTCGCCGCCGCGCGCTTCGCCGCGGGGTGCTTGGTGCGCGCCTCGGCGGGCGGCGTGGCGCCGCGGCCCTCGAGCCCGCGGCGGCGCTTGCCGCCGGAACCGACGACCGCGCCCTTCTTCGTCCCGCCCTTGCGGATCGCGCCTCGCCGTTGTGAATTGCCTGCCATCAGTTCGCCTTTCCGCTCGGTGCGCCCAGCGACCATTCCGGCCCCTGCGGGGTGTCGGTGACCTCGATACCCGCGGCGACCAGGCGGTCGCGAACGGCATCGGCGGTAGACCAGTCCTTCTCGGCGCGCGCGGTCGCGCGCCGGTCCAGTTCGGCACGCACCAGGACGTCGAGCGCGTCCATGGCCGCCGAGTTGTCGCTCGGGGCGTACCAGTGCGCGTCGAGCGGGTCGACGCCGAGGACGGCCAGCATGGCACGGACCTGACCGGCCCGCTCGACGGCCGCGTCGAGCGCGCCGGACTCCAGGGCCTTGTTGCCCTCGTGGACGATGTGGTGGATCTCGGCGAGGGCCTTCGGCACGGCCAGGTCCTCGTCGAGGGCGGCGGCGAAGTCGTCGGTCCACTTACCGACGGGCACGTCGCCGCTGCGCTCGAGCACCCGCGACACGAACGCCTCGATCCGCTGGTAGGAGGTGGCGGCGTCCTGCAGGGCCTTGTGCGAGTACTCCAGCTTGGAGCGGTAGTGCGCGCCGACGAGGAAGAAACGTAGCTCCACCGCGCGGACCCGCTCCAGCATGGCGGGCACCGACAGGGTGTTGCCGAGCGACTTCGACATCTTCTCGCCGCTCATGGTGACCCAGCCGTTGTGCAGCCAGTAGCGGGCGAACCCGTCGCCGGCCGCCTTGGACTGGGCGATCTCGTTCTCGTGGTGCGGGAACACCAGATCCAGTCCGCCGCAATGGATGTCGAACTCGGCACCGAGGTAGTACTCGGCCATCGCCGAGCACTCGAGGTGCCAGCCGGGGCGCCCGCGGCCCCACGGCGACGGCCAGCTCGGCTCGCCCGGCTTGGCCGCCTTCCACAGCGTGAAGTCGCGCTGGTCGCGCTTTCCGGTGCCCGCGCTCTCGCCCTGGTGCACCTCGTCGAGCTTGTTGCCCGACAGCTCGCCGTACGACGGCCAGCTCAGCACGTCGAAGTAGACGTTGCCGTCGGCGGCGTAGGCGTGACCGCGCTCGATGAGCCGGTCCATGAGGTCGATCATCTGGGTGATGTGACCGGTCGCGCGCGGCTCGGCCGACGGGGGCAGGACGCCGAGGACGCGGTAGGCCGCGTCGAAGGCGCGTTCGTGGGTAGCGGCCCACTCCCACCACGGACGGCCCGCCTCGGCGGCCTTCCACAAAATCTTGTCGTCGATATCGGTGACATTCCGGATGAAAGTCACGTCGACGGAATGAGCCTGCAGCCATCGGCGCAGCACGTCGAAAGCGACGCCGCTGCGCAGGTGCCCGATATGCGGCAGACCCTGCACGGTGGCGCCGCACAGGTACACCGACGCACGGCCGGGAACCAGCGGGACGAATTCCCGCATGGTCTGCGTGTCGGTGTCGAAAAGGCGCAAGGTCACGGCATTCGATCCTAGCTGGTGGGCCGGGTTGCTCCCGTGACGGGAGGGGTCGGCGGCCCGCCTCGATTCTGGACAGACGGAGAAAGGGAAGCGGAGCGACTGAACGCAGCGGGAAGAATCGGCCCCTCCGGGGCCGCGCACTCCGGCGCGTCAGCGCTCCGTGCTACAGAGACAGGTCGCGATCGCGGCGATTCCCTCGCCGCGACCGGTCAGGCCCAATCCGTCCGTGGTCGTGCCGGAGACCGATACCGGCGCGCCGAGTAATTCGCCGAGAACCTTCTGGGCCTCGGCCCGCCGGGGGCCGATCCTCGGACGATTTCCGATCACCTGCACCGCGGCGTTGACCACGGTGAGGCCGTCCTCGGCGAGCAGCCTGCGGACCTCGGTGAGCATCGCGGCGCCGGAGACCCCGGCCCATTCGGGCCGGTCGACGCCGAACACCGCGCCGACATCGCCGAGGCCGGCGGCCGACAGCAGGGCGTCGCACAGCGCGTGCGCGGCGACGTCACCGTCGGAATGGCCCGCGCACCCGTCGGCATCCTCGAACAGCAGGCCCGCAATCCAGCAGGGCCTGCCCGGTTCGATCGGATGCACGTCGGTGCCGATGCCGACTCTCATGAGTGGGCCACCGCCCCGTCGGCGGCCAGCAGCGCGTGCGCCAGCCGCAGGTCGAGCGGTGTGGTGATCTTGAACGCCAGCGGGTCGCCCGCGACGGTGTGGACGGGAACGCCGAGGCGCTCGACCAGGCCGGCGTCGTCGGTGGCGCCGTGCTCGGTGGCGTAGGCGCGGCGCAACAGCTCCGCGGCGAACCCCTGCGGGGTCTGGATCGCGCGCAGCCGGGCGCGATCGGGAGTGCCGGTGACCACGCCCGCGTCGTCCACCGACTTGATCGTGTCGACGACCGGCAGGGCGGGAACCACGGCGGGATGACCGGCGGCCAGCTCCTCGGCCACGCGCGCGATCAGCGCGGGCGGGGTGAGCGCCCGCGCCGCGTCGTGCACGAGGAAGGATCCGGCATCGGGCGCTGCCTCGATTCCGGCGCGCACCGAATCGGTACGCTCGGCGCCACCCACGACGATCTGCACCGGCACCGGGGGCAGCGAACCGCCGGGCAGCGGGGTGGCGAGTGGCACGTCACGCGCGACGGCCTCGGACGCGGCGTCGACCAGTTCGGCGGGCACGATGACGACCACCCGGTGCACCGCACCGGAGGCGATCAACCCGTCCACAGCGAGCCGGACCATAGGTATGCCACCGACCGGGACGAAGGCCTTGGGGAGCGACTCCCCGAGACGGACGCCTCGACCGGCGGCAGGGACCAGAGCTACGACTGGTCGCACGGCGCGGCTCAGGAAGCCGCGGCGAGGACCTCGTCGAGCAGCGATTCGGCCTTGCCGTCGTCGGTCCCCTCGGCGAGCGCGAGCTCACCGACGAGGATCTGACGCGCCTTGGCCAGCATCCGCTTCTCGCCGGCGGACAGCCCGCGATCCTGCTCACGGCGCCACAGGTCGCGCACGACCTCGGCGACCTTGTTCACGTCGCCGGAGGCCAGCTTCTCGAGATTGGCCTTGTAGCGGCGGGACCAGTTGGTCGGCTCCTCGGTGTGCGGCGCGCGCAGCACCTGGAAGACCTTGTCGAGACCCTCCTGGCCGACGACGTCGCGGACGCCGACGTATTCGGCGTTCTCCGCGGGAACCCGAACGGTCAGGTCGCCTTGTGCGACCTTGAGGACCAGATACTCTTTTTGCACACCCTTGATGGTGCGGGTCTCGATTGCTTCGATCAGCGCCGCTCCGTGGTGGGGGTAAACGACGGTGTCTCCGACCTTAAAAATCATGTGTCCCGTGCCCCTTTCGATGTTCACAGTTTAACATGCGACTCGATAACGGCGCGATCAACTGTGCAGGTCAGGGCCACAACGACGGCATCGTAGGGGTTGACAGAACAGAATCGGTGTGCATTGTGTTGTGCCCGAACAGGTTAACCACCAGCACAGCGCACCCCCGCCGGCCACACCACCACCGGCACTTCTCCGGCAACCGCCCTCCGGACACCGAACTGTTACCTCGGCACCCGCGCGTCGCGAGCCCCCGCGCCACGGGCGCGCGGCGAACTACTACGCTGCCTAGTTACTACACTCCTGACACGGAGTGAGCCCGGTCGACATGGAGGACAAACCGTGACTGCCCTGAAAGCTGTGACCGCCCCCTCGGCGCGACGTCGCATGGTGACGGTCGCCGCGCTGGCCGCTGCGGGCGCCGTCGCGCTGTCCGGCTGCGGAGCCGGTCAGCACACCCAGACCTCGTCGCAGGTCGCGGCCATCAACGGCAACAACGCCGACATCGGCCAGATCGCCCTGCGCGACGTGCAGATCGTGCTGCCGCCCGCGGGCTCCGCCGACTACGCGCTGACCAAGGGCGGCAAGGCCGTGATCGCGCTGTCGATCATCAACGACGGCGAGATCGTCACCGACGAGCTGACCAGCGTCACCACCGACCTGGGCCAGGTCAAGATCACCGCCCCCGGCGGCGACCCGGCGTTCAAGATCGCGCCGCAGCAGACCGTCGTCGCGGGCAAGCCCGCCACCTCGGCCGCCACCGGCGGCACCGACGACCACCACGGCACGCCCGCGCCGTCGGCCGCGCCCGACAAGCCCGCCACCGATCCCGAGGCCAAGCCCGGCTCGATCGAGATCCAGGGCCTGGTCAAGGACATCGTCCCCGGCCTGACCTACACCGTCACCTTCAACTTCAAGGACGCCGGCACCATCCAGGTGCAGGTCCCCGTCGACGCGGGCCCCGACACCGTGCGCGTCGTCAACGAGAAGTCCGGACCGGCCACCGAGGGCGCCGGGCACTGAATCTTCTGAGCGCTGGTGCGCTCGAGTCGCGGCCTCTCGTGCCCCGACGAAAAGAACCCCGAACCTCGCGGCTGCGCCGCATTGGTTCGGGGTTCTTTTCGTCGGGGCGGCCGCGACCGCCGCTGCGCGGCGGGGCCTCCTCGGGGTCGGCCCGTGGTGGTCGCGTCCTGGGGTCCGGCCCGCGGTGGCGGCATCGTGGGGGTCCGGCCCGCGGTGGCGGCATCGTGGGGGTCCGGCCCGTTGGTGGTCACGTCCTGAGGTCCGGCCCGCCGTAGTCACGTCCTGCGGTCCGGGCCGCCGTGGTCACCTCGCGGTGCGACCCCGGCCTACTGCCCGGGGCTCACGCAGTGCGCGGTGCGACCTGTCGGGGGGAGTGCCTACTGTGCTCTCGTGGCCAAGTCGAAGCAAGTGTTCCGGTGCTCTGCCTGTGCGCACGAGGTGGCGAAGTGGGTCGGCAAGTGCCCCGACTGCGGGGCGTGGGGCACGGTCGACGAGGTGGTCGTCTCGGCGGCCGCGGCCGCGCCGGGCAGACGGGCCATGCTGCCGAGTACCGCGGCGGCGCCGCTGACGCGCATCGACGCGAAGGTGACCCAGGCCCGGTCGACCGGGGTGAGCGAACTGGACCGGGTACTCGGCGGCGGCGTGGTGCCCGGGTCGGTGGTGCTGCTCTCGGGCGAGCCGGGGGTCGGCAAGTCGACGCTGCTGCTCGAGGTCGCCTACCGGTGGGCGTCGCAGCGGGAGGAGACCTCGCTGTACGTGACCGCCGAGGAATCCGCGGGGCAGGTGCGGCTGCGCGCCGACCGCACCGGCGCGGTGCACGACCGGGTGTACCTGGCGGCGGAGTCGGATCTGGCGGTCGTGCTCGGGCACGTGGAGCAGGTGCGGCCCACCCTGCTGGTGGTCGACTCCGTGCAGACCATGCTGGCCCCGGACGCGGACGGCGTCATCGGCGGCGTCACCCAGGTGCGCGCGGTGACGGCGGCGCTGACCTCGCTGGCCAAGGCGAGCGGGATCGCGGTGCTGCTGGTCGGCCACGTCACCAAGGACGGCAACGTGGCGGGTCCGCGCACGCTGGAGCACCTGGTCGACGTGGTGCTGCAGTTCGAGGGCGACAAGAACTCCACGCTGCGCATGGTGCGCGGCCTCAAGAACCGCTTCGGCAGCGCGGACGAGGTCGGCTGTTTCGAACTGCACGAGGACGGCATCGCCTGCGTGGACGACCCGTCGGGGCTGTTCCTGCACCATCGCACGGACCCGGTGTCGGGCACCGCGGTCACCGTCGCGATGGACGGCAAGCGGCCGCTCGTCGCCGAGGTGCAGGGCCTGACCGTGCGCACCGAGATCCCGCAGCCGCGCCGCGCCGTGAGCGGGCTGGAGTACAACCGCGTCGCCATGGTGCTCGCGGTGCTGCAGAGCCGGGGCGGCGTCTTCCTCGGCAAGCACGACGTCTACGCGGCGACCGTGGGCGGCATGCGCCTGGTGGAGCCGACCGCCGACTTGGCGATCGCGCTGGCCATCGCGAGCGCCGAGTCCGACATCGCGCTGCCCTCGGGGTGGGTGATCCTCGGCGAGGTCGGTCTGGCGGGCGAGGTGCGCAAGGTGACCGGTCTGTCGCGGCGGCTGGCCGAGGCCCAGCGACTCGGCTTCACCACCGCGCTCGTCCCGCCGGGTTCGGAGAAAACGAAGACCGGGAATATGCGTATCCACGAGGTGGCCGATGTGCGCGCCGCCCTGCGGCTCGCGAAACTCCGCAAACCACGCGCATCGCGCGCGGAATCCGGCGCAGAATAATTCGGGCAAACGGCAGTTTCACTCGCGGAACGCAATTCGGCCGCCAACTCTGGTTGACAGATCGGCCGATCTTGCGAATCCTGCGAATAACAACGATAACGACTCGGCCACACCGTAGCCGTCACCCTGACGAAAAGCCGTGGTACAAGCCACATTCCCGCGGCTACGCGATGTTGAACGGCTCCGCCGCGCTGTTGATGGCGCCCAGCTGTGCCACCACGCTGTAGGCGCCCGCGGGCACCTGGATCCGCTCGCCCGCGCAGTTCGGCTGCGAGGTGGAGCCCAGCCAGTTGACCGTGAACGCCGCCTGCTCACCGGGTTTCAGGTTGCGCACGTCGGGCTGGCCGCCGGGATTGCAGTCGTTGCTCGCCCACAGGCGGCGCTGGCCGTCGATGGACAGCACGGCCACCTGCGGCAGGCCGGAGCCGAGGTCGCGCGAACACACGCCGGCGGAGATGTTGGTGACGACGATCCCGAACGTGGGCTGCTCGCCCAGCTTGTACGTCGGGCGACCCACGGTGACCTTCACGGCCAGCGACTGGTCCGGGCACGGCTCGGCGGCGATCGGCGCCCCCGAGGTGGTGGTGCTGCTGCCCGCCGCGGCCGAGGTGCTCGTCGGGCTCGTCGGGCTCGACGAACTCGCGGCCGAGCTGCTCGCCGGAGCGGCGGTGGTGGACGAGGACGTGACGGCCGCGGCGTCCTCACCGGCGGAATCACCGCCGCGCGCGGCCATGACGATCAGCAGGGCGACCACCGCGAGCACGACGACGGCCACACCGACGGCGAGCGCGCGGCGGCGCCAGTAGATCTCCGGTGGCAGGGGTCCAGTCGGTTCCAGCACTCCTCAACCGTAAGCGCAGCCGTCTGGGCCGCGCTCGATGACCTCGGCGTGTCGGGTCAGACCACTTCCCCGATGTTCCCGACGACGCGGCGCAGGTGCACCCGCCCGTCCTCGAGCTTGTAGGTGACCGAGGCGATGGCGAGTTCGCCGGTGGCCACGCGCTGGGAGATGATCATCGACCGCTGCATGAGCAGGCGGCTCGTCTCGACGACGTGGCGGGACTCGAACTCGTCGATGGTGGTCAGGCCCTCGCGCCTGCCGACGAGGATCGACGGCGTCACCCGCTCGACCACGCTGCGGATGAAGCCGCCGGGGACCTCGCCGCCGTCGAGGGCGTCGATGGTGGCCTTCACCGCGCCGCAGCTGTCGTGTCCGAGGACGACGATCAGCGGCACGTCGAGCACCGCGACGCCGTACTCGATCGAGCCGAGGACCGAGCTGTCGACGACGTGGCCCGCGGTGCGCACCACGAACATGTCGCCGAGGCCCTGGTCGAAGATGAGCTCGGCGGCCACGCGGGAGTCGCCGCAGCCGAAGAGGATGGCGTGCGGGTGCTGGCCTTTGACGAGCTTGGCTCGGTCGGCCGCTCCCTGGCTAGGATGCAACAGGTTGCCGCTCACGAAGCGCTCGTTGCCCTCGCGGAGAGACTTCCAGGCGCTTATCGGGTTTGAACCAGGCATACCGACCATTGTGCACACGGCCCTGGTTACCAGCGAGTCCGTTTCGTTACGGGTCGGCAAACAGGGTCTGGCGGAGGCAGGACGGAAGTGGTGAGGGCGGTGCGCGCCGGGATCGACGCGGAAGTGCTGGTCGGCTGGTACGAGCGGGAGGCGAGAGACCTGCCGTGGCGGCGCCCCGAGGCGACCGCGTGGCACATCCTGATGAGCGAGATCATGCTCCAGCAGACCCCGGTCGTGCGGGTCGAGCCGATCTGGCGGGAGTGGGTCGCGCGCTGGCCGGTGCCCTCGGCGATGGCGGCCTCCTCGCAGGCCGAGGTGCTGCGGGCGTGGGGCAAGCTGGGCTATCCGCGCCGGGCGCTGCGGCTGCACGAGTGCGCGCGGGTGCTGGCCGCCGAGCACGGCGACGCGGTGCCCGCCGACGTCGACGTGCTGCTGAGCCTGCCCGGCATCGGCGCCTACACCGCGCGGGCGGTGGCGTGCTTCGCCTACGGCGCGCGGGTTCCCGTGGTCGACACCAACGTTCGCAGGGTGGTCGCCCGCGCCGTGCACGGCCGCGCCGAGGCGGGCAATCCGTCCTCGCGGGACCTGCCCGAGACCGAGGCGCTGCTGCCGGTGGACGTCCGCCGGGCGGCGGTCTTCTCCGCGGCGCTCATGGAACTCGGCGCGACCGTGTGCACCGCCCGCAACCCCACCTGCGACGGCTGCCCGCTGCCGCGGTGCGCCTGGATCGAGGCGGGCCGTCCGGCCTCGGATGTCGTCCGCAGGACGCAGAAGTACGAGGGCACCGACCGGCAGGCCCGCGGCAGGCTGCTCGACGTGCTGCGCGGATCGAGCGGACCCGTCGAGCGGGTCCGCCTCGACCTGGCGTGGACGCGTGACCCCGGCCAGCGCGACCGGGCCCTTGACTCGCTGCTGATGGACGGGCTGATCGAGCAGACGGCCGACGGGCTCTTCGCGCTGGCGGGCGAGGGCGGCGAACCGCGCTGACCGGGGCTAGCGCCCGTCGCCGAGCACGCGGCGCAGGAAGCCGGACACCGCTTCGCGGTAGACCTCCGGCCGTTCGTCGTGGATCAGGTGCCCCGCGCCCGGCACCCAGCGGTACTCGGCGTCCGGGTGGGTCCCGGCCATCTGCCGCATCTGCCCCGGCGGGGTGATGGTGTGTTCGCCCTCGAGCAGCAGGGCGGGGACCGTCAGCGCCTTCCATTCGGTCCAGAAGTCGCGGGTGCCCCACTCCTCGGAGATGGCGCGGAAGGTGGCGACCTCGCCGTGCAGGCGGTACCCGTGCTCGGTGCGGGTGAAGGAGCGTTCGAAGTAGCGGCCTGCGACGGGCCCGAAGTACTCCGCGAGCGCCTCCCGCGACGGGAACGGCTGGGGCCAGGACTCGATGAGCGCGGCCCAGTGCTCGGCGGTGCGTCCGGTGAAGTCCGGGGCGATGTCCTCCACGACCAGCGCCCGGACGCGTGCGGGATGGGTGGCGGCGAAGACCCAGCCGTGCAGCGCCCCCATCGAGTGCCCGACCAGCACCATCGGTTCGGTGATGGCGGCGGTGTGGCGGGCGAGGTCGGCCACGAACGCCTCGGTGGTCAGCTCGGGCGGTGGCGTGCGGCCGTGCCCGGCGGCGTCGAAGGTGTAGACGTGCCCGAACGCGCGCAGCCACGGCACCTGATCGGACCAGGTCCGCGCGCCGCCCATGAGCCCGTGCGTCAGCAGGATGGGCGCACCCGCACCGCCCTCGTCGTACAACACGACGCCGATTCTGCCGCACGGACCCGCGCGGTCCGCGCGCCCGTATTGTCGATCTCATGGCTGTTGTGAAGATCAATGCGATCGAGATCCCCGAAGGCGCCGGACCGGAGCTGGAGAAGCGCTTCGCGGCGCGCGCGCACGCGGTGGAGAACTCCCCCGGTTTCCTCGGCTTCCAGCTGCTCCGCCCGGTCGCCGGTGACAACCGGTATTTCGTGGTGACGCAGTGGGATTCGGAGGAGTCGTTCGCCGCGTGGCGGGACGGGCCCGCCCGCACCGCGCACGCCGGGCACGGTGCCGACGGCGAGCGTCCGAAGCCGGTGTCCACCGGCGCCTCGCTGCTGGAGTTCGAGGTCGTGCTGGACGTGCCCGCCAAGGCCTGACCTCGGCGAGTCGGTGCGACGCGCGCGCAGCGCGTGTTGACGCCGGGGGCGGCGGCTGTCACAGTTCGAGGTGCACACAAGCGAGGGTGCGCGGGAATTCCGGTGAGAATCCGGAGCGGTCGCGCCACTGTATCCACGTACCGGATCCCCGGTGCCGGAGAGCCAGACACCGGCACCTTCGCGACCCACCCACCCCGACTGGGACGCGTATCCCGAGGAGGATCCGAATGGCTATCGCGCATTCACCCAGCCGCCCCGCCGGCCTGGACACCCTGACGACTGTGCTCGTCACGGTAGGTGTCGTTCTTCTTGCACTGCTCACGCTGTACCTGGTCGGCTTCGACCAGGGTGCCGTCTCGCGTAGCGGGATGTACCTGCACGAGCTGATGCACGACGGACGCCACCTGCTGGGGGTTCCGTGCCACTGACAGGCGCACTGAAAACCCTGCTGTTGCGCGGCCTGCTGGCCGGTCTCATCGCCGGCCTGCTGGCCGCCACAGTGGGGTATTTCGTCGGCGAGCCCCAGGTCGACGCCGCGATCGCCATCGAAGAGGCCGCCTCGGCCGCCGCCGAGCACGCCCATTCCGCCGGAGAGGCCGCCGGCGGGCACTCCCACGACGCGGACGACGCGCTGGTCAGCCGCACCGGGCAGAAGGCGGGTCAGTTCCTCGCCCTCGCCCTGGCCGGCCTGGCCTTCGGCGCGATCTTCGCCGCGGCCGCCAACGTGGCCCGGCGCTACACCACCCTCTCCGGTCCGCACCTGGCACTGGCGCTGGCGCTCGGCGGCTGGACCGCCGTCGTGGCGGTGCCGTTCTTCAAGTACCCGGCCAACCCGCCCGCGGTGGGCGATCCGGAGACCATCGACCAGCGCACCTGGCTGTGGGTCGCGGCGGTGCTGCTCGGCCTGGCGGCCGTCGGCGCGGCCGTGTTCGTCCACCGCGCGCTGGCCGGCCGGTTCGCCACGTGGCGCCTGATCGGCGGGGTGGCGGCGTTCGTGCTGGTCACCGCGCTCGGCTATGTGCTGCTGCCGGGCGTCGACGAGGTGTCCGCCGACTTCCCCGCGACGCTGCTGTGGCGCTTCCGCGTCGCCTCGCTGGCCGAGACCGCCACGCTGTGGGCGGGCATCGGGCTCGCCTTCGCCGCGCTGACCGAATTCGCCACGCGCCGTAGCACTCCCGTACCGGGCGAGGTCGCTACCGCGGGGTGATCCGGGGTTCGGATGTCGAAAGGCAGTGTCGGTGACATGACCGGCACTGCCTTTCCCGTTTCCGCATCCTCCGCCGCCGCGCCCTCCGCCGCGTCGCCGCGTCCCACCGCCGTCGCCGTCGCCGTCGCGGGTTTCGCGACCGCGCTGGCGGCCGGCCTCGCCGAGGGTCTGCTGGGGGCCGCCCGCGCGGGCGACCCCGCGGGCCTGCTGCCGCGGCTCGCGATCTACGCCCTGGTCGGGCTCGCCGTGTGGCGGATGTCGGCGGGCGGCCGCGGGGCGCGGCTGCTGCTGGCCGCCGGGATCGGCGTGGCGGGCACCGCCTCGCTGGTCGTCGAGCCGCTGGCGATCCTGTTGTCGGCGCAGTCGTTGCGTGACCCGTTCCTGGCGCTCACCCCCACCGGCACGGTGCTGCTGGCCTGCCGGATCGTGCACTTCGTCGCGGTCGCGGTCGCGGTGCCCGCCCTGTTCACCCCGGCGGCGCGGGCCTGGTTCGCCCGGCGCTGACCGACGGGAACGGCCCGGGTGCGCGCACCCGGGCCGTCGCCGTGTCACGACTCAGACGAGCACCAGTTCGATGACGTCCACGCCGGCCAGTGCCTTGCTGACCGGGCAGCCCTTCTTGGCGGCCTCGGCCGCGGCCGCGAAGCCCTCGGCGTCGAGACCGTCCGCCTGACCGCCGACGGTCAGGGTGATCTTGCGGATGCGGAACCCGCCCGCCGGGTCGGGCCCGAGGTCGACGTCGGCGGTCACGTCCAGGCTGACCGGGGTGCCGCCCGCGTTGGCGATCTCGGCCGAGAGCGCCATGGAGTAGCAGGACGAGTGCGCGGCGGCGATGAGTTCCTCGGGGCTGGTGCCCTCGGCCGCGTCGGCGACGCGGCGCGGGAAGGTCACATCGAACTTGCCTGCGCCGGAGCTGGTCAGCTCGACCTGTCCGGCGCCGTCCTGCAGTCCGCCGGTCCAGGAGGTGCGGGCGCTACGAGTGGGCATCGTTGTCCTTTCGAGGAGGGGTGTGCCTTGCGCCCGTCGAACCTACTCGCTCAGCTCGCCGCCGAGGTGACTTCGTCGAGACGCTCGAGCACCGCGGGCCAGACCTGCAGGTGCAGATCGCGCAGCGCGGGAGTGGCGAACCCGGAGTGGCGCAATCGCAGGCGGATGCCGCGCGGCTGTTTGAGCAGCTGGACGGCGACGACGGTCTCGACGCCCTCGGTGGCGGCGGTGACCCAGGTGAACTCGACCAGCCGATCGGTTTCCAGCCGGAGGTACCGCCCGTAGTGCGGGTTGCGCTTGCCGTCGTGTTCGGTGTCGAAGTAGATCGGCTCGTCGACCCCGGGCCGTCCGAGAACCGTGCCGGGTACCGCCAGCCAGAGGTCCAGGCCCTTGGTCCAGGCCGCGTAGAGCAGGCTCGGGGAGGCCTTCATCACGCGTTCCACGGTGAGCTCGTGCGGTCGCGCAGACAGGTCCGGGGGTCGAACTGACTGGTTCATCTCTGGACCATACCGGTTTCGCCCGATCGCGATCGGTATCGGGTGCACGACACCGCTATTCCGGATTCGTCACCCGCGCGAGCACGACGCCACCGAGGATCATGGACAGCGCGAGCACCCGTCCCGCGCTCAGCGGGTCCTTGTGGACGACGACGCCGAGGGCGATCGCGCCCAGCGCGCCGATGCCGGTGAACACCGCGTAGGCGGTGCCGACGGGCAGCGACTGCATGGCCCGCGACAGCAGGTACACCGCGAGGGAGCCGAGCGCGACGCACAGCAGCGTCGGCCCGAGCCGGGTGAAGTTTTCGGTGGGTTTGATCGTCTGGGACCAGACGATCTCGACCACCCCGGCCAGCAGCAACACCATCCAGCTCATCGGGCGAACTCCTCGGCGAGCCGGCGTACCTCGGCGAGCGCGGCCGCGTGCGAGTCCTCCTGCGCGCCGCGCAGGTGGGCCAGTCCCGGATCGAGGCGGGCGTTGGCCAGCTCGCTGCTGACGAACACGGCGTCGGTGACCGCGAAGTGGCCGGCGAAGAAGTCGCGCAGGTAGCGCTCCTGGTAGTCGAAGGCGGCCTTGGGCGCGCCGGGCGAGTAGGCGCCCCCGCGCGCGGTGACCACCACGAAGCGCCGGTGCCCCAGCGTCATCCGCGGGAACGTCACCTGGTCGAGCCACGCCTTGAGCGCGGCGGGGATCGAGTAGTTGTACATCGGGGTGCCGATGAGGATGACGTCGGCGGCGAGGACCTCGGCCAGCAGCGGTTCGACGACGGACAGGGCCCGGCGCTGCGCGGGGGTGCGCGCCAGCTCGGGGAGCCGGTCCAGGTCGGTCTCGCCCTCGGCGAGGACCGCGTCGCACAGCTCGGTCCAGCCCTCGTCGATGAACGGCACCGGGTCGGCGGCGAGGTCGCGGTAGGTGTAGGTCCCCGCCGGGCGCGCGGCACGCCAGGTGTCGGCGAACGCCGCGCCGAGTTCGCGACTGATGGATCGGCTACGGGCGCTCGCGTCGAGGTGCAGCAGATGGGTCATGGCGTCGGTCCTCCCTCCAAGCGGACGTTGTGTCCACTTGTGTCGGATTCGACGGTAGAACACAAGTGGACATCTTGTCCACTTGTTCTCCGCTGGGCTACAGTCGGCCCATGGACACCGGAACCGACCTGCTCGGCGGCGCCCCCGCGCCGGGCGAGCGCGCCGACGCCAGCCGCAACCGCGCGAAGGTGCTGGCCGCGGCCGCGGAACTGTTCGCCACCCGGGACCCGCGCACCGTCACCATGGACGACATCGCCAAGGCCGCCGGCGTCGGCCGCGGCACCCTCTACCGCCGCTATCCCGACCGCAACGCCATCGCCGTCGCCCTGCTCGACGAGCACGAACGGGCGCTCCAGGAGCAGCTGCTGCGCGGCGCGCCCCCGCTCGGCCCGGGGGCGCCGCCCGCCGACCGCCTCGCCGCCTTCTACGCCGCGATGGTCGACCTGCTCGACACCCACGCCCACCTGGTCCTCGGCGCCGAGACCGGCGGCGCGCGCTTCGCCACCGGCGCGTACGGGTTCTGGGCGGCGCACGTCCGCGCGCTGCTGCTCGACGCGGGCGTCGACGGTCACGACGCGCTGGTCGACACCCTGCTCGCGCCGCTGGCCGCCGAGGTCTACCTGCACCAGCGCGACCGGGGAGTCCCCACCGCCGAGATCGTCGCCGGGCTCGGCCTCCTCGCCCGGCGACTGCTCGGCTGAGCCGACGCCGGACGCCCGGCTCAGGTGAGGTCCCGCCGCGCCTGCAGCAGGACCGTGGCACCGGCGAACAGAACCGTGTAGACCGCGAGGACGACCAGCGACTCCCCGCGGCCGAGCACGTCGAGCACACCCGGCGTCGCCGGACCGTCGACCGTGCGCATCGCGCCGGCGAGCGACCCCGCCGCGGTGCCCGGCAGCAGGTCGGTCACCGCCTCGACCGGGCCGAGCAGGCCCGCGACGCCGCGCAGCAGGTTCTCCACGACCAGCACCCAGACCAGGCCGAGCCCGATGGACAGCGCCGGGCCGCGCGCCAGGGCCCCCAGTGCCGCCCCCGCCGCGGTCCACATGCCGAGAATGGCCGCGCCCGTGGCGATGCCGAGCAGCGCGCGCCCGGGCGTCGGCAGCACCGCCGGCTGCCCCTCGGTGACCTCGACGAGCGAGGCCACCCCGAGGTCGACGGCGAAGGCGACCACGACCAGCGCCAGCACCACCGCGCCGAGACTCACCAGCAGCCCGCCGCTCACCGCGACCCGCCGCGGGCCCTGGGTGAACGCGGTCTTCCAGGTACCCCACCCGTACCCGCTGCCGACGGCGAGCGCGCCGAGGATGAGCATGAGCGCGCCCCCGAACATGGCCATGCCCTGCGTGAACACCTCGGGGACCGCCGCGGGGAGGAGCTGGGCGAGCAGCCGGTCGCGCGGCAGCCCGTCCGACATCGGGGAGGCGTCACCGGAGCGGTAGGCGAGATAGTTGAACAGGTAGGCGAAGGTCAGGTTCAGCAGCAGCCAGCTGCCGAGCACGATCCAGAACGCGGGCCAGCGTGTGAGCCGCAGGGTCTCGGCGCGCACGCTCGCGCGCAGTTCGGCAGGGCCGGTCATCGGTGTGCCTCCGTCGTCATCTCGAAGAACGCTTCCTCCAGGGACTTCTCGTCGACCCGCAGTTCCAGCAGGTCGGCGCCCGCGCCGAGCACCGCGCGTGCCACGGCGGGCGCGGCCGTGCCGTCGAGCTCGACCCGGAACCCGTCGCCGGCCGTCCGCGGGTCGGCGCCGGTCGCGGCGCGGACCGCCTCCCGCGCGGCGTCCAGCGGCGTCGCGCGCACCAGAAGGGTGGCGGCGCCGCGCAATTCGGCGACCGTCGACTCGCTGAGCAGGCGACCGCCCGCGATCACCCCGACCCGGTCGCAGATCTCCTGCACCTCGGCGAGCAGGTGGCTCGACAACACCACCGTGCGGCCCTCGGCCGCGAGATCGACGACGAGCGAACGCATCTCGGCCAACCCGGCGGGATCGAGACCGTTCGTCGGCTCGTCCAGGATCAGCAGATCCGGGTCGCCGAGCAGCGCCGCGCCCACCCCGAGCCGCTGCTTCATGCCCAGCGAATAGGCGCGGAACCGGTCGCCTGCCCGCTCGGCGAGCCCGACCCGCTGCAGCGCCCGGTCGACCTCCGCCTCGCCGAGCCCGCGGTAGCGCGCAAGGACGCGCAGGTTGTCCCGGCCCGAGAGGTAGGGATGGAAGCCGGGGCCCTCGATGAGGACGCCCGTGCGGCGCAGCGCCGCGGGGTCGCCGGGTGGTCGCCCGGCTATCCGCGCGCGGCCGGAACTGGGCCGGATCAGCCCGGCCAGCATGCGCAGCAGCGTGGTCTTGCCCGCACCGTTGGGGCCGAGCAGGCCGTAGATGTGGCCCGCGGTGACCCGCAGGTTCACGCCGTCGACCGCGGTCTTGGCGCCGTAGTGTTTGGTGAGGCGCTCGGTCTCCACCAGGGATTCGTTCATGGGTCGAGCATCGGCCCGCACGGGGTCCCGCCACATCCGCCGCCGGGCGCTGCCCCGGCTACGCCGCGCGGCGGACCCCGCCCGCTCCCCGGCCACCCCCCGCGAACGACGCGCCCGAGCAGGTCGGCGCACTACGCTTGGCAGGGTGAGAACGCCTGCGCAATGGGATCGTGGCTGGGTCATCGGGGACTGGGGCCTGGCGCTGATCATCGCGATCATCCAGCTCGGCGGCAGCTACGGCGCGAACACCCACCAGGCGGGCGCGCGTCCGCTCGACATCCTCGCCTACATCCTGCTCCTGGTCGGCCCGATCGCCCTCGGCTTCCGGCGGGAGGCGCCCGAGCCGGTCCTCGCGGTGACGCTGCTGGCGGCCGCGGCCTACGTGATCTGCGGCTACGGGTACGGCCCGATCTTCCTGTCGCTGGTCGTCGCGTTCCTCACCGCCGCGGTCACCGGATCACGCTGGCGCACCTACCCGTTGGCGGCCGTCGGCTATCTGACGATGGTCTGGCCGCTGCCCGCCCTGCTCGGCCGGGACACCGGCGCCTGGCAGGCGTTCGGGCTGCTGGCCTGGATGGGGGTGCTGGTCGCGATCGCCGAGGGGATCCGCCAGCGCCGGGCGGTGACCCTGGCCCGGAAGCAGCGCGCCGAGGCGGCCCGGCGTGACGAACAGGCCCAGCGCGACCGGGTCGCCAGCGAGGAGCGCCTCGCCATCGCCAGGGAACTGCACGACGTCCTCGCGCACAGCCTGTCGCTGATCAACGTGCAGTCCTCGGTCGCGCTGGAACTCTTCGACCGCAAGCCGCAGCAGGCCGCGGCCGCGCTGGCGACCATCAAGACCACCTCCAAGGAGGCGCTCACCGAGGTGCACACGCTGCTGCAGGCCATCCGCAGCGGCGGCCCGGTCGCCGTGCCGGTGGAGGAGAGCGCCGACACCCGCGCGCCCGAACAGGAGGCGGAGCCCGCGCCGCCGCCGCCCCGGCCCGCGCAGGCGCCACGGGCGCCCGTGCCCAGCCTCGACGACCTCGACACCCTGCTCCAGCGCACCCGCGCCACGGGCCTGACCGTGGACACCCGCGTCCTCGGCACGCCGGAGAAGCTGCCCAGCGTCATCGACGTGGCGGCGGCCCGCATCGTCCAGGAGGCCCTGACCAACGTGGTCCGGCACGCGCCGGGCGCCTCGGCCACCGTCACCCTGCGCTACTCCCCCGAATCGGTCGACATCACCGTCGACAACTCCCGCCCGACCAGCACGGTCACCCGGACCGCCAATTCCGGCGGCAACGGCATCATCGGCATGCGCGAGCGCACCCACGCGCTGGGCGGCGCGCTCACCGCGGGCCCCCGGCCGAGCGGCGGGTTCCGGGTCGCGGCGCGGCTGCCCGCCCGGATGGAGGCCGCCGAACCCGCGGGCGACGAGCCGAAGGAGGCCCTCGGGTGACCCCCGCCGTGCGGGTGGTCGTCGCCGACGACCAGGCGCTGGTCCGGGGCGGTTTCGTCGCCCTGCTCGACGCCCAGGACGACCTCGAGGTGGTCGGGGAGGCCGACAACGGCGAGCAGGCGGTCCGGCTCACCCGGTCCCTGCGGCCCGACGTGGTCCTCATGGACATCCGCATGCCGGTGCTGGACGGGCTCGCCGCGACCCGCATGATCGCAGGGGACCCCCAGCTCGCCGGGGTGCGGGTGGTCGTGCTGACCACCTTCGAGCTCGACGAGTACGTCTTCGAGGCGATCCGGGCCGGCGCGGCCGGTTTCCTGGTCAAACACACCGAACCCGCGGATCTGCTGCGCGCGGTGCGGGTGGCGGCCGCGGGCGACGCGCTGCTGTCCCCCGGCGTCACCCGCAGGCTGCTGGCCGAATTCTCCACCCACGCCAAACAACCGCCCCCGGCCGCGCTGGCCGAACTCACCGAGCGCGAACGCGAGGTGATGACGCTGGTCGCCGAGGGCCTGACCAATGCCGAGATCGGGGAGCGGCTGTTCATGAGCCCGGCGACCGCCCGGACCCATGTCAGCCGCATCCTCACCAAACTCGACGCCCGCGACCGCACCCAGCTCGTCGTCATCGCCTACGAGTCGGGCCTGGTGCGGCCGGGCTGGCAGTGAGCTAGCGGCCCGGGTTCGACCGCCGCCGCTCGTCGTCGGAGAACGCCTGCGGCGCGCCGCCGGGGGCGGCCTGGGCGCGGGCGGCGTAGGCACCGAGGGCGTCGAACGCGCCGCGCACGCCGGCCGGGGCCGCCGCGTAGGTCATCGAGGAGCCCGGCGCGACACCGATGCCCGTGCCGATCTCGACGGCGTCCATGTTCGCGCCGAGGAACACGAAGCTCCACTGGTAGACCTCCTGCTGCTGGGTGATCAGCGACCGCACCGCGGCGTGCGTCCACTCCCGGCTGGAGTTCTCGTGGCCGTCGGTGAGGATGACCACGATCACCGTCCCCGGCCGCTCGTGTTCCGGGCGGCGGGCGAGGTCGGCGCCGAGCGCGGTCACCAGCTTGCCGATGGCGTCGTAGAGCGCGGTGCCACCGCGCGGCTGGAGCACGGGCGCGGGCACCTGGGCGAGCGGCAGGTTCGCGTAGACCACCTCGTACTCGGTGTCGAACTGGGCCAGGGTCACCTCGATCCGCTTCGGAACCTGCCGCTGCTGGTCGTAGAACGCGGCGAGCCCGCCTTCGGTGTCGGCCTTGATGGTCTGCATCGAACCGGACCGGTCGAGCAGGACGGCGATCGTGGTCAGGTCAGGATTGGTCATGAACACCCCCGTGTCTGTGTGCCTTGCGGACGTCCTCCACGCTACGCGCGGCGGCCGTTTCCCGAGAGCGGCCCGACCAGGGCTTCAAGCGCGCGACAAGGGTTCCTTATGCGCCGGGTACGCCGCGCGGCGTAGCGCGGATGTGGCCGCGCGGCCGATGTCCGCGCGCCCCGCGCGGCGGAGGCTGGGGGCATGGACATTTCGACGATTTCCCTGCTGGCCGACCACTACGACGGCGGCTGGCATCCGTGGCCGTTCTTCTGGATCTTCCCGCTGCTGTTCTGGATCACCGTGGTGGCGGTCCTGTTCCTCGCGCGGCGCCGGTGCGCGGGGCGCGGTGGCGCCGTGACCGCGCTGCGGACCGCGTTCGCCCGCGGGGAGGTCGGCGAGGCGGAGTACCGCGCGCGCCTCGCCGTGCTGACCGAGCCGCGCCGCGGCGAGAAGCGCTGAGCGGAAGGATGATTCGATGAGCCTGCGATTCGGCATCGTGCCCGACGCCCGGTCGGGCAAGGAATGGGTCGCGGCGGTCCGCGCCGCCGAGGAGCGCGGCTACGACACCGTGCTCGCGCCCGACACCCTCTTCACGCCCTCGCCGTTCCCGCTGCTGGCGGCCGCGGCGGCGGTGACCTCCGACATCCGGCTGCGCACGAATGTGGTTGCCGCGCCGCTGCGCTCGGCGGCGGAGACGGTCCGCGAGACCGCCGCGCTGCGCCTGCTCTCCGACGGCCGGTTCGAGCTCGGCATCGGTTCCGGACGCCCGCAGGCCGAGCAGGAGGCCCAACGGCTCGGCCGGCCCTGGCCGTCGGCCGCCCGGCGCCGCGACCAGGTGATCGAGGTGATCGGGGCCGTGCGCTCCCAGGTCGATCCCGCGCCACCGATCGTCGTGGCCGCCGCGGGCCCGCGCATGCTGGCCGTGGCCGCCGCCCACGCCGACCGAGTCCTGCTGGCCGCCGCGCCCTCGGCGACCGAATCCGAGCTGGCCGACCTGATCGCCACCGCACGCGCCCACACGGACCGTCCCCTCCCCTGCACCCTCCAGATCGCGGGCATCGGCGACCGGCTCCCCTACTGGCTCCGCCACCACCTCGGCCACACCCCCGCCGACCTGCGCGCCCGAGGCGCCGCCGCCCTCCTCCCCAGCGATCCCCGGGCCGCCCTCGACACCCTCCTGCGCCGCCGCGAGACCCACGGCATCGACGAGGTCGTCGTCCCGGGCGAACTGGCCGACGCCTTCGACCCGATTCTCTCCGCGGCCCGAGCCGCCGGACACCGCTGACCCTCCGTCGCCGACCCGGGCGGCCACGGCCGATCCCCCTGGTACCTTTCGCCCGTCTGTACGGGAGGAGACCACACATGGGTGTGACGATGTCGTTCGCGCGGATCGCACTGGACGATCTGCGGCGGATGCTGGACGACGCCGCCTGGGGCGAGGAATTCCTGGCGCGGTTCACCCCGCCGGAGGGCGACCCGGACGGTGATCTGGACAAGGCGTGGGGCGGGCTGGACTTCCTGTTGACCGCCGCCGAGGCGGGGGTCGACCTCTGCCACGCCGGGATCCCACTGGAATCGGGCGGCGGGCGGTACACCGCCTGGCGGCCCAAGCTGGTCGCCGCGACGGCGGAGAGGCTGGGCGGGCTGACCTTCGACGAGCTGGCCGGGCACTACGACCCGCCCGCCATGGAAGCGGCCGAGGTCTATCCCCCGATCTGGGCACGCGACGGCGGCGACGCGCTGCCCTACCTGCGGGCGGGCTACCGGGACCTGGTCGCGATCTTCGCGCACGCGGCACGGTCCGGATACCCGCTGCTCCAGCGCTGCGGCTGAGCGGCACCGACAGAGCGAGGCCCGCCCCACCGATTGGTGGGGCGGGCCTCGTCGGCTGTGTGCCTACTCGCCGGAGGCGGCCGCCTCCGGGGCGTCGCCCGTCGCGGTCAGGACGACCTCGGGCTTGTCCTTCTCCGTGGAGACCTTGTCCAGCTTCGCCTTGCCGGTGAAGGTGAACTTGGCGTCCTCGCCCTGGCCCTCGCCGTCCCAGCCTTCGACGCCGACCTCGATGAGCTGGCCGGGGCCGATCTCGCCGAAGAGGATCTTCTCCGAGAGCTGGTCCTCGATCTCGCGCTGGATGGTGCGACGCAGCGGTCGCGCACCGAGCACGGGGTCGAAGCCGCGCTTGGCCAGCAGGGCCTTGGCGTCGGCGGTCAGTTCGATCGCCATGTCCTTGTTGCGCAGCTGGTTGGCGACGCGGCCGATCATCAGGTCCACCATCTCGACGATCTGCTCGGTGTTGAGCTGGTGGAAGACGATGACGTCGTCGATGCGGTTGAGGAACTCCGGGCGGAAGTGCTTCTTCAGCTCGTCGTTGACCTTCAGCTTCATCCGGTCGTAGTTCGACTGGGTGTTGTTGGAGGCCGCGAAGCCCAGGCCGACCGCCTTGGAGATGTCGGAGGTGCCCAGGTTCGAGGTGAAGATCAGCACGGTGTTCTTGAAGTCGACCGTGCGACCCTGACCGTCGGTGAGACGGCCGTCCTCGAGCACCTGCAGGAGGGTGTTGTAGATCTCCTGGTGCGCCTTCTCGATCTCGTCGAACAGCACCACCGAGAACGGCTTGCGCCGCACCTTCTCGGTGAGCTGGCCGCCCTCCTCGTAGCCCACGTACCCGGGAGGGGCACCGAACAGGCGCGAGGCGGTGAAGCGGTCGTGGAACTCGCCCATGTCGATCTGGATGAGCGCGTCGTCGTCGCCGAACAGGAAGTTCGCCAGCGCCTTGGACAGCTCGGTCTTACCGACGCCGGACGGACCGGCGAAGATGAACGAGCCGGACGGACGCTTCGGGTCCTTCAGGCCGGCGCGGGTGCGGCGGATCGCCTTGGAGACGGCCTTGACGGCGTCCTCCTGGCCGATGATCCGCTTGTGCAGCTCGTCCTCCATGCGGAGCAGACGGGTGGTCTCCTCCTCGGTGAGCTTGAAGACGGGGATACCGGTCCAGTTGGCCAGCACCTCCGCGATCTGCTCGTCGTCGACCTCGGCCACGACGTCCAGGTCACCCGAACGCCACTGCTTCTCCCGCTCGGCGCGCTTGGCGACGAGCTGCTTCTCCTTGTCCCGCAGGCGCGCGGCCTTCTCGAAGTCCTGCGCGTCGATCGCGCTCTCCTTCTCGCGGCGGGCGTCGGCGATCTTGTCGTCGAACTCGCGCAGGTCCGGCGGCGCGGTCATCCGGCGGATGCGCATGCGCGCGCCCGCCTCGTCGATGAGGTCGATCGCCTTGTCCGGCAGGAACCGGTCGTTGATGTAGCGGTCGGCCAGCGTCGCGGCGGCGACCAGGGCACCGTCGGTGATGGACACCCGGTGGTGCGCCTCGTAGCGGTCGCGCAGACCCTTGAGGATGTTGATGGTGTGCTCGACGGTCGGCTCGCCGACCTGCACCGGCTGGAAGCGGCGTTCCAGGGCGGCGTCCTTCTCGATGTACTTGCGGTACTCGTCGAGGGTGGTCGCGCCGATGGTCTGCAGCTCGCCACGGGCCAGCTTCGGCTTCAGGATCGAGGCCGCGTCGATGGCGCCTTCGGCGGCACCCGCGCCGACGAGCGTGTGCAGCTCGTCGATGAACAGGATGATGTCGCCGCGGGTGTTGATCTCCTTGAGCACCTTCTTCAGGCGCTCTTCGAAGTCACCGCGGTAGCGGCTGCCCGCGACCAGGGAACCCAGGTCGAGGGTGTAGAGCTGCTTGTCCTTGAGCGTCTCGGGGACCTCGCCGTTGACGATGGCCTGCGCCAGGCCCTCGACGACCGCGGTCTTACCGACGCCGGGCTCACCGATCAGCACCGGGTTGTTCTTGGTGCGGCGGCTCAGCACCTGCATGACGCGCTCGATCTCCTTCGAGCGGCCGATGACCGGGTCGAGCTTGCCCTCGAGGGCGGCCTGGGTGAGGTTGCGGCCGAACTGGTCGAGCACCAGCGAGGTGGACGGGGTGCCCGCTTCGCCGCGCGTGCCCGATTCGACCGGCTCCTTGCCCTGGTATCCGGACAGCAGCTGGATGACCTGCTGGCGGACCCGGTTGAGGTCGGCGCCGAGCTTGACCAGCACCTGGGCGGCGACGCCCTCGCCCTCCCGGATCAGGCCGAGCAGGATGTGCTCGGTGCCGATGTAGTTGTGGCCGAGCTGCAGCGCCTCGCGCAGGCTCAGCTCGAGCACCTTCTTGGCGCGCGGGGTGAACGGGATGTGACCGGACGGGGCCTGCTGACCCTGACCGATGATCTCCTCCACCTGGCTGCGCACGCCCTCGAGCGAAATCCCCAGCGACTCCAGGGACTTCGCCGCGACACCCTCGCCCTCATGGATCAGGCCAAGCAGGATGTGCTCGGTGCCGATGTAGTTGTGGTTGAGCATCCGGGCCTCTTCTTGGGCCAGGACAACGACACGCCTCGCGCGGTCGGTGAACCTCTCGAACATCGCTCCCTCACTCTCCTGCTCCGACATTCTGGCAACAGACGCCGCAGTGCACTTGGACAACCTGGGCGCCAGCCCGACGATCACTCGTCAGCCTGCCATGAAGCCCGGGGGTTGCGGCCCCCGCCTCCACTCTAGTTGGCAGGGGGTTCCGCCGCCGCTGGTCCATCCGATTGATGACCGGCGGCAACATGGTCATTCACTCATAACGCACAGGTAGCGGCATTCGTTTCCCCACGGATTTTGCCCTGAGCGAACAGTACTGTGGCGGCGGCTCCGGCGCCGTGTGGTCGGCCTCGTGACCGCCGCGTCGAGGGGCGATACCGCGCCTCGTCCCGCCCTCGGCGGCGAGACGGCCGAACCGGGGGTGGGGCGTCCGCGGATCGCGCCGCCGGGGGCCGGGCCGTGAGCAGGGGCCGGCGGGGTCGGGCCGGGGGCGTCCGTTCGATCCCGGCGGCGGATCGCGGGGTGGCGCCCGGCTCGGCCCGGTACCTCCGACGGTAGCCGGTCGGCGACAGCGGGGTCAGGGCGGCTCGGGCGCCCTCGCGTTGCGATCCTCACATTCCGGGCCGCCACGAGATCAATTGCGTTGTGGAACAATCGCTCCGGCAGCAGCAGCGGCGCGGCTGCCGTTCTCGATCCGTAACCGAACCCACGGTCGCCGCACCCTGTCTCCTCCCGGCCCGGCCTCACCGTGGCAGCGACAGGACCAGTCAGTGAATTCCTCGAATTCCTCGCAGCAACCCCGGGTGATCGTCCTCGGCGCGGGCATCGGTGGGCTCGCCACCGCGGCCGCCCTGCACGCGGTGGGTATCGCCGCCCACCTCTATGAGGCCGCCGCCGACATCGTGCCCGCCGACACCGGCCTCGAACTGGGCAGCAACGCCAACGCCACGCTCCGGGCGCTCGGCGTCGACCTCAACGTCATCGGCCGCCCCGCCCGGCAGCTCGAGGTGTGCGGCCCGCGGGGCGGGGTGATCCGGCGGATGAACGTCGCCGACATGGGCGTCGAGCTGGGCGCGGCCACCGCGGGCGTGCACCGGCGGACGCTGTGCGCCGCCCTGCGCAGGGCCGCCCCGAACTGCCGCGTCACCACCGGAACGCGGGCGGTCGGCTTCGACATGCCCGCCACCGGCGGCGTGCGGGTGCACTTCGCCGACGGGCACCACACCACCGGCGACCTGCTGATCGGCGCCGACGGCTTCGACTCGGTGGTGCGCGCCCGGGTCCAGCCCGCCCGGCCCCCGATCACCTACGACCAGCTGACCTGGCAGGGCACCGCCGACCTGCGGCACCAGCGGATCACCCCGGGCTGGATCGGGCACTACTGGGGCACCGGGCAGCGCTTCGGCATGATCGAGCTGGGCGGCGGGAAGGTCTCCTGGTGGGCGACGACCACCATGCCCGCCGCCGCGGCGGGCGCCTGGGCGGGCACGCGGGAGGACGTCCTCGCGCACTACGACGGCTGGGCGTCGGAGGTGCGCGCGGCGATCGAGGCGACGCCGCGCAGCGCCCTGGTCGCCGAGCCGGCCCGCGACCGCGATTTCGGCGCGGAATGGGGCTACGGCCCGGTGACCATGCTCGGCGACGCCGCCCACCCCATGCTGCCCGGCCTCAACCACGGCGCCGCGGCGGCCATCGAGGACGCCTACGTCCTCGCGCACAGCCTCGCCCTCCAGCTCAACGGCGACCGCGACCTCGTCGCCGCCCTGCGCCACTACGAGCACCGCCGCATCCCGCGCACACGCCGGCTGGTGGAGGAGTCCCGCCGACTCGCGCGCACCGGCAGCATCACCAACCCGGTCCTGCGCCGTGGCCGCGACATCGCCATCGGCTACTCCCCCAACGGCCTGATCAGGCGCATCACCATGGACCCGATGCGCTTCCGCGTGGAACCCCTGCCGACGGTCCGCACCGGCGGCCCGGCCCGCTACAGCGGCAGCCAGGGCCTGCTGCGCTGAGGAACGCCTCGGGCGCGGCGCCACCCGCGCCGCGCCCGAGGCGTTCCCCCTAGCCCGCCGCCAGTACCCGGTCGAGGAGGCGGTCCGGAAGCAGACGCGCGGCGAGGCTCGCGGCCGCGGCGTCCCGGCCGACGCGGTAGCGGGTGCGCGGGCGGGGCGAGGTCAGCGCGTGTTCGACGGCGCGGGCGAACTGGCCGGGAGTGGTGGCGGCCGAGCGGGCCGCGGACTCGTTGCGCGCGACGAAGCGGGTGAAGGGCGCGCGATAGAGGGCGGCGACGTCGGCGGGCGCGGCGGCGAGGACGCGGTCGGCGGTGGCGGCGACCTTGTCCCAGATCGGGGTGGCGATGGCGCCGGGTTCGATCACCGAGACGGCGACACCGGTGCCCGCCAGCTCGCGGCGCAGCGAGTCCGAGAGACCCTCCTTGGCGAACTGGGCGGCGGCGTAGGCGCCGAGGAACGGCCCGGCGACCCGGCCGACGCCGGAGCTCACGTTCACGAGCCTGCCCGCCGGGCCGCCCCCGCCGGGCGCGGCCGCGCGCAGCAGCGGCAGGAACGCCTGGGTGACCGCGACGACGCCGACCAGGTTCACCTCGAGTTGTTGCCGGAGATCTTCCAGCGCGAGGCATTCCACCGGCGCGCTGACGCAGATGCCCGCGTTGTTGACCACCCCGCGCAAACTCCCGGCACCGAGCTCGGACGCGACGGCGTCGCGCGCCGCGGCGACGCTGTCGGCGTCGGTCACGTCGAGCCGCAGCGCGGTGAGGCGGCCACCGCCCGCCGCCGTCCGCAGTTCCTCTGCGGCTGTGTCGTTCCGCACGCCCGCGTAGACCCGGAGACCACGCGCGGCCAGGTGCAGGGCGGCGGCCCGGCCGAGTCCCGACGAGGCCCCGGTCACCAGGACGGCGCCGGAATCTGTTGTTCGCATGACGTTTCCATTCCCCTCATCCGGGATCCGTTTCCCGGGTGATTGTCGTCACGAGCACCGGAGCGAATCTTGCTCGCCAAAGCTTTACCGCGTAAATCTAGGCACAGAGGCCACGCGACGGCAAACGCGTTGCGGCACAGGCGCAATGGTGCGCCCAGCAGGGGATTTGTCTCGAGAAACAAAGTCCGCCCCTGCATTTTCGTCGTGCCGTCAAACCATCGGCAACATCGGCATCATCGCGCGCTCCAATTCCGAGGGGAGACTTTTCATGCTCGAGGACGAATTCCGTGACGTCACCGCGTTGCAGCGCGACGTGCTGGCCGTCGCGGCCCGCCACCCGCACCTGCCGCTCGTGCACATCAGCGGCTACAGCCACGTGGCCGAGGCGCTGGACCCCGACCGGATGCGGCGCTGCGTCGAGCTCGCGCACGAGGCGAACGACGCGCTGCGGCTGCGCTTCCACAGCGGCCCCGAGGGGTTCCGGCAGTCCGTCGCCGACACGGTCCCCGCGCTGGAGGTGGTCGACCTGTCGGCCGCCGACGATCCGGCGGTGGCCTGCCGGGAGTGGATGCGCGAGGCCAACGGCAGGCCACCCGCCGAGGCGGGACCGCCGCTGGAGCTCGCCCTGCTGATCGACGGCCCCGGCTCGCACTACCTCTACGGCAGGCTGCACCACGCGGCGGGCGACGCCTGGGCGCTCAACCTGCTCTTCGCCCAGATCCTCGGCATGTACGAAAGCGCTACGCCCACCGCCGAACTCGCCGCCGTGCCGATGCCGTCGTTCCTCGACCACGTCGCGCGCGAGCGCGCCTATCGGGACTCCGACCGCTGGCGGGAGGATCGGCAGTGGTTCCTCGACCACCTGGGCGACACCGAGCCCGCGCTGTTCACCCGCACCGCCGCGCTCGACACCGTGACCCGCACGACGCGCACGGTGCGGGTCGACCCGGAGCTCGCGGCCGCGATCCGCGCCACCGGGCTGTCGATGTTCTCGGTGACCGCCGCCGCGCTGGCGGCGCACCTGGCGCAGGTCCACGGGGTCGGCGAGGTCGTGCTCGGCGTGCCGATGCTCAACCGGGCGCCCGCCGACCTCGCCACCGTCGGCGACTTCGCCAACATGCTCCCGCTGCGGGTGCCGGTCGCGGGGTCGTCCACCCTGCTCGACGTCGCCCGCCGGGTGGCCGACCAGGTGCGCGCGCTCAAGCCGCGCCAGGGCTTCGCCCTCGGCGACATCGTGCGGGCGCTGGCCGAGCGGACCGGCACGCCGCCGACCCTGTTCGACGTCACCTACTCCTACAGCACCCTGCCCGCGGCCGATCACCTGGAGAAGCTGCTGGCGCGCTCGGAGTTCTTCTCCGGGGGCACCGTCGCCGACGCGGCCAACATCATCGCCGTCGAGCACGAACGTGACGGCACGGTCGACCTGCACCTGTTCGCCTCCACCGACGTGTTCGACGCCGACTTCCCCCTGGCCGACGCCCTGCGCCGGGTCACCGCGCTGCTCCGCAACGCCCTCGCCGCGCCGGACGTGCCACTGCGCGAACTCGACGCGCTCCCCTCCGCCGATCGGCGGACCCTGGCCGCCTTCGAGCCCGGCCCCACGGTGCCCTTCCCCGGGGACTCGCTCGATCGACTGTTCACCGCGCAGGCCGCGCGCACCCCCGACGCCCCCGCCGTCCGCGGCGCGGACGGCACCCTGACCTACGCCGACCTGCGCGCGGCGGTCGAGCGGCTGGCCGCCGAGCTGGCGGCCGCGGGCGTGCGCGCCGACGAGCCGGTGCCGGTGGTGCTGCCGCGCTCGCCGGAACTGCTCGTCGCCATCTGGGGCGTGCTGCGCGCGGGCGCCGCGTACGTGCCCGTCGATCCGGCCTACCCCGCCGAGCGGATCGCCACGGTGCTCACCCAGAGCGGCGCCCGGCTGGCGATCACCGCCGACGGGCTGCCCGCCGGCGCGGTGCCGGACGGGGTGACCCGGGTCCCGGTCCGCCCGGAGGGTGCCGCCGAGGCGCCCGAATCGACCACGGCGCCGGGCGATCTCGCCTACGTGCTGTTCACGTCGGGATCGACGGGCACGCCGAAGGGCGTGATGATCGAGCACCGGCCGGTCGTCAACCGGCTCGCGTGGATGCAGCGCCGCTACCCGCTCGGCGCGGACGACGTCATCCTGCAGAAGACGCCGGCGACCTTCGACGTCTCGGTGTGGGAGCTGATGTGGTGGGCGCTCACCGGCGCGAGCGTGGCGCTGCTCGCGCCCGGGGCGGAGCGCGATCCCCGGCGCATCGTCGAGGCGATCGAGACCCACCGGGTGACGGTGCTGCACTTCGTGCCTTCAATGCTCGGGCCGTTCCTCGACGAGCTGGCCGCCGAGCCCGCGGCGCGGCGGCGGGTCGCGTCGCTGCGGCGGGTGTTCTGCAGCGGCGAGGCGCTGCCCGCCGAGCTGGTCACCCGCTTCGCCGCGGTCTTCGGGGGCACCGCGGACGCGCCGCGACTGGTCAACCTGTACGGGCCGACCGAGGCGACCGTCGACGTGTCCTGGTTCGACTGCCCGGCCGACCCGGCCGGTCTCACCGTGGTGCCCATCGGCAGGCCGATCGACAACATCGACCTGCTGGTCCTCGACGAGGACGGCAGGCGGGTCCCGCCCGGGGTGGCGGGCGAGCTGAACATCGCCGGTGTCGGCCTGGCCCGCGGCTACCTGGGCAGGCCCGACCTGACCGCCGCGGCCTTCGTCGAGGACCCGACGGCCCCCGGCGGGCGGCGCTACCGCACCGGTGACATCGCGCGCTGGCTGGCCGACGGCACCCTCGAATACCTGGGCCGCCGCGACGACCAGGTCAAGATCCGCGGCAACCGGGTCACCCTCGGCGAGGTGGAGAACACGCTGCTGCGCGCGCCCGGCGTCCGGGCCGCCGCCGTCCTCGACCAGCAGTCCGAGGCGGCAGGCACCCACCTGGTCGGCTACTTCGTCCCCGCCGCGCCCGGCGTCACCGACGCGAACGCGCTGGCCGCGTACCTGTCGGCGGCCCTGCCGCCGTACATGGTGCCGAGCCGGTTCGTGGCGCTGGACCGGATCCCGCTGACCCCCAACGGCAAGCTCGACCGGCGCGCGCTGGCCGCCGCCGCCCCCGCCGCGACCGACGACCGGCGGGCGCCGAGCACCCCGGCCGAAGCCGAACTCGTCCGGCTCTGCACGGAGCTGCTCGGCGCCCCGATCGGGGTGGACGACAACTTCTTCACCCACGGCGGCGACTCGATCCTGGCGCTGGCCCTGCGCACGGCGGCCGAGCGGCACGGCCTGCACCTGGACCTCGACGTGCTGTTCACCCGGCCGACCATCGCCGCCCTCGCGGCGTCCGCCGGGACCGAGGCGGCGCCCGCCGACCGGGTCGGCGAGCCGTTCGCCGGCGTCGCCCTGGTCGACCGGGCCGCGCTGGCCCAGGCCGAGGACGCGTTCGCGGTCGGCTCGCTCCAGCTCGGCATGCTGTTCCACGCGGCCGAGCGCGCCGAATCCACCCTCTACAAGGACGTCTTCCGCTACCGCCTGCGGATGCCGTGGCAGGAGGGCGAGTTCCGCGCCGCGGCGGACCGGCTCGCCGCCCGGCAGCCCGCGCTGCGCTCGACCTTCGACCTCACCGGGTTCACCACACCGCTCCAGATCGTCCACCCGGCAGCCACCGCGCCGGTGACGGTCTGGCCCGGCGCGGACGAGGACCGGATCGCCGCCCACATCGAGGACCGCCGCCGCTTCGCCTACGACATCGCCGCCGGGCCGCTGTGGCACCTGGCCGTCTTCCCCGGCGCGGGCGGCACGGTCGAGCTGGTGCTGAGCTTCCACCATGCCGTGCTGGACGGCTGGAGCGTCGCCACCGTCGTCCGGGAACTCGTGCAGGACTACCTCTCCGCGCTCGGATTCCCGCTCACCGCACCGGTTTCGGCGGCGGCGCCGTCCACCGTGCTGGCCGAGTACGTGCGCGACGAACAGCGGGCGACCGCCGCGCACGAGCACGCGCGGTACTGGCGCGCGACGCTGGACGGCGCGACCCCGACCCAGCTGCGCTCGTTCACCGCGCACCTGCCCGCGGGCACGCCGGTGCGGCCGCGCACGACCCTGCTGGTCCCCAGCGGGACCCAGGCCGCCGCCCGGCGCTTCGCCGCCGAGCAGGACGTCACGGTCAAGACGCTGCTGCTCACCGCGCACTGCCTGGCGCTGGGCGTGCTCACCGGCGCGACCGACACCGTGACCGGCGTGATCGGCCACGCCCGGCCGGGCAGGCCCGACGCGGAGACCGTCGCGGGGCTGTTCCTCAACACCCTGCCGCTGCGGCTGGACGGCAGCGCCCGCACCTGGCGCGAGGCGGTCGACCAGGTCGCCGCCGCCGAGCGGGCGGCCGTCCCGCACCGCCGCTACCCGCTGCGCGCCATCCTGGCCGACCGGGCGGCGGGCGGGCGCGCGGAGACCACGCTGTTCGACACTGCCTTCAATTACGTCCACTATCACCAGTTCTCGCGGCTGGCCGGCATCGACGGCGTCGAGCTGCTCGACTTCGACGTGCGCGAGGAGACCAACTTCGCCGCCCTGCTGACCGTCGCGATCGACCCGCGCACCGACCGCATGCTGCTGCGCGTCGACGGCGACGCCGACACCACCCCCGAGCAGTGCGCGCTGCTGGCGAGCACCTGCCTGCGCATCCTCGAGTGCCTGCTGGTGGCGCCCGACGAGCCGATCGACCGCAACCACCCGCGCATCCGCGCCACCGACGTGGTCTCGCTGACCGCCGAGCGGGCCGCCCGCACCCCGGACGCGATCGCCGTGCGCGACGACGAGGGCACGTGGACCTACGGCGAACTCGCCGAGCACGCGGGCCGGATCACCGCCGACCTGCTCGCCCTCGGGCTCGCGCCGCAGGCCCGGGTCGGCGTCCTCATGGATCGCGGCCGCGCCCTGATCGCCACCGTGCTCGCCGTCGCGCGGGCAGGCGCGGTGGTCGTGCCGCTGGACCCGAACTACCCCGAACAGCGCCTGCGCCGGATGCTCGACCGCAGCGCGCCCGCGCGGGTCGTCGCCGCCGCGGCCTACGCCGACCTGCTGCCCGACCCCGCGATCCGGATCGATCCCGACACCCTCGGCGCGGGCGCGCCCGCGGGCCCGCTCCCGCTACCGCACCCGGAATCGGCGGCCTACGTGCTGTTCACCTCCGGCTCGACCGGCGAACCCAAGGGCGTCGTCATGCCGCACCGGGCGCTGGCCAACCTGGTGGAGTGGCAGAACGGCACCGCCACCGGCGCGGCGGCGAGCACCCTGCAGTACGCCCCCCTCAGCTTCGACGTGTCGTTCCAGGAGATCTGGGCGACCCTCGCCGCGGGCGGCCTGCTGCGCCTGGCCGGATCGGCACAGCGCTCCGACATGGCCGCGCTGCTGGACACCCTCGTCGGCGAACGCATCGAGCGTCTGTTCCTGCCCTTCGTCGCCCTGCAGGCCCTCGCCGAGACGGCCGTCGCCACCGAGCGCTACCCCACGGCGCTGCGCGTGCTGATCTCCTCGGGCGAGCAGCTGCGCGTCACCCCGGAGATCCGGGAACTGTGCAGGCGGGTGCCCGGGCTGATCGTGGAGAACCAGTACGGGCCCACCGAAACCCACGTCACCACCGCCTTCGCCATGACGGGCGCCGCCGAGCTGTTCCCGGCCCTGCCGCCCATCGGCCGGGCCGTCGACGGCGCCACCGTGCACCTGCTCGATCGCACCCTGCGCCCGGTGCCCGACGGCGTCGAGGGCGAGATCTACCTCGGCGGCGTCGCCGTGGCCACCGGGTACGAGGGCCGCGGCGACCTTACCGCCACCCGGTTCGTTCCCGCGGGCCCCGGCGGCGAGCGGGTCTACCGGACCGGCGATCTCGGCATCCGCCTCGGCACCGGCGACATCGTGTGCCGCGGCCGCGCCGACGCCCAGGTGAAGATCCGCGGTTACCGCGTCGAGCCCGCCGAGGTGGAGCTGCAGATCGCCGCGCTGGCCGTCGAGTTCCCCGGCATCACCGAATCCGCCGTCGTGGCACGGACCTTCGGCGGCATCGACGGCGTGCTCACCGCGTTCCTGGTCGGCGACGAGGCCGCCACCGACGTCGCGGCGCTGCGGACCCGGCTCGGCGCGGCCCTGCCCGCGCACATGGTGCCCACGCGGTTCGCCTGGCTCGACGCCCTGCCGCGCACCCCGAGCGGCAAACGCGACGACCGGGCCCTGCGCGACCTCGACCTGGACGGCCGCGACGGCCTCGGCCCCGCGGGCGACCACGTGGCGCCCCGCGACGAGATCGAGGCCGCCGTCGCCGAGATCATGGCCGAATTCGCCGGCGTGCCCGCGCTCTCGGCCGACCAGGACTTCTTCGACGCGGGCGGCACCTCGGTCGGCGCCATGCGGGTGGTGCTGAGCCTGAACCGGCGCTGGGACACCGAGATACCTCTCGACACCTTCGTCAAGGCCCCGACCGCGGCCGCGCTGGCCGCCATCGTCCGCAACGACGGCAAACGACGCTTCGACCCCGTCGTCGCGCTGCGCCGCACCGGGGCCGGCGCTCCCCTGTTCCTGGTGCACCCCATCGGCGGCAACGTGCTGTGCTACCTCGCGCTGACCAAACACCTGCCCGCCGGGCGGCCGGTCTACGGGCTGCAGGCGGCGGGCGCCGACATCGGCAGCGAACCGCTGGACGACGTCACCGCGATGGCCGCCGCGTACCTGGCCGCCATCCGGCGCGTGCACCCGGAGGGCCCGATCCACCTGGCGGGTTGGTCGTTCGGCGGCTATGTCGCGCTGGAGATGGCCCGGCAGCTCGACGCCGACGAGGTCGCCAGCCTCACCCTGCTCGACACCATCGCGCTGAGAACCGGCCCGCGCGAGGCATTCCCGGCGGACGCGAAGATGCGGTGGTTCTTCCAGGAACTGCTCTGGTACGCCCGCGGCGCCGAGGCCGCCGACGTCGACTTCGCGCCGGGCACCGACGGCGACGACCTGTTCGCGCACATGCTCACCGAGTCGGTCGCGGCGGGCCTGCTGCCGCCGGAGAGCTCGGAACGCACCCTGCGCAGGCTCTTCGGCGTCTTCGACGGCAACGCCACCGCCATCCAGTCCTACCGGATGACGCCGCTCGACCGCGACGTCACCCTGCTGCGCGCCGCGGGCGGCCTGCCGCCGGGCCTGAAGTTCGCGCACACGCTGGCGGGCACCATGTTCGACAGCGACTCCAACGGCTGGGACGACCTCGTCCGCGGCGACCTCGACATCGTCACCATCCCCGGCGACCACCTCGACATGATGACCGAACCGCACGTCGCCGAGCTGGCGGCCACCCTCGGCCGGCTGCTGACCGCGGCGGAACCAACCAGGACAAGGCAGTGACATCCATGAGCTCTCCCCGCGTCATCGTTCTCGGCGCAGGCATCGGCGGGCTGACCACCGCCGCCGCCCTGCGCGCGATCGGCATCGAGGCCCGCCTGTTCGAGGCCGCGCCCGCCCTGCGCGCGGGCGGCACCGGGCTCGGCCTGGCCAGCAACGCCGCCGCCACCCTGCGCGCGCTCGGCATCGACCCCGTCGCGCTGGGTCGACCCGCCCGGACCTTCGAACTGTGCACCCCCGCAGGCCGGGTCTTCCGCGAGATCCCGATCGCCGCGATCGGCGAGGAACTGGGCGCCCCGACGGTCAGCGTGGACCGCGGCGCGCTGACCCGCGCGCTGCGGGCCGCCGCGCCCGAGGTGCCGATCACCTTCGGCGCCCGGGCGCTGGGCTACGAACTCCCCGAGACCGGCGGCGTCGTCGTGCGTTTCGCCGACGGACGGAGCGAACGCGGCGACGTGCTGATCGGCGCCGACGGCATCGGCTCCGTGGTGCGCGACCGGATCCAGGGGCCGGGCGAGGTCAACGAGTACGGCTACGTCTGCTGGCTGGCCGTCACCGAGTTCCGCCACCCGCGCGTCACCCCCGGCTGGATCGGGCACTACTGGGGTTCGGGCAAGCGGTTCGGGCTCATCGAGCTCGGCGACGGACAGGTCTACTGGTGGGGCACCGCCAATATGCCCGCCGCGCAAGCCCGTTCCTGGTCGGGCACCCGCGAGGAGATCGCCGCGACCTACGCCGGCTGGGCGCCGGAGATCGGCGCGGCCATCGCGGCGACCCCGCGCACGGCGATCCTGTCGGTGCCCGCCCGCGACCGCGACTTCGACCCGCGATGGGGCGACGGGCCGGTCACCCTCCTCGGCGACGCCGCCCACCCCATGCTGACCAGCCTGAGCCAGGGGGCGGGCTCGGCCATCGAGGACGGCTATGTCCTGGCCCGCAGCCTCGCCGGCGCCACCGACCCCGTCGCCGCGCTGCGCGACTACGAACGCGCCCGCATCCCGCGCACCCGCATGCTGGTCGAGGAATCGCGCAAGCTCAGCCGTACCGAGCAGTGGGACAACCCACTGCTGCGCCGCGGCCGCGACCTCGTACTGGAATACGCCCCCGCCGGGCTGATCAAGCGGATCAACATGGCGCCCATGCGCTTTCCGGTCGAGCCGCTGACCGCCGGGGCGATCCGGTGACGGCGGACGCGCCGCGGCGACCGCTGAGCCCGCTCGA
>NZ_BAGK01000022.1 GCF_000308795.1 Nocardia thailandica NBRC 100428 | reverse complement strand
GGCCACTCGTTCGGACTCGGCGCGAGCGAGCTCTTCCGCGAGTTCGGTGCGCAGCGCGTCGGACAGCAACGGGGAACCTCCTGGTGGGTACGGCTCAATGCCACCAAAACTGTAACGGGTTTCGTGTCGGAGTATCAGCCCTTCTTCCAGACAACATAGCGCAACAACGCCCTCATTCTATAACGTGTTCTACATGAGTGATCGGGAATACGATGTGGTGGTCGTCGGTAGCGGCGCCGCCGGAATGACCGCCGCCCTCACGGCCGCCCACCGTGGCCTGTCGGTGGTGGTGCTGGAGAAGGCGGCGCACTACGGCGGGTCCACCGCCCGCTCCGGCGGCGGCGTGTGGATTCCGGGCAACAAGGCCCTGCTGGCCTCGGGCAGGCCGGACGACCGGGACGCCGCCCGCACCTACCTGCACAGCATCATCGGCGACGTGGTGCCCGCCGAGATGATCGACACCTACCTCGATCGCGGCGCCGAGGCCTTCGACTTCGTCCTCGACCACACCCCGCTGAAGATGAAGTGGGTCCCCGGCTACTCCGACTACTACCCCGAGGCCCCCGGCGGCCTCGGCGAGGGCCGCTCCTGCGAGCCGAAGCCGTTCAACGGCAAGATCCTCGGCGCGGAACTGGCCAACCTCGAACCGCCCTACGCCAAGGCGCCGCTCAACGTCGTCGTCATGCAGGCCGACTTCGTGCGGCTCAACCTGATCCGCCGCCACCCCAAGGGCATGATGCGCGCCATGCGGGTCGGCGCGCGCACCTACCTGGCCAAGTTCACCGGCAAGCACCTGCTCGGCATGGGCCAGGCGATCATCGCCGCCATGCGCAAGGGCCTGCTCGACGCGAACGTGCCCGTGCTGCTGAACACCCCGCTGACCGACCTGGTGATGACCGACGGCCGCGTCACGGGCGTGAAAGCGCTGGAGAACGGGGAACCCGTCACCTTCACCGCGCGCTACGGCGTCGTCCTCGGCAGCGGCGGCTTCGAGCACAACGCCGACATGCGGGCCAAGTACCAGCGCCAGCCCATCACCACCGAGTGGACGACGGGCGCCGCCGCCAACACCGGCGACGGCATCCAGGCAGGCATGGCCGTCGGCGGGCGGGTCGACTTCATGGAGGACGCCTGGTGGGGTCCGACCATCTTCAAGGGCGGCAAGCCGTGGTTCGCGCTCGCCGAACGCAACCTGCCGGGCACCATCATGGTCAATGCCGAAGGCAAGCGGTTCGGCAACGAGTCCGCGCCCTACGTCGAGGCCGTGCACACGATGTACGGCGGCGAGTACGGGCAGGGCGAGGGCCCCGGCGCCAACATCCCGGCCTGGCTCGTGTTCGACCAGCGCTACCGCAACCGCTACATCTTCGCCGGTCTCCAGCCGGGCCAGCGCTTCCCCTCGCGGTGGCTGGAGAACGACAACATCGTCAAGGCCGACAGCCTCGAGGAGCTGGCCGAGCGCATCGGCGTCCCCGTCGAGAACCTGACCGGCACCGTCGCCCGGTTCAACGGCTTCGCCGCCACCGGCAAGGACGAGGACTTCGGCCGCGGCGACAGCCACTACGACCGCTACTACGGCGACCCCACCGTCAAGCCCAACCCCTGCCTGGCCGCGATCGACCAGGGCCCGTTCTACGCGGCCAAGATCGTCCCCGGCGACCTGGGCACCAAGGGCGGCCTGGTCACCGACACCGCGGGCCGCGTGCTCGGCGAGGACGAGACCCCGATCGAGGGCCTCTACGCCGCGGGCAACACCAGCGCCCCGGTCATGGGCCACACCTACGCAGGCCCCGGCGCCACCATCGGACCCGCGATCACCTTCGGCTACCTCGCGGTCCTCGACATCGCCGCGAAGAAGGAGAAGTAGCATGCCCATCGACCTCGAGCGCGCGCTCGGCGCGGAACTGCCCGGCCGCGAATTCTCCTGGACGCCCACCGACGTCCAGCTCTACCACCTCGGCCTCGGCGCCGGAGGCCGTCCGACCGATCCGGCCGAACTGCGCTACCTCGACGACCGCGCGCCGCAGGTGCTGCCCACCTTCGCCACGGTCGCGCCGACCCTCGGCGAGACCGAGCCGCCGCGGGTCTCCTTCCCCGGCATCGAGATCGACCTCGCCAAGGTGGTGCACGGCCATCAGGAAGTGGTGGTGCACAAGCCGATTCCGGCGACCGGCAAGGCGACCAGCACCGGCCGGATCGCCGAGATCTGGGACAAGGGCTCCTCGGCGGTCGTCGTCCAGGAACAGACCGTGACCGGATCCGACGGCGAGCTGCTGTGGACGGCCCGCTCGTCCATCTTCGCCAAGGGCGAGGGCGGCTTCGGCGGCGAGCGCGGGCCGAGCACCAGGGCGCAACTGCCCGAGCGCGCCGCCGATCTCGAGCTGGTCGTGCCGACCCTGCCGCAGCAGGCCCTGCTGTACCGACTGTGCGGCGACCGCAACCCGCTGCACTCGGACCCCGGGTTCGCGGCGGGCGCGGGGTTCCCGGCGCCGATCCTGCACGGGCTGTGCACCTACGGTGTGGTCTGCAAGGCGCTGACCGACGCGGTCGCCGAGGCCGACGCGTCGGCCGTCGCCGGGTTCCGCGCCCGCTTCGCCGGGGTGCTGTATCCCGGTGAGACGCTGCGCATCCGGGCCTGGCGGTCCGACGGCGAGGTCGTCGCGGCGGTGACCGTCGACGAGCGCGACGGCGCGCCCGTGCTGCACGACGTGGCGCTGCGGCTGCGCTGATCCCGACGGCCCGAGAGCCCGGAACCGCGCGGTTCCGGGTTCTCGTCGTCCGGGCTCAGCCCTGTGGTTCCTCGATCTCCTCGGTGACCGCCGCGGGATCGCCCGCGAGCGGGCCGACGAGGATCGCGTACACCAGCACGATCAGCACCGGCGCGGCCAGCGGCGCCCAGATCAGTTCCACCGGAACCAGGGCCGCCGCGGCCGCGGCGACGGTGAACAGCACCGCGCCGCCGACCGACGGGATGGTCGTCGGCACGACGCCCTCGGGGGCGTGGACCAGGGCCGCGTTGAGCAGGTAGGTCGTGGCCACCAGCCCGGTCGCGGCGGCCGCGACGACGCCCGCGTCGGCCACGGCGAACACCCCGATCACCACCAGCACGGCGCCGACCGCCGCGACGCGGAACCACCAGCCCGCGATCACCAGCAGCAACGTCGGCAGCGCGGCCAGGGGGTTGATCAGCGCGACCACCGCGACCAGCAGGGCCCCGGACAGCACGGACAGGAATCTGGTCATCGGCGCACCCGCGAGGTCCGGCGGTGTTCGGGCAGCAGGCGCATGGCCTGGTCGAGGCGGGTGTCGTCGGGCCACGCCACGATGTCGACGCCGACGGTGCCCATGTCGCGGTACATCGAGGCCCGTTCGAGCTGCCACATCTTGGCCATGGTCGGCTCCAGCCCCTCGACGAACGGGGTGCCGCGCAGCACGTCGACCACGACCACCACGTGCCCGCGTTTGCGCAGGTCGATCAGCGCGAGCGCGAACTGGGTGTCGAGCAGGGTCGAGAACGCCACGATGATCGCGCCGATCGGCACGGCCGAATGCGGGGCAAGGGTGCCGGTGGTCGGGACGTGCTCGTCGCCCACGCCGAGCACCGTGTCGACGATCCGGTAGAACTGCCTGCGCCCGATGTCGGGCCGCAGCCAGCGCGGCTGCTGCCCGAGGCAGACCACGGCGGTGCGGTCGCCCGCCTGCAGCGTCGACTGCACCACCTGGGCCGCGCCGCGCACGGACTGTTCCAGCGAGTCGGTGGCGGGACCCGGCGCCTGCTGCGAGGTGTCGACGAGCACGACGACGTCGGCGGAGCGGTTGGTGAATCGTTCGGTGACATAGAGCCTGCCGCGGCGGGCGCTGACCGGCCAGTTCACCGTGCGCAGCTGGTCGCCGGGCGCGTAGGCGCGGATGTCGGCGTACTCGACGCCGGGCCCGTGTTTGCGGGTCAGGTGGGTGCCGATGCGGTCGGGAAGTTCGGTGCGCGGCAGGCGGACCCGCTGCGGGTCGGCCAGCGGGTAGGCGTACAGCTGGCCCGCGGTGGCCCGCGCGGTCGCCACCGCGAGGCCGGCCGGGCTCAGCGCCGACACCCGCACCCGCACCGGGTAGCGACCCCAGCGTGCCGCCGAGAGCGCGAGCCTCGCGCCCGCGGGCGCGAGGCCGGAATCGTGGGAGTCCTCGACGATCAGCCCGAGACCGTCCTGCGGCAGCGGCGTGATCCGCAGCAGCGCGTGTCCCTGCTCGACGAAGGCCGCGACCTCGCAGTCGACGGTCTCGTTCTCGAAGCAGCGCAGCACGCCGCTGCCGTCGATCTGGATGCGGGTCGGCGCCTGCTGCCAGGGCGCGGTCGCCAACACCCCGAGCATGGGCGCGGCGAACAGCACCAGCTGCCAGCGGCCGAGCAGCACCGCGAGCACCAGCGCCACCGCCGCGCACCCGGCCAGGATGAACACCAGCGGCGCGGGGCGCCAGCGCAGCGCTACCTCGACGGCCGTCGAGTTGTCCCGATGCCTCATGTGGTCGTCGCGCGGGGCACCGGTAGGCGTCGCAGGAGTTCGGAGATGACGTCCTCGCCGCGGATGCGGCGCACCCACATCTCCGGGCGCAGGGTGATCCGGTGGGCCATCGCGGGCACGGCCAGGGCCTTGACGTCCTCGGGGATCACGTAGTCGCGGCCGAGCAGCAGGGCCCGGGCGCGCGCCATCTGCACCAGATCCAGCTCCGCGCGCGGGCTCGCCCCGACCTCGACCTGCGGATGACTGCGGGTGGCCGACGCGAGCGCGACCACGTAGTTGACCACGTCCGGATGCACGGTCACGAACTCGACGGACTGGCGCATCTCCATCAGCCCCTGCGCGTCGACGACCTGCCCGACCTGCGGCGGCGTCGAGCCCCGCTCCAGCCTCCGGCGGATCATCTGGGTCTCGTCCTGCTCGGACAGGTAGCCGAGGCGCAGCTGGATGGCGAACCGGTCGAGCTGGGCCTCGGGCAGCGGATAGGTGCCCTCGTACTCGATCGGGTTGTCGGTGGCCAGCACGATGAACGGCTGCGGCAGCAGGAAGGTCTCGCCGTCGATGGAGACCTGGCCCTCGGCCATCGCCTCGAGCAGCGCCGCCTGCGTCTTGGGCGGGGTGCGGTTGACCTCGTCGGCCAGCAGCACGTTGGTGAACACCGGCCCGCGCCGGAAGGTGAACCGGCCCGAGGACATGTCGTAGATGGTCGAGCCGAGCAGGTCGGCGGGCAGCAGGTCCGGCGTGAACTGGACGCGGGTGAAGTCGAGTCCCAGCGCGGCCGCGAAGGACCGCGCGATCAGGGTCTTGCCGAGGCCGGGCAGGTCCTCGATCAGGACATGCCCCCCGGACAGCACGGCGATCATGATGAGCTGCAGCTCATCTCGCTTGCCGACCACGACCCGGCCCAGCTCGCGCAGGATCGCGTCGGTGCGCTGGACGGTAGCGTTCAACGGCATGGTCATCGGTCGCCTCTAACCCCTTACATGGTCTGCAGGCGGTGCAGGATCTCGTCCAGCGCCGCTCTGCCCGGTGCTCGACCGGTGTGGTCTCGTAACGCCGAGTTCGCCGGGTCCACCCAGCGCCACAGTTCGGGTCCGAACTGCAGTTGCCCGGCGGCTTCGATGGCTCTGCGGTTCTTCGATACCCGCATGCCGGTGGACAATTCGAACTCCTTGGCCAGCAGCGGCCGCAGGTGGCGGTCCCAGTCGGCCCTGGTGCCGTCGGCGCGGGCGGTCAGCATCTGCGCCCTGGCGTGCCAGCGGCCGAGCATCTCGACAGGACCGTTGTCGATGTGCTCGGGCAGGGGTTCCTCGGTCCGCGCCATCCGGCGCCGGATCGACCAGAGCAGGCAGCCGAGCGCGACCGCGACGGGCAGCGCGGCCGCCACGAGAACGAGGTCGCGGTCCTGACGCAGCAGGAACACCTCGACCAGCGCGACCGCTCCGGCCGCGAGGACGACCACCGGCCACTCCTTCATGCGCCGACCTCCCCCGTTCGGGCCGCCCGCGTGACCACGCGCGCCGCCGCCGGACCCTGACCGATCATGCCGCGGCCACCACCCTGCGCTGGAGGTCGGCGAGGACGATGCGCAGCAGCTGTTCGGCGCGCATGCGCTGCCACTCGAGCATCGAGTGCGGGCTGAACCGCGCCTCCTCGAACAGCGCGACCAGTTCCCTGGCCGACGCGTCGTGCAGGACGCCGCTCTCGAAGGCGCGCGCCAGGACTTCCATGGGGGTGTCGGACGCGAGCGGCGCCGCGGCCCGGTCGCTGGACAGGCCGCGTTCCATCGCGACATAGCAGGCGATGATGGCCATCCGCGGATCCTGGCCGGGTGCCGCGACGGCCGCGAGGCCCATCTCGGCGGCCCTGGTCAGCGAGTCCATCTCGCTGGAGGTCGGTTCGGGAACCGCGGGCGCGGGCGCCTCCGGCTCGCGGCGGGCCGCCACCGCGACCACGGCCAGGCCGGCCACCGCGACCACGATCAGCACGATGACCAGCACGGCCGCGATGAGCAGCGCCGTCCCGGTGAGGTGGGTGGGCCCGGTGGTCGGATCGGGCGCCGGGGCGTCGTCCGGCGAGGGCACCGGGCCCGAACCCTCGGGCGCGGTCGAGGTGGTTCCCGGCGGCGTGGTCCGTGCCCCCGGGAGCAGGAACAGCGCCGCGATGCCGCCGGCGAAGACGAGCGTGACCGCGGCCAGCGCGAGCGGCACCAGCAGCGCCATCCGGTTCAGCTTCGGCCGCTTCTCCCGTTCCGGGTCGAGTTGCGGCATCGACAGCGGTAACCGATGCTGACTGGCGATCACTCCGGCCAGCAGCACCACGATCGAGACCAGCAGCAGGACCGGCATGAGCACGATGGCCAGCGGGGACGGCAGGCCGGGCGGTTCGACCGGGCCCGCGCCGGGGACGTAACCCTGGAGCGCGACGACAGCCGCGGCGATGAGCGCCATCACTGCGATCACCCGCGTTATCGGCGCCCTCACCCCGATCACTGCCTTACCACCAAACCCAGAGCCTGCACAAAACAGCCACATAGTTACATGCCGAGTGGTTCGTCCGGGAGAAAATCGATTACTTAGGATTTCCTCCCATCTATTGTGCGCCGGGACACTGACATCCGCTAACCCGTGGCGGCGGTCACCTGCGTGAATGCCGGAAGTTCGCCGAGCCGGCTGGCCGTGCGGGACAGATCCGGGACGCCACGGACCCCCTCGACCAGCGCGCCGAGACCCGTCGCCGCCTCGATCGTGAGGGGCAGGTCCGCGTCGTAGAGGACGTCGACGAGGTTCACCAGGCGCATCGCCTGATCGGGCGGCACGGCCGCCAGCCGCGGCACACCGCGCAGCGTCCACCGCCGGAACCGCCCCGCCAGCCCGACGTAGTCGGCGGCGGAGGTCGGCGTCCCGCACAGGGCCGTGAACTGGAAGGTCACCGCGTCGCCGGTGACGGTTTCGGCCTGCACGGTTCGCCCGTCCGACAGGTCGACCGGCATCGACCGCGCGACCGGGGCCGCCGGGGTCACCCGGTAGGCCCCGGCGGTGAATCCCCGGCCCCGCCGCGCGCCGAGGGTGCGGTAGTCGACGGGGCCGTCGACGCTCACCACATCGAGGTGCGCTTCGAGCTCGGCGATGACCGGCAGGAACCGGTCGTGGAACAGCGGGTTGGGCAGCAGGCCCGCCGGCGGATAGTTCGAGGTGACCACCAGCACCAGCCTGCGGGCGAACAGGGTGTCGAGCATGCGGGCGATGAGCATGGCGTCGCCGATGTCGTGGACGTGGAACTCGTCGAAGCAGACCAGGCGCGCGTCGCCGAGGAGTTCGTCGATCGCGCGTTCGATGCTGTGGCTGGCGTGGACGGCGGCGTGCAGCCGGGCGAAGAAGGTGTGGAAGTGGAAGCGCCGCTTGCGGTCTCCCTCGACGTCCGCGAAGAAGCGGTCCATCACCAGCGTCTTGCCCCGGCCGGGCCTGCCGTGCAGGTAGATCCCCCGATGCCGACGCCGCGGGCGGCCGCGCCGGTCGAGCAGGTCGGCCAGCGCGGCCGCGGCCGCCCGCTGGTCGGGATCCAGCACCACCGCGTCCGGTTCCATGTCTCCTCCTCCGTCCTCTACAGTTGTAGAGGATCGGCACGGGGCCGGACGAGGAAGGTGACGATGTCCACACGAGACGACCACCCGGCGGGCACCCGCGCGGCCGTCACGCGCGGCGACCGGCGCGCCCTGATCGCCGAGGCGGCCGCCGACCTCATCGCGGAACAGGGCATCCGCGCCCTCACCCACCGGGCGCTCGACAACGCCCTGCGGCTCCCGGCCGGGTCGACGTCCTACTACTTCCGCACCCGCCCTGCCCTCGTCGCCGCCGTCGCCGACACGATCACCGCCCGGTCCCGCGCCGATTTCGAGGACGCGCGGTTCCCCCCGCCCGCCGCGGCCGATCCCCACGCCCTCGCCCGTGGGATCGCCGCCTGGGTGGACCGGCTGCTCCGCGAGCGCCGCAACCACCTCGTCGCCCGGCAGGCACTGATCATCGAATCCGCCACCGACGAGGACCTGCGCCGACGGCTCGCGGGCGGACTGTTCTCCCGCGAGCGGGCCACGGAGCTGTTCGCCGCCCTCGGCTCCG
>NZ_BAGK01000023.1 GCF_000308795.1 Nocardia thailandica NBRC 100428 | reverse complement strand
GGAGTTCGAGGGCGATGTCGATGAGTTGGTCTTCTTGGCCGCCGACGAGTTTGCGTTGTCCTGCGCGGACGAGCATGTGGGCGGCGGAGACGTTGTAGCGTTGGGCTTGGCGTTCGGCGTGTTTGAGGAAGCTGGAGTAGACGCCTGCGTAGCCCATCATGAGTGCTTGGCGGTCGAGGAGGCATTCGGTGGGCATGGTGGGGCGGATGATGTCTTCGGCGGCGTCGGCGATGGCGAAGAAGTCGATGCCGGTGGTGAGGTCGAGTTTGTCGGTGACGCCGACGAAGGCTTCGACGGGGGTGTTGCCTGCGCCTGCGCCGAATCGGCGGGTGGAGCCGTCGATCTGGGTGGCTCCGGCGCGGACGGCGTAGACGGAGTTGGCGACGGCGAGGCCGAGGTTTTCGTGGCCGTGGAATCCGACTTGGGCGTCGGTGCCGAGTTCGGTGACCAGGGCGGCGACGCGGTCGGAGACCTGGTCGAGGACCAGCGCGCCCGCGGAGTCGACGATGTAGACGCATTGGCATCCGGCGTCGGCCATGATCCGGGCTTGGGCGGCGAGGGTTTCGGGGGGTTGGGTGTGTGACATCATCAGGAAGCCGACGGTTTCCATGCCGAGGTCGCGGGCGTAGCCGAAGTGCTGGATCGAGACGTCGGCTTCGGTGCAGTGGGTGGCGATGCGGCAGATGGCGGCGCCGTTGTCCTGGGCGATCTTGATGTCTTCTTTGACGCCGACTCCGGGCAGCATGAGGACTGCGATCTTGGCGTGTTTGGCGGTGTCGGCGGCGATGGTGATGAGTTGCTGTTCGGGGGTTTTGGAGAATCCGTAGTTGAAGGAGGAGCCGCCGAGGCCGTCGCCGTGGGCGACTTCGATGACCGGGACGCCGGCGTTGTCGAGGGCGGTGACGATGTCGGCGACTTCGGTGGCGGTGAACTGGTGGCGTTTGTGGTGGGAGCCGTCACGCAGGCTGGTGTCGGTGACGCGGATGTCGAGTTCGGTCGAGTAGGGCATGGTCAACGGCTCCTTAAACCCCGGTGGTGAGGATCTGTCCGGCCAGGACTTCCCCGACCCGGGTCGCGGCGGCGGTCATGATGTCGAGGTTGCCCGCGTAGGGGGGCAGGAAGTCACCGGCGCCTTCGACCTCGACGAACACCGACACCTTGGCCAGCCCGGCCGAGACGATCGAGGGCGGGTCGTATTGGGGGTCGTTGAGCAGGCGGTAGCCGGGAACATAGGCTTGGATGTCGGCGACCATGCGCTGGATCGAGGCGGTGATCGCGTCCTGGTCGGCGTCTTCGGGGATGGCGCAGAAGATGGTGTCGCGCATGATCATCGGCGGTTCGGCGGGGTTGAGGATGATGATGGCCTTGCCGCGGGCGGCGCCGCCGATGGTTTCCACGCCCCGGCTGGTGGTCTTGGTGAATTCGTCGATGTTGGCGCGGGTGCCGGGCCCGGCCGAGACCGAGGCCACCGAGGCCACGATCTCGGCGTAGGCGACCGGCACCACGCGTGAGACCGCGGCCACGATCGGGATGGTGGCCTGCCCGCCGCAGGTGATCATGTTGACGTTGTCGGCGTCCAGATTCGCGCCCAGATTCACCGGCGGGACGACCGCGGGACCGACCGCGGCGGGAGTCAGATCCACGGCCCGGATACCGAGTTCGGCGTAGCGGGGGGCCGCGGCGCGGTGGACATAGGCCGAGGTCGCCTCGAAGATCAGGTCGGGTTTCTCGGCCTGGCCCAGCAGCCAGTCCACCCCCTCGGCCGAGGTCTCCAATCCCAGTCCCGCGGCGCGTTTGAGTCCTTCGCTGGCCGGGTCGATACCGATCATCCAGCGGGGTTCGATGCTGGGTGACCGCAACAGTTTGTAGAGCAGGTCGGTGCTGATGTTGCCGGATCCCACGATCGCGGCACTGACGGTCCCGGAAACGGACACGAGAGTTCTCCTAGACGAAATGCAGACGGACGGAACCGAGCCCGGCGAACTCGGCATGGAAGGCGTCACCGGGGCGGGCGTCGATCGCGCGCGTGCACGAACCCGGCAGGACGACATCACCGGCTTTGAGCCGCACCCCGAACGAGGCGACCTTGCGCGCCAGCCACGCCACCGCGATCACCGGATCACCCAGCACCGCGTCACTGCAGCCCCGCGCCACCACTTCCCCGTTACGGGTCAACTCCGCATCGATGACGGTGACATCGATGTCGGCGGGGGCCACCCGCTGCGCACCCAGGACGTAGCCGGCCGAGGACGCGTTGTCGGAGATCGTGTCGCACAACCCGATCCGCCAGTCCGCGATCCGGGAATCGATCAACTCGATCGCCGGCGCGTAGGCCACCGTCGCGGCCAGCACATCGGCCTCGGTGCAGTCCGCGCCCGGCAGATCCGCGCCCAACACGAACCCGACCTCGACCTCGACGCGGGGCAGCAGGAACCGCGACGCGTCGACCGGGACGTTCTCCCGCAACTCCATCTCGGCCAGCAGATGACCGTAATCGGGTTCATCGACCCCCATCATCTGCTGCATCGCCTTCGACGACAAACCCACCTTGTGACCGACCACCCTCGCCCCGTCCTTCAACCGGCGCGTGATGTTGATCAACTGGATCTCATACGCATCCACCACATCGATCTCGGGATAACGCTCGGCGATCGGGGCGAT
>NZ_BAGK01000024.1 GCF_000308795.1 Nocardia thailandica NBRC 100428 | reverse complement strand
CGAGGGGCTCCCACTCGTCGTCGACGAAACGGGGTCCGCCACCGCCGTTGCCGGGGTTGCCGTTGCCGGGGTTGCCGTTGCCGGGGTTGCCGTTGCCGGGGTTGCCGTTGCCGGGATCACCGCCGGGCGCGGCGGGCCGGGCGGGGCCCTGGGCCCCGTTGCTGCCCGAACCGTTGCCGTTCGGCTGCGCGGCGGGGCCGTTGCCTCCGCCGTTGCCGGGCTTCCCGCTGCCGTTGCCATTGCCGTTGCCGTTGCCCGGCCCCTGCGTGAGGACGACCGAATCGGGCGCGGCGAAGGCCACTGCGGGCCCGAGTAGCGCACAACCGGCCAGGACACTCGCAGCGGCAAGCACGCGCACCATGCGACCTGTGGCCATGCGCCAGTCAACCCCTTCAGCTATTCAGCGCGGCATTTCCCCCGGTCGCGACACTCTCCGGGTCCGTGGAACAGTAGCCCATAGTAAACGGGGCCCGGCAATCGCGCTGTGGACCGGAAATACGTCAAGACCTCTGAACAGCCGGAGAGGTCCCGCTCAGGCGCCGTAAACGGGCTCCGGAGCCGGGCTCTTCTCGATCAGCTCCGCGACGACGGGGCCGAGTTCGGCCGGATTCCAGCGCGCCCCGCGATCGACCGGCACACCGTGGCGCCAGCCCTGGGCCAGCGCCACCTTGCCGCCCTCGACCTCGAACATCCGGCCGGTCACCCCGGCCGACTCGGTGCTGCCCAGCCACACGACGAGCGGCGAGACGTTCTCCGGCGCCATCGCGTCGAAGCCGTCCTCGGGCGCGGCCATGGTCTCGGCGAAGACCGTCTCGGTCATGCGGGTGCGCGCGGCGGGCGCGATCGCGTTGACGGTGACGCCGTAGCGGCCGAACTCGGCGGCGGCGGTCAGGGTGAGCCCCGCGATGCCCGCCTTGGCGGCGCCGTAGTTGCCCTGACCGACGCTGCCCTGCAGGCCGGCACCGGAGCTGGTGTTGATGACCCGGGCGTCGACCGGGCGGCCCGCCTTGGACTCGCCGCGCCAGTACTCGGCGGCGTGCCGCATGGTGGCGAAGTGGCCCTTGAGGTGGACGCGCACCACGGCGTCCCACTCGTCCTCGCCGAGGTTGACCAGCATCCGGTCGCGCACGAAGCCGGCGTTGTTGACCAGCACGTCGAGCCCGCCGAAGGTGTCGATCGCGGTGCGGACGAGGCGGCGCGCGCCCTCCCAGTCGGCGACGTCGTCCCCGTTGGCGACGGCCTCGCCGCCCGCGGCCACGATCTCGGCGACGACCTGCTGCGCCGGGGTCTCGGTGGTGGCCGCGCCGTCGAGGGCGGTCCCGACGTCGTTGACCACCACGCGCGCGCCCGCGGCGGCGAAGGCCAGCGCGTGCGCCCGGCCGATGCCGCGGCCCGCGCCGGTGACGATGACGATGCGACCTGCGCAGATCTGGTTGTCCATGAGTCCTTCTGATCCGATCCGTGTAGGGGGTTGCTGCTCGCGCGGCGCGCTACAGCTTGGCGTTCTCGGCGTTGGCGGCCGACAGGAAGGCGGGACGCTCGCCGCCGCCGTGGACGAGCACCTGCGCGCCGCTGACGAAGCGGGCCAGCGGGGAGACGAGGAACGCGGTGGCGCGCCCCACGTCGTCGGGGGCGGCCATGCGCCCGAGCGGGATGGTTGCGCCGACCGCGGCGACGCCGTCGGCGTCCCCGTAGTGCAGGTGCGCGAGCTCGGTCTCGACCGGCCCGACGACGACGCTGTTGACCCGCACCTTCGGCGCCCACTCCACGGCCAGCGACTCGGTCAGGTTGTCCAGCCCGGCCTTGGCCGCGCCGTAGGCGGCGGTGCCCGGCGAGGGCCGGTGCCCGCTGACGCTGGAGATGTTGACGATCGACCCGCCCGAATCCTGGCGCTGCATCACGGCGTTGGCGGCCTGGGCCATGAGCAGCGGGGCGAGCAGGTTGAGCTCGACGATCTTGGCGTGGAACCGCGGGCTGGCCGTCTCGGCCAGGGCGAAGGGGGCGCCGCCCGCGTTGTTCACGAGGTGGTCGAGCCGGCCGTGCCGGTCGCGCACGGTGTCGATGAGCACGGCGACGGCGTCGGCGTCGCGGATGTCGCAGGGCAGGAATTCCGCGGTCCGGTCCCCCGCCGCGACGGGCTCCTCGGGAGCGCGCCGGGCGCAGGTCACGACGGTCGCGCCCGCGGCGAGCAGGGTCCGGCTGATACCGGCGCCCACGCCGCGCACACCGCCGGTCACCAGAACGATCTGCTCGGAAAGGTCGATTTCGAGAGCCACCGTGCTAACCTACCAAGCAATTGCTTGCTTTGTCTCGGGTTCCGCCCGGACGCGCACCGATGGGACACGCGATGGGAATAGACCGCCGCACAGAATCCAGCGGCGTCACCGTGATCACGGTCGACTATCCGCCGGTCAACGCACTGCCTTCCGACGGCTGGTTCGCCCTGGCCGACGCCGTCCGCGAGGCGGGCCGCGACCAGCGGACCCGGGCCGTCGTGCTGCGCGCCGAGGGCCGCGGCTTCAACGCGGGCGTCGACATCAAGGAGATGAACGCCGACTCCGGGCACACCGCGCTGATCCGTGCCAACCACGGCTGCTTCGAGGCCTTCGCGGCGGTCTACGACTGCCAGGTGCCGGTGGTGACGGCGGTCAACGGCTTCTGCCTCGGCGGCGGCATCGGCCTGGTCGGCAACTCGGACGTCATCGTGGCCTCCGACGACGCCACCTTCGGCCTGCCCGAGGTGGATCGCGGCGCGCTCGGCGCGGCCACCCACCTGGCCCGCCTCGTCCCCCAGCACCTGATGCGGACGATGTTCTACACGGCGGGCAAGCTCACCGCCCAGCAGCTGCACCACTACGGCTCGGTCTACAAGGTCGTCCCGCGCGCCGAACTCGATGCCGCCGCCATGGAGGTCGCGGAGAACATCGCGAACAAGGACGGCCGCGTCATCCGCGCCGCCAAGCGCGCGCTCAACGGCATCGACGTGCAGGACGTGCACCGGTCCTACCGCTACGAGCAGGGCTTCACCATGGAGCTCAACCTCGCGGGCGTGGCCGACGAGATCCGCGCGCGCTTCGACGACGACCTGGCCGCGCAGAAGAAGGGGAACTAGAAAGCCATGCGCGACAAGCGAATGACGCTCGACGAGGCCGTCGGCGAGCTCCGCAGCGGAATGACCATCGGCCTGGGCGGGTGGGGCTCCCGGCGCAAGCCGATGGCCTTCGTCCGCGCCCTGCTGCGCTCGGACGTCACCGATCTCACCGTCGTCACCTACGGCGGACCCGACCTGGGCCTGCTGTGCTCGGCGGGCAAGGTCCGCAAGGCCTACTACGGCTTCGTGTCGCTGGACTCGGCGCCGTTCTACGACCCCTGGTTCGCCAAGGCCCGCACCGAGGGCGCGATCACCGTCCGCGAGATGGACGAGGGCATGGTCAAGTGCGGCCTGCAGGCCGCCGCCGCCCGCCTGCCCTTCCTCCCGATCCGCGCCGGGCTCGGCTCGGCCGTGCTCGACTTCTGGGAGGGCGAGCTGAAGACCGTCGCGTCGCCGTACCCGACCGACGGCAGGCACGAGACCCTCGTCGCCATGCCTGCGCTGAACCTCGACGCCGCCTTCGTGCACCTCGACCTCGGCGACAAGCACGGCAACGCCGCCTACACCGGCGTCGACCCGTACTTCGACGACATCTACACCCTGGCCGCCGAGAAGCGCTTCCTGTCGGTCGACCGCCTGGTGGAGACCGAGGAACTGGTGAAAGCCGTTCCGCAGCAGTCGATCATCCTCAACCGGATGATGGTCGACGGCGTGGTCGAGGCCCCCGGCGGCGCGCACTTCACCTTCTCCGGCTCCTACGGGCGCGACGAGAAGTTCCAGCGTCACTACGTGGAGGCCGCCGAGACGCCGGAGTCGTGGGCGGAGTTCAAGGCCCGCTACCTCGATGTCACCGAGGACGAATACCAGGCCGCCGTCAAGGCTTTCGCCGAGGAGCAGAAATGACCGAGACCACCACGATCACCCGCGCCGAGGTCTGCGTGGTCGCCGCGGCCGAGATCTTCCGTGGCGCGGGCGAGATCATGGCCAGCCCCATGTCCACCGTGACCACCATCGGCGCGCGCCTCGCCCGGCTGACCTTCGAACCGGACCTGCTGCTGTCCGACGGGGAGGCGCTGTTCTTCGCCGAGATCCCCCCGATCGGCGGCAAGGCGCCGGTCGAGGGCTGGATCCCGTTCTCCAAGGTCTTCGACGTGGTCGCCTCCGGGCGCCGCCACGTGGTCATGGGCGCCAACCAGCTCGACCGGTTCGGCAACCAGAACCTCTCGGCCTTCGGGCCACTCCAGCGGCCGACCCGGCAGATGTTCGGCGTGCGTGGCGCGCCGGGCAACACGATCAACCACGCCACCAGCTACTTCGTGCCGCGGCACAACGCGCGCGTGTTCTGCGAGCGGGTCGACATCGTCTCCGGCATCGGCTACGACAAGGTCGACCCGGACAACCCGGCCTTCCGCTTCCACCACCTGCATCGCGTGGTCACCAACCTCGGCGTCTTCGACTACAACGGCCCGGACCACACCATGCGGGCGCTGTCGCTGCACCCCGGCGTCACCGCCGCCGAGGTCGCGGAGAACACCTCCTTCGAGATCGCCGATCTCGGCGTCGCGGGCGAGACCCGCCTGCCCACCGAGGAGGAGCTGCGCATCATCCGGACGGTGCTCGATCCCAAGGGCTTCCGCGAGAAGGAGGTGACCGCGTGAGCGAGCAGCGCCTGCGCACCGCGCTCACCGATCTGGTCGGCATCGAGCATCCGGTCGTGCAGACCGGCATGGGCTGGGTGGCGGGCCCGCGCCTGGTCGCCGCGACGGCCGAGGCAGGCGGCCTCGGCATCCTCGCCTCGGCGACGATGACCTACCCGGAACTCGAGGCGGCCGTCGCCAAGACCAAGTCGCTGACCGACAAGCCGTTCGGCGTCAACATCCGCGCCGACGCCACCGACGCCGTCGACCGGATCGACCTGCTCATCCGCGAGCGCGTGAAGGTCGCCTCGTTCGCGCTTGCGCCGAAGCAGGATCTCATCGCGAAGCTGAAAGACGCCGGGGTGGTGGTGGTTCCGTCCATCGGCGCGGCCAAGCACGCGGTGAAGGTCGCCTCCTGGGGCGCCGACGCGGTGATCGTGCAGGGCGGCGAGGGCGGCGGCCACACCGGCCCGGTCGCCACGACGCTGCTGCTGCCCTCGGTCCTGGACGCCGTCGACATCCCCGTGGTCGCCGCGGGCGGTTTCTTCGACGGGCGCGGCCTCGCGGCCGCGCTGTCCTACGGTGCCGCCGGCGTCGCCATGGGCACCCGCTTCCTGCTGACCCGCGAGAGCACCGTGCCGGAGGAGGTGAAGCGGGAGTACCTGGCCCGCGGCCTCGGAGACACGGTGGTCTCGGTGAAGGTCGACGGCATGCCGCACCGCATGCTCAACACCGAACTCGTCGACCGGCTCGAACACTCCGGCGGCTGGCGCGGCCTGTCCGCGGCGGTGCGCAACGCGGCCGAGTTCAAGTCCATGACCGGCATGAAGTGGTCGACGCTGGTCCGCGACGGCCTGGCGATGCGCAAGACCAAGGACCTGACCTGGACCCAGGTCGTCATGGCCGCCAACTCGGCCATGCTGACGAAGGCGGGCCTGGTCGAGGGTCGCACCGACGCGGGCGTCCTGCCCGCGGGCCAGGTGACCGGCATCATCGACGACCTGCCGACGGTGGCCGAACTGATCGACCGGATCGTCGCCGAGGCGGTCGAGCGGATCGAGGCCACCGCCGCGCTGGCGCGGACAACGGAGGCACCGCGAACGTGACGATCATCGAGCGCCTGGGCTCCTGAGACGCGCGGCAGGGCGGTTCGGCCGATCGGCCGAACCGCCCTGTTGCCGTATCACCAGCGAGAGGTCACACCTCCCAGGTCCGAAGCGTGACCGGAAACGCGAAACCGGCTGGTGCTCAACTGAAGATGGCGCCGAGACACCACACGATGCCGTCGACGACCAGCCCGACCAAGGTCGCGCCACGGGAACGTTCGCGACGCTTCGGTTTCGGGTCCATCATCGTCTCCCAGGGTCATCGACCAGCAATTGCCTTCACGGGGGTTGGACGCGCACCGACAAGAATCGGTTCCACCCCGGCAAGATATTCGCCGAATCGATATAGCAGCGCAGCCGACGACTGACCTCGCTCAGCGACGGGTCACCTCGACGCGGTTGTCGTGGAACACCGCGCCCGCGCCGTAGTCGGCGTCCCGTTCGGCCACCGTGGCGTTGACGGTCGACCCGCCGGAGAACTTGGCCCAGCGGCCCTTCGTCGTGGCGGCGACGCCGGGGCGGACCCGGTCGGAGACCTCCGCGACGGCGTCGAACCCGCCACGGGAGTTCGCGACGCGGACCGCGGCGCCGTCGGCGATCCCCCGCGCGGCGGCGTCCTCCGGGTGCAGGACGACGCGGTTCTCCCCGGCCCGGCGGCGCAGTTCGGGATTGTTGCCGAAGGTGGTGTTGAGGAAGTGATGGGAGGCGGCCGAGATCAGCACCAGCCCGGCACCGGGATCGGCGGGCGGGGTGTAGCGCGGCAACGGGTCCTCCCCGGCGGCCGCGGCGCGGGCGGAGACGAACTCCAGCCTGCCCGCGGGGACGGGTCCCGGCTCGATCTTCAGGAAGCCGTCGCGGCGCAGCCGGTCGAGGTCGTAGCCCTTCAGCACCTGCCGGGCCAGTTCCTCGTCGGAGTCGTAGAGGGCGGGCTCGGTCATCCCCATCCGCCGGGCGAGCCTGCGGAAGGTCTCGGTGGTGGACAGGCATTCGCCGGGTGGTGCGACGGCGGGCTCGTTCCACACCAGGTAGAGGTTGCCGTAGGCGGCCAGCACGTCGAGGTGTTCGGGCTGCATGGTGGCGGGCAGGACGATGTCGGCGTAGTCGACGGTGTCGGTCGGGAAGTGCTCGAGCACGACGGTGAACAGGTCCTCGCGCGCGAGGCCCGCGCGCACCCGCTCCTGATCCGGGTTCGAGCCGACCGGATTGGCGGCGATCACCACCAGGGCCCGCACGGGCGGGTCGGCGGCCTCGAGCAGCTGCCTGCCGAGCTGGGTCATGACCAGGGTGCGCACCGGGTTCGGCAGCAGGTCGGGCCGGGTCAGCGCGTACAGGTCGAGGGGGAAGTGGCCGCTGGTCGAATAGTGCAGTCCGCCACCGGGAATCGCCCAGTCCCCGGTGACGCCGGGCAGGCAGGCGAGCGCGCGCAGGGCCGCGCCGCCGCCCGCGTGCCGCTGGATGCCCTGCGAGACGCGGATGGCGGTGGGGCGGGTGCGCGCGATCCGCTCCCCGAGGGCGACGATGCTCGCCGCCGGGAGGCCGGTGATCTCCGCGGTGCGCTCCGGGGTGAATTCCGCGATGTGGACGCGGAATTCGTCCCATCCGGTGGTGTGCGCCGCCAGGTAGTCCGCGTCCTCCGCGCCGAGGGAGACGATGACGTTGATCAGGCCGAAGGCCAGCGCCGCGTCGGTGCCCGGCAGGGGCGCCAGGTGCTCGTCGCAGCGTTCGGCGGTGCGGGTGCGGACCGGATCGATCGCGACCAGGTAGGCGCCGCTGTCCTGGACGAACTTCCACAGGTGGTGCCCGGAGGTGAGTGTGTTGTTGCCCCACAACAGGATCAGCCGGGAGTGCGCGAAGTCCTCGGGATCCATGCCGCCCGCGGTGCCGAGGGTGTAGCGCAGCCCGGTGGTGCCCGCGACCGAGCAGATGGTCGGCGCGTGCAGGGACGCGCCGAGGGCGTTGAAGAACCGGCGGCCGCCGAAGCCCTCCAGGCCCTGGATCAGGCCGAGGCTGCCGGTGCCGTGGAAGGGCCAGATCGCCTCGGCGCCGTCTTCGGCGGCGATCGTGGCGAACCGCTCGGCGATCTCGTCGAGCGCCTCGTCCCAACCGATCTCCTCGAACCGGCCCTCGCCCTTGCGGCCGACGCGCCGCAGCGGGCGGGTGATGCGCTCCGGCGAGGCGACCTGTTCGAGGTACCGGTTGACCTTGACGCACAGCGCGCCACGGGTCACTGGATGGTTCCGGTTGCCGCGCAGGCCGACCGCGACCCCGTCGGAGACGGTCACCTCCCACGAGCAGCCGTCCGGGCAATCCAGGGGGCACGCACCCAGCACCTTCACGACTCCGATCGTAGGGGCCGCGCGCGTCCGGCACCGGCTGAGACCCCGGGGCGGGCGGTAACGCGATATGCCGGAAATGTGATGTACATCACGTAAGGGTCGGGTCGTCCGTGCGCGGCGCGACCACAACTTCGGATGGCGCGTGGGCCTGTCCGGGGGCGGTGGGCAGCAGGCGCCCCTGGGAGGATGTGATGGAACTCGTCAAGAAGGTGATGGTGAGCGCGTCGGCGGCCGCGCTGCTCGGCGCGGGCGCCGTACTCGGCGTTGCGCCCGCGCAGGCCCAGCCGTGGAATCCGCAGCCGTGGAACCCCGGCTGCACGGCACAGCCGGTCAACAATTCCGCGGCATACTCGACCTGCTTCGGCCCGGTCCGGCATCAGGTGCGGATCCAGTGCGGGTACGGATGGGGCTGGTTCGGCAGCGGCTGGGCCACCTACGAGCGCCGTGGACCGATCGTGTGGGACGGCCAGCAGTCGTGGGCCCACTGCGATTTCCCCGGCACCCTGCGCAACTGGGACGTGGTGACGTATTGGTGGTGACCACGACCGATGAGGAGAAAAGGGCGGTGGCCCGGACCGATCAGCCCGGGCCACCACCGTACGTGGGCGACGTCAGGCGCCGAGGCGCTCGATGATCGTCACGTTCGCGGTGCCGCCGCCCTCGCAGATGGTCAGCAGGCCGTAGCGTCCGCCGACCCGCTCGAGCTGGTTGAGCAGCGTCGCGAACAGCTTGGTCCCGGTCGCGCCGAGCGGGTGGCCGAGCGCGATGGCGCCGCCGTTGACGTTGACCTTCTCCGGGTCGGCGCCGGTCTCCTTCAGCCACGCCAGCACGACCGGGGCGAAGGCCTCGTTGATCTCGATGGCGTCGATGTCGTCGATGGTGAGGCCGGTCTGCTCCAGGGCCCACTTCGTCGCCGGGATCGGCGCGGTCAGCATGAACAGCGGGTCGTCGCCGCGGGCGCTGACGTGGTGGATCCGGGCCCGCGGGGTCAGCCCGTACTCCTTGACCGCCCACTCGGAGGCCAGCAGCGTGGCGCTGGCGCCGTCGGAGATCTGGCTGGCCACGGCCGCGGTCAGCGGGCTGCCCTCCTCCAGCGGCTGCAGTGAGGCCATCTTCTCCAGGCTGGTCTCGCGCGGGCCCTGGTCGACGCGGAAGTCACCGACCGGCACGATCTCGTTGTCGAAGCGGCCCTCGGCGATGGCGGCGCGGGCCCGCTCGTGGCTGCGCAGCGCCCAACGCTCCATGTCCTCGCGGGTGATGCCCCACTTCTCGGCGATCATCCGGGCGCCCGCGAACTGCGAGACCTCGCCGGTGCCGTAGCGGGTGTCCCAGCCCGTCGCCCCGACGAACGGGGAGTCGAAGCCGTACTCCTTGCCCGCCAGCATCGCCGCGGAGATCGGGATGGCGCTCATGTTCTGCACGCCGGCGGCGATGATGACCTCGGCGGTGCCGGACATGATCGCCTGGGCGCCGAAGTTGACCGCCTGCTGGCTCGAACCGCACTGCCGGTCCACGGTCACGCCGGGCACCGACTCCGGGTAGCCGGCCGCCAGCCACATCGTGCGGCCGATGTTGCCCGCCTGCGGGCCGATGTTGTCGACGCAGCCGACGATCACGTCGTCGACCGACGCGGGGTCGATGCCGGTGCGCTCGACCAACCCGCGCAGTGCCGCCGCGCCGAGGTCGGCGGGGTGGACGCCGGCGAGCGCGCCGCCGCGCTTGCCGACCGCGGTGCGGACCGCGTCGATCACGTAGGCGTCGCGCAACGGGGTGTAGGGACGGCGCTCGGACATGGTGGAACTCCTACTCGGGACGCCCTGGCGCCGTGAGGCCGTCCAGGACGATGGTCAGATACTGTTTTGCCAGGTTGTCGACGGTGATGGCCCCGCCGGGGACGTACCAGCGCACGCCCACCCAGACGGTGTCCCGCAGGAAGCGGAAAGCCAGGTCGACGTCGAGTTCGGGCCGGAAGCTGCCGTCGCGGACACCGGTGGTCAGCACGCGCTGCCACAGGTCGCGGAACTCGGTGTTGTACTCGGCGATGTAGCCGAAGCGCGGCGTGCCGCGCAGGTTCTTGGCCTCGGCCTGATAGATCGCCACCGCGGCGTGATGCCGGTCGAAGGACTCGTACGACGCGATCACCAGGGCTTCCAGGGTCTCGCGCGGGCTCTTGCCCGCCGCCACGATCTCGCGGTAGCGGCCGAAGAGCTCGGTGAGGAAGCCCTGGAGGATCTCGTCGACCATCGACTCCTTGGAGTCGAAGTGGTGGTAGAGACTGCCGGAGAGGATGCCCGCGGCATCGGCGATGTCGCGCACGGTGGTCGCGCGCAGGCCGCGTTCGGCGAACAGGCCTGCGGCCAGGCCGAGCAGCTCGGCACGACGGGTCGGTTTCGCGGTGTCGGTAGCGGTCACACGGGCCATTATCGTGGTCTCACGCCCGCTGGCTGCTGACCGAGACGACCTCGCCGGTCAGGTAGGTCGTGTAGTCGCTGGCCAGCATGGCGATGGTCGCGGCCACCTCCCACGGCTCGGCCGCGCGGCCGAAGGCCTCCCGTTCGCTGAGATGGTCGAGCAGCTCCGACGAGGACACCTTGTCCAGGAAGGCGTGCCGCGCGATGCTCGGCGACACCGCGTTGATCCGGACGCCGAACTCGGCCGCCTCGATCGCGCTGCATCGGGTCAGCGCCATCACGCCCGCCTTGGCGGCGGCGTAGTGGGCCTGCCCGTGCTGGGCGCGCCAGCCGAGCACGCTGGCGTTGTTGACGATGACGCCGCCGTGCCCGGCCGACCGGAAGTAGCCGAGCGCGGCCCGCGTGCAGCGGAAGGTGCCGGTGAGGGTGATGTCGAGGACGCGGTCCCATTCCTCGTCGGTCATGTCGGCCACCGGCGTCTCGCCGCCGAGGCCGGCGTTGTTGACCAGGATGTCGATCCGGCCGAGCGCGGCCGCGGACTCGGCCAGCAGCGCGTCGACCTGCTCGGTGCTGCGCACGTCGCAGACCACCGCGGCGACCTTGCGGTCCGGGAACTCCGCGGCCAGTTCCTCGGCGGTCTGGGCGAGCCTGCGCTCGTGCCAGTCGGAGACGACCACGTTCGCGCCCTCGGCGAGCAGCCTGCGGGCGGTGGCCGAGCCGATGCCGGTGCCCGCCGCCGCGGTGACCACGCCGTTGCGGTCGGTCAGCAGGCCGTGACCCGGGGTGACGGCGGGCGGGACGGACAGGGGGCCGCTCATCCGCGCGCCTCCCGCGGCAGGCCGAGCACACGCTCGGCGATGATGTTGCGCTGCACTTCGTTCGAACCTCCGTAGATGGTATCGGCACGGCTGAACAGGTACAGCCGCTGCCAGGCGTTCATGTCGGTGCCGCCCTCGGCGTCGGTGATCAGGCCTGCGGCGCCCTGCACCGCCATCGCCAGTTCGCCGAGCCCGCGGTGCCAGTTGGCCCACAGCAGCTTCGACACCGACGCGCCACCGGCGTCCCCGGTGTCGCTCATCGTGCGCAGCGCGTGGGCGCGCAGCACCCGCAGCCCGACCCAGGCCCGGTCGATCCGGTCGGCGAGGAGCGGGTCGTCGGCGGCGCCGGTGCGCCGGGCCATGGCCTCGATGTCGGCGAGTTCGCGCTCGAAGCGGATCTGCTGGCCGAGGGTGGAGATGCCGCGCTCGAAGGTCAGCGTGCCCATGGCGATCCGCCAGCCGTCGCCGGGTTCGCCGACGATGAGGCCGGCCTCGGTGACCGCGTCGTCGAAGAACACCTCGTTGAACTCCGAGGTGCCGGTGAGCTGGTTGATCGGCCGGACCTCGATGCCCGGCTGGTCCATGGGGACCAGCAGGTAGGACAGGCCGTGGTGCCGCGTGGAGCCGCGCTCGGTGCGGGCCAGCACGAAGCACCAGTCGGCCACGTGCGCCAGCGAGGTCCAGATCTTCTGGCCGTTGATGACCCAGCGATCGCCGTCGAGGCGCGCGGTGGTGCTCACCGCGGCGAGATCGGAGCCCGCGCCGGGTTCGGAGTAGCCCTGGCACCACAGCTCCGAGACCGAGCGCACGCCGGGAAGGAAGCGCCGCTTCTGTTCCTCGGTGCCGAAGGCGAGCAGCGTCGGCCCGAGCAGTTCCTCCCCCACGTGGGACACGCGCGCGGGCGCGTCGGCCCTGGCGTACTCCTCGTGGAAGATGACCTGGCTGCGCACGCTCGCGTCGCGGCCGCCGTGTTCGCGCGGCCAGCCGAGGCAGGTCCAGCCCGCGGCCGCCAGATGACGGTCCCAGGCCAGGCGCTCCTCGAACGCCTCGTGTTCGCGGCCGGGACCACCCGCGCCGCGCAGGCCGCGGAAGTCGCCGTCGAGGTTTTCGGCGAGCCACGCGCGGATTTCGGCGCGAAATGCCACGTCGGTCGCCGCCGTGTCGGAATCTGAGCTCTGGATCACACCCACCTCGGTAGGATAACCTACCAAGCACTTGCTTTGTTGGCCGCTTTCGCGAGACGGCCGCCACAGACCGCTGAGGAACCCCGTGACACCACCTGCACAGACCATTCCGCAGGCGCTCCGACAGATCGCCGCGGAACTCCCGGACACCCCGGCTCTCGTCGACGGCGACACCCGCCTCGACTGGGCGGGCCTGCTCGACCAGGTGCGCACCGTGGCACGCGGCCTGATCGCGCACGGCGTCAGTGCCGGCGACCGGGTCGCGCTGTGGGCGCCGAACACCTATCACTGGGTGGTCGCCGCGCTCGGCGCCCAGTCGGTCGGCGCGGCCCTGGTGCCGCTGAACACCCGTTACGTCGCCGCCGAAGCCGCCGACGTGCTGACCAGGGTGCGCGCCAACGCGCTGTTCGTGGCGGGCCCCTTCCTGGGCCGCGACCGCCTGGCCGAACTCCGCGAGACCGCCCCCGAGCTGGAGATCGGCGCGGTGGTCGTCATCGGCGAGGCGTCGGCCGCGCCCGCGCTGTCCTGGGAGGACCTGATGGCCGCGGCGGCCGACGTCCCGGCCGACCTCGCCGAGGAACGCGCGGCGGCGGTCTCCGGCGACGACATCGCCGACATCCTGTTCACCTCCGGCACGACCGGGCGCAGCAAGGGCACACTGGTCAACCACCGGCAGGCCGTCGACGTGGTCCGCGCCTGGACCGAGTGCTCCACAGTCCGCGCGGGCGACCGCTACCTCATCGTCGCGCCGTTCTTCCACAACTTCGGCTACAAGGCGGGCATCCTGGCCTGCGTCCTGACCGGCGCGACCATGATCCCGCAGGCCAGTTTCGATGTGCCGCAGACCTTCTCGCTCATCGAGCAGGAGCGGGTCACGGTGCTGCCCGGCCCGCCGACGATATACCAGACCATCCTCGACCACCCCGGCCGCGCCGAGCGCGACCTGAGCTCGCTGCGGGTGGCGGTCACCGGCGCGGCGACCGTGCCGGTGGTCCTGGTCGAGCGCATGCGCGACGAACTCGCCTTCGACGTCGTGGTCACCGCGTACGGGCTGTCGGAGGCCTCCGGCTTCGGCACCATGTGCAGGCCCGACGACGACGCCGTCACCATCGCCACCACCTGCGGCCGCCCCATCGCCGGGTTCGAGCTCCGCCTCGACGACACCGGCGAGGTGCTGCTGCGCGGCCCCAACGTGATGGTCGGCTACCTCGACGACCCCGAGGCCACCGCCGCCACCATCGACCCCGACGGCTGGCTGCACACCGGCGACATCGGCGTGATCGACGAGCGCGGCTACCTGCGCATCACCGACCGGCTCAAGGACATGTACATCAGCGGGGGCTTCAACGTCTATCCCGCCGAGATCGAGCAGGCCCTGGCGCGGCTCGACGGTGTCGCCGAGTCCGCGGTCGTCGGCATCCCGGACCACCGGATGGGCGAGGTCGGCAAGGCCTACGTCGTCCTGAAGCCGGGCGCGGACCTCACCGAGGAGCAGGTGCGCGCCCACGCGATCGCCGAGCTGGCCAACTTCAAGGTGCCGCGGGTGATCGAGTTCCGTCCGTCCCTGCCCTACAGCGCCGCGGGCAAGGTCCTGAAACGACAGCTACGCGAGGAGAATTCGTGACCGACAACCCCGACCACGAGGCGGAGGTCGTCACCTACGAGGTGCGCGGCCCTGTCGCGGTGGTGACCATGAACCGGCCCGACTACCGCAACGCGCAGAACTCGCGCATGACCTACGCCCTCGACGCGGCGTTCGGCCGCGCCGTCGAGGACCCCGAGGTCAAGGTGATCGTGCTCGCTGGCAACGGCAAGCACTTCAGCGCGGGCCACGACATCGGCACCCCCGGCCGCGACCACCACGTGCGCTACGAGAACAAGGCCGCGCTGTGGTGGGACCACGTCGACCGCGCGGGCGGCGACCAGCGTTTCGCGCGCGAGTCCGAGGTCTACCTCGGCATGTGCAGGCGCTGGCGCGAGATCCCCAAGCCGATGGTGGCCATGGTGCAGGGCGCGTGCATCGCGGGCGGCCTCATGCTGGCCTGGGTGTGCGACCTGATCGTCGCCGCCGACGACGCGTTCTTCTCCGACCCCGTCGTGCGGATGGGCATCCCGGGCGTGGAGTACTTCGCCCACCCGTGGGTGATGGGACCGCGCGCGGCCAAGGAGTTCCTCTTCACCGGCGACCGCTTCTCCGCGGCGCAGGCCGAGAAGTGGGGCATGGTCAACCGGGTCGTGCCGCGCGACGAACTGACCACCGAGACGTTCGCGCTGGCCGAGAGGATCGCGGCCATGCCGCAATTCGGGCTCGCGCTGACCAAGAAGGCCGTCAACCAGGCCGAGGACCTGATGGGCATGCGGGCGGGCATGGACTCCGTGTTCGGCCTGCACCATTTCGCCCACGCACACAACGCCGAGGTCGGCGCCGATTCGCTGGGCGGCATGAACGCCCGGACGATGAAGAGCGCCGCCGCGGAAGGGAACGGAACGAAGTAGTGGATCTCGATATCGACCCGGCGGCCCGGGAGTTCCAGCTCGAGGTGCGCGATTTCCTGCGCGCCAACGTGCCTGCGCAGCCCCTGCCGTCGATGGACACCGAAGCCGGTTTCGCCGCGCACCGCGCGTGGGAGGGCACGCTCGCCGACGCGCGCCTGTCGGCGGTCTCCTGGCCCGCCGAATACGGCGGCCGCGACGCCTCGCTGCTGGAATGGGCGCTCTTCGAGCAGGAGTACTACGCGGCGGGCGCCCCCGGCCGGGTGAGCCAGAACGGCATCTTCCTGCTGGCGCCGACACTGTTCGAGCACGGTACCGCCGAACAGCTCGCGCGGATCCTGCCGCGGATGGCCCGCGGCCAGGACATCTGGGCGCAGGCCTGGTCCGAGCCGGAGGCGGGCAGCGACCTGGCCGGGCTGCGCTCGACCGCGCGCCGCACCGAGGGCGGCTGGCTGCTCAACGGGCAGAAGACGTGGAGTTCGCGCGCGACCTACGCGGACTGGGCCTTCGGCCTGTTCCGCAGCGATCCCGAGGCGCAGCGGCACCGGGGCCTGACCTACTTCATGTTCCCGCTGTCCGCCGACGGGGTCAGCGTGCGGCCGATTCCGCAGCTCGACGGGGAACCCGGTTTCGCCGAGATCTTCCTCGACGACGTGTTCGTCCCGGACCGCGACGTCATCGGCGAGCCGAACGACGGCTGGCGGGTCGCCATGGCGACCTCGAGCAACGAGCGCGGCCTGTCGCTGCGCAGCCCGGGCCGGTTCAGCGCGACGGCCGACCGGCTCCTGTCGCTGTGGCGCGAGGTCCCCGACTCCGACACCGCCGCCCGCGACCGGGTGGTCGACGCCTGGCTCGGCGCCGAGGCCTACCGCCTGCACACCTTCGGCACCGTCACCCGCCTCGCCGAGGGCGGCGCGCTCGGCGCGGAGTCCTCGATCACCAAGGTGTTCTGGTCCGAGCTCGACATCGCCATGCACGAGACCGCGCTCGAGCTGCTCGGCACGGAGGCGCACTCGGCCTGGACCGACGGCTACCTCTTCTCGCTGGCGGGCCCGATCTACGCGGGCACCAACGAGATCCAGCGCAACATCATCGCCGAGCGCATCCTCGGGCTGCCCCGCGAGGCCAAGCGATGAGCGCGCGCCGACCCTTCCCCGTCCAGCGGGACCTCGACAGCCGGACCCGGGCGCGCACCGCGCACGATTCAGGAGTACCGCGATGAAATTCGCTCTCAGCACCGAGCAGCTCGACTTCGGCAGTGAACTGCGCAAGCTGTTCGACACACCGGCCACCCCGGCCGCCATCCGGTCCTGGGGCGAGGGCGACACCACGCGCGGGCGCGCCCTGCTCCGGCAGGCCGCCGACGCGGGCGTCTTCGGGCTGGCCGTCGCCGAGGAGTACGACGGCGCCGACGCGACCCCGGTCGACCTGGTCGTCGCGCTGATCGAGCTGGGCCGGGCCGCGGTGCCGGGCCCGGTGATCGAGACCGCCGCCGCGCTGCCCGCCCTGCTGCAGCGCCTGCCCGACACCGAACCCGCGGCCCGGTGGCTGCCCGGCCTGGCGGGCGGAGTCACCCTCGGCACCATCGGCTTCACCGGGCCCGCGCGCGCGGATGCCGAGTCGGACACGGCCGCGGCGGCTTTCGCCGTCGACACCGGCACCGCCGACCTCGCTCTGCACGCCTCCGGTGACACCGTGAGCCTCGGCGTCGCCGGTCCTGCCGTCCGTTCGATCGACCCGGCCCGTGCCCTCTTCCCGGTCACCGCCGGGGAACTCGTCGCCACCGGCCCCGCGGTGGCGGAGGCCATCGCCGCCGGGTTCGACGCGGGCGTGCTCGGCGCGGCCGCCGTCCTGCTCGGCGCGGGCCGCGCGATCCTCGACCAGACCTGCGCCTACGCCAAGCAGCGCAAGCAGTTCGGCCGGGTGATCGGCGAATTCCAGGCCGTCAAGCAGCAACTGGCCGACGTGCTGATCGCCCTCGACCTGGCCGAGCCGCTGCTCTACCGGGCCGCGCTCACCCTCGACACCCCCGACCGGGCCCGCGACGTGTCCGCCGCCCTGGTGGCCTGCGGCGCCGCGGCGCACCGCGCGTCCCGCGCCGGCCTGCAGGTGCACGGCGCCATCGGCTACACCGCCGAATGCGACCTGTCGCTGTGGCTGACCCGGGTCGCCGCGCTGCGCACCGCTTGGGGCACCGCCGATTTCCACCGGGGCCGGATCGCGTCCGCGCTGCGCGCCGCGGGCTGAAAGGAACCAGATGTCAACGTCGGAACTGCTCGAATTCACCGCCTCGGTGCGCGCGCTGCTGACCAAGCACGCCCCGCCCGCCGCGTTGCGTCAGGCCATGGACGCCGATCCCGGCTACGACCAGCGGTTGTGGCGGTTGCTGTGCGAGCAGGTCGGGGTGGCGGCCCTGGCCGTCCCCGAGGAGTGGGGCGGCGCGGGCGCGAGCCTGGTGGAATCGCTGCTGGTGGTCGAGGAACTGGGCCGGACCCTGGCCGGGGTGCCCATGCTCGGCTCGGCCGTCCTCGGCGCGCAGGCGCTGCTGCTGTCCGGTGACGAGGACGCGTGCGCGCGGCTGCTGCCCGGGATCGCCGAGGGTTCACGCCTGGCCGCGGTGTGCTGGGCCGACGCGTCCGGCTGGGACCGCACCGGCGTCCGCGCGGACGACGGGTTGCTCAGCGGCACGGCACATTACGTGCTCCACGGCGCCGAGGCCGACCTGTTCCTTGTGCTCACCGACGACGGCCTGTACGAGGCCGTCGCCGACGGGGACACGGTTCCGGGCCTGACCGCGACGCCGACCCCGGCGCTCGATCCGACCCGTCGCCTGGCCACCGTCACCTTCGACGCGGTCCCGGCCCGCCGGATCGGCACGGGCGATCCGGCCGCGCTGCGGCGGCGGCTGCGCGAGATCGCCTGGACCGCGCTGTCGGCCGAGCAGGTGGGCGCCGCCCGGCACTGCCTAGAGGCGACGGTGGAATACACCGCGTCGCGCGTCCAGTTCGGGCGCCCGATCGGCAGCTTCCAGGCCCTCAAGCACCGCATGGCCGACATGTACGTGCTGGTGGAGTCGGCCGAGTCGACCGTCCAGGCCGCCGCGAGGGCGCTGGTCGAGGGCAGCGAGTCCGCCGCCGAGGAGGTGTGGGTGGCCCGCGTGCACTGCTCGGACGCCTTCAGCGCGGTCGCGGCGGAGACCATCCAGCTCCACGGCGGCATCGCCATCACCTGGGAGCACGACGCGCACCTGTACTTCAAGCGCGCCCACGCCACCGCCGAACTCTTCGGTCACGCCACCCGCCCCCGCTGACGCGCCCCGCGAAATCACCCAGCGGCGCCCCCTCCGGTCCACGGCCCGGGCGCCCTGGGTGATTTCGCGTTTCCGGGGGCGGCCGCATCCGGCCGGCGCCGTCCGATCGCGGTGACCCACATCATCCGCCATACATAATTAGCTTATGCAATAATAGGTGCTGTGCAAGACACCGTGGACACCTCAGCCGACGACATCGTGGTCGACCTCCTGGTCACCGCCGGTCGGCTCACCCGGCTCGCCGGCTCCATCAGCGACGATGACCTCCCCCGCGCGATCCTGCGGGCCATGGCCCTGCTCGACGAGCACGGCAGCCTGCGGGTCAGCGAGTTCGCCCGCATCGACCGCTGCTCCCAGCCCGCCGCGACCGCGCTGGTGAACCGCCTGGTGGACGAGGGCTTCGCCACCCGCAGCAAGGACCCCGAGGATTCGCGGGCGGTCCGCGTCGAGCTGACGGACGCGGGCCGCGACCGCCTGAACCAGGCCCGCCGCGCCTTCGGCACGGTCCTCGCCACGGGGCTCGCCGATTTCGACCACGACCGCCTGACCCGCCTCGCCACCGATATGAACGACCTGCTGACAGCCCTCCGCGCGGTTGCCCGCGGTCACCAGTGAGTGCACCTAGGAGCGCCATGAGCACACTGCAGACATCCGAACCCGGCACCGCCGCGCCGCCCGCCGCGACCGGCGGCGGGCAACCCAAGGCCGTCTGGGCGGTCGCCTTCGCCAGCGTCATCGCCTTCATGGGCATCGGCCTGGTCGACCCGATCCTCAAGCCGATCGGCGAGCAGCTGCACGCCTCGCCGTCGCAGGTGTCGCTGCTGTTCACCAGCTACATGCTGGTCACCGGCGTCGCCATGCTGGTCACCGGCGTGATCTCCAGCCGCTTCGGCGCCAAGAAGACGCTGCTGGCAGGCCTGGCCATCATCATCGTGTTCGCCGCGCTCGCCGGCATGTCCGACACCGTCGGGCAGATCGTCGGCTTCCGCGCGGGCTGGGGACTCGGCAACGCGCTGTTCATCGCGACCGCGCTGGCCACCATCGTCGGCGCGGCCACCGGCGGCGTCGCCCGGGCGATCATCCTCTACGAGGCGGCCCTCGGCATCGGCATCGCGACCGGCCCGCTGGTCGGCGGCCTGCTCGGCGGTATCAGCTGGCGCGGCCCGTTCTTCGGCGTCTCCGCGCTGATGGCCGTCGCGTTCATCGCCATCGTCGTGCTCCTGCCCGAGACCCCCAAGCCGGCGAAGCCGACCTCGATCACCGCCCCGTTCAAGGCGCTGCGGCACCGCGGCCTGCTGGTCGTCAGCATCACCGCCCTGCTCTACAACTTCGGCTTCTTCACCCTGCTGGCCTACACGCCGTTCCCGCTGGACATGGGCACCTACGCCATCGGCTTCATCTTCTGCGGCTGGGGCATCATGCTCGCCCTGTCCTCGGTGTTCCTCGCGCCCAAGCTGCAGGCGCGCTTCGGCACCCTGCCGATGATGGCGGCCTCGCTCGCCCTGTTCGCCGCCGACCTCGCGGTGATGGCCCTGTTCGCCGAGACCAAGGCCGTGTTGATCGTCGGCGTCGTCGTCGCGGGCCTGTTCCTCGGTGTCAACAACACCCTGATCACCGAGGCCGTGATGATCTCGGCGCCGGTGGAACGCTCGACCGCCTCGGCCGCCTACAGCTTCGTCCGCTTCGCGGGCGGCGCGGCCGCTCCCTGGCTGGCGGGCAAGCTCGGCGAGCACGCCGTGGCGCTCCCCTTCTGGCTCGGCGCCGCCTGCACCGCCGCCGCCGTCGCCGTCCTGCTGATCGGCCGCGGCGCCCTCGCCCACGTCGACGACCACGACCCGGCCCCCCACAGCATCGAGGAAGCCGAGGCCCTGACCGTAGGCGACTGACCCCGAACCCGCACCGCAACGGCGCGGTGCCCACCGAGGCGGAATCCACCGACACCGACGTCACCGGATTCCGCCCCGGTGTTCTCCGCCCCGGTTTCCGCCGAACACCACGGCGGGTTGCGGTCGACGTCCGGCGTGGAGCCGCGACCACCGCGCCGACGCCGGCATCCGCCACGCGGCCAACCGGTCAGGAATCGAGAAGCCGCCGGTCACGGGGGCGCGTTAGCGTCGGTGCCAGGACGTAGCCACCGAGCGGAGGAGTCGTGATGACCGAGCACAAGACCCGTGACACGAGCGCGCTGTCGCTGTGGTTCCAGCGCAAGATGAACGCGCGGGCCACCGCGAAGCTGCGGCGCAAGGGCAGCGGGAAGATTATGGGGATGGACGTGGCGATCCTGCACACCGTCGGCAAGCGCAGCGGGCAGCCGCGGCAGACCCCGGTGTCGTGGTGGCCCGACGAGGACGGCGCGCGGCTGGTGATCGCCTCGGGCGGCGGCAACCTCGACCCCGACTGGTACGTGAACCTGATGGCCAACCCCGAGCAGGCGAGCCTCGAACTGCCGGGCGCCGAGACGGTGGGCGTCGCGCCGCGGCGCCTGACCGGCGCCGACCGGGAACGGGCCTACGCGCGGATCACCGCCGCCCAGCCGCGGATCGCCAAGTACCAGAGCAAGTCCGATCGCGAATATCCCGTGGTCCGCCTGAGCCCGCGCTGACCCCGTGTGCGACTGGCGCAACGGACCGCCCGGCGCGGCGCGGGTCCGGTCGGTACCGTCGGCAGGTATGGGCGACCGCGGACGCGTACGAGTCGAGACCGGCCAGAAGCGGGTACGGGCGTATCTGGGTGGACGGCTGGTGGCCGACACCCTGAGACCCCTGCTCGTCTGGGAGATCCCCCACTACCCCACCTACTACGTCCCCCTGGCCGACATCCGCGCCGATCTGGAACCGAACGGCACCACCGAGCACTCCCCGAGCCGGGGTGACGCGGTCGGCTACGACGTGGTGCTCGACGGCGTCCGGGCCGACGGCGCCGCGCTGCGCTACCCGGACTCGCCGCTGGCGGAGCTGAAAGACGCCGTCCGCCTCGACTTCCCGGCCATGACCGAGTGGTTCGAGGAGGACGAGCCGATCTACGTGCACCCGCGTGACCCGTACTCGCGGGTGGACATCCTGGCGAGCTCGCGCACGGTCCGGGTGGAGATCGACGGCACGGTGGTCGCGGAGTCGAGTTCGCCGCGCATCCTGTTCGAGACGGGCCTGCCCGCGCGGTACTACCTGCCGCTGCCCGACGTGCGGACCGAGCTGTTCGCCCCGTCCGGCACCCACACCAGCTGCCCGTACAAGGGCACGGCCGACTACTGGCACGTCCGGATCGGCGATCAGGAGCACCGCGACCTCGTGTGGATCTACCGCACGCCGCTGCCGGAGAGCCAGAAGATCGCCGGGCTGGCCTGCTTCTACAACGAGAAGGTCGACACTACCTGGACGGGGTGCTCCAGGATCGCCCGCACACCCCGTTCGGCTGAGATCCGCCAGGCTACTGTGACCGGGTGACGGCAAGCGGTTCCTCCCGGGTGTACGACGGCCTACCCGTAGACGATCGCCGGGCGCAGCGCCGTGAACAGTTCCTGGCGGCCGGGTTGACGGTGTTCGGGGAGGGCGGCTACCGGGCCAGTTCCATCACCGGTGTGTGCAAGACCGCCGGGCTCGCGCGCGCGCAGTTCTACGAGCATTTCGGTAATCGTGAGGAGTTGCTGCTCGCGGTCTATGACCTGATCCAGGCCGAGGCAAGGAGAGCGGTCACCGACGCACTGACCGGGGCGGGCGGCGCCGAGGTGGCGGTGCGCGCGCGGCTGGCGATGCGCGCCTACGCCGAGTCCATCGGCCGGGATCCGCGGCGTGCGCGGGTGTCGTTCGTCGAGATCGTCGGGGTCAGCGACGCGGTCGAGCGGCACCGCGTCGAGCAGCGCGCGATCTGGGTGCGATTCTTCGCCGACGAACTGCGCCAGGCGCTCGGCCCGGACTTCGTCCCGGTGGGCGGCTACCCCGCGGCGGCGACCGGCTTCATCGGCGCGCTGATGGCGCTGGTGCACCAGTGGAGCCTGGGCGAGGCCGGCTTCGATCTGGACGATCTGGTTTCGGTCCTGACCCATTTCCTCGTCGGCCTGTTCTGATTCTGGCCGGTCGCGGCTGTGACCTGGCACTTTCCTTCCACTCATTGAGATCTGGGTCACCGGTGTGCGATAGTTCCGCAAATGTTAGACGCTGGTGTCTGACCTTGATGTGGACGGAGTGGTGCGTGGGCACCTCGAGGCTCTTCTCTCACGGCCTGGCGGCCCTGGCCGCCGCGACGGCGATGACGATGATGTGCGGAACGGCACCGGCGGAGGCGGCGCCCGCCGCGGGATCGGTACCGGTCCAGTCCGCCGCCGCGGTTCCGCTGCCCCCGGAATTGGATCCCGGCTTCTACCGGCCTGCCCCGGATCTGGTCGCGGCGAGGGAGCCGGGCGAACTCATCGCGGCGCGGCAGGTCAACGTGGCGACGCTGGGCCTGGTCCCGCTCAACGTGGACGCGTGGCAGCTGTCCTTCCGGTCGAACAACAGCCGCGACGAGCCCATCGCGGCGGTGGCGACGGTGCTCAAACCCCGCGGTTCCGCCCCGGACAAGGTGCTGGCACTACAGGGCGCCGAGGATTCCCTGGCAGGCTATTGCGCACCGTCCTACGCCCTGCAGCAATGGTCGGTGGCCGCGTTGGCAGGCCAGATCGTGGTGCCCGCGGAGTTCATCATCGCCCAGGGCGCCCTGGCCCAGGGCTGGGGCATGGTGATCCCCGATCACCAGGGCCCGGACGAGGCATTCGCGGCGGGCCCGCTCGCCGGCCGGATCACCCTGGACAGCATCCGGGCCGCACGGAACTTCGGGCAGATGCGGATCACCGCCGATGCCCGTATCGCGATGTTCGGCTACTCCGGCGGCGCGATCGCCACCGGCCACGCGGCCGAGCTGAAGCAGACCTACGCGCCCGAACTGAACATCGTCGGCGCGGCCGAAGGCGGTGTGCCTGCCGACCTGGGCGCCATCGTCGACGTCGGGAACAACCAGCTGTGGTCGGGCATGATCATGTCGGCGATCCTCGGCCTCGGCCGCGAGTACCCCGAGTTCGGCGACCTGCTCGATCGCGACCTCGATCCGCTCGGCCAGGGCCTGGCACAGGTCAAGAACAAGCTCTGCGTGCAGTACAACACCATGATCTTCCCCTTCCTGAATATGAAGGGCATGCTGCGCGTCCCCGGTGACCCCATGCAGCATCCGGTGGTGCGCGACGTGGTCGACAAGACCAGGATGGGCAAGTCCGTCCCGGACATGCCCATGTTCATCTGGCAGGCCAACCCGGACGAACTCATCCCGGTCGGCCCGGTGAACACGCTGGTCGACACGTACTGCCAGTCACCCGATGCGCAGGTGCGCTACACCCGCGAGCACCTCGGCGAGCACATCACCACGCAGCTGTCGGGCGTGGCGACGGCGATGCTGTGGGTACGCGACCGGCTCGACGGCGTCCCCGCCGAAGCGGGTTGCAGCACCAGGGACGACAGGCTGATGGCACTCGACCCCGAGGGCCTCGGCCTGCTGGCCTCCACCTTCGGTGAGGTGTTCGCCGGCCTGCTGGGCAAGCAACTCGGCGCGAGGTAGGTCCCCTCGCATACGGTGCGGGAGGGTCACTCCGGCACGTCGATGACGCCTTCCTCGACCGCCCACGCGATGGTCTTGGCCAGCTGCGGGCAGGTGTCGGGCCTGCCCGGCCGCGGCGCGGCGCTGTTGCGCTCGGCGAAGTAGGAGCAGCGCGTCTCGGGGCGTTCGGTCCACTGGACCGAGGTCTGCTGGGCGCTCGACTTGCGCACCAGCACCGCCGCCTGGCAGGTCTGGCACCGCAGCGGTGCCAGACCCTCGTCCAGGTAGTGCTCACGATCGACGGCGGTCTGGGCCCGCACCTGCGCCTGCCGCGCGGGCTGATCGGCGAAATCCGGCGCCTTGGCCCAGCTCGCCGTCATCAGACGCCCGCCTCGGCTTCCTGAGCCGCCGCGGCCTCTTCCGCCTCGCGCTTGCGCCGCAGGTTCTCGGCGACCTCGGCCTCCCAGGCCTCGTTGGCCTTGTCGGTGTCGACCTCGAACTCGAAGCGCTGGGTCATCTTCTCGGTGACGTCGGCGGCGTCGACGTAGAACTGCTCGTACCAGCGGCGCAGCTGGTAGACCGGGCCGTCCTCCTCGCACAGCAGCGGGTTCTCGACCTTGGACTTGTGCTTCCAGATCTCCACGTCCTGGAGGAAGCCGTCGCCGAAGAAGTCGGTCATCGTCTGCGCGAGCCGGGTGGCGGTCTCGTCGTCGATGCCCTTGGGCTTCTCCACCGTCAGGCCGTACTGCAGCACGAACGAGTCCTGCGAGATCGGGTAGTGGCAGTTGATCAGCACGACCTTGATCTCGTAGCCGCCGTAGATGTTGGTCAGCGGATTGATCATGTAGGACGGGCCGAAGTAGGACGCCTCCGACTTCAGCAGCGTCTCGCCGCCGTACTTGGCCGCCATCCCGACATCCGGGCGGCCCTTGGTCTCGAGGAACTGGGTCGCCACGTGGCCTTCGAAGACGTTCTTGAAGTACGTCGGGAAGGCGTAGTGGATGTAGAAGAAGTGGGCCATGTCGACCACGTTGTCGATGATCTCGCGGCAGTTGGAGCCCTCGATCACCATCGTGTTCCAGGTCCAGTCGGTCCAGCCGCTGTCGTGGGTCTCGCTCGGCGCGCCGTCGGCGGTCGTGTACGGACCCTCGATGTGCGGGATCGTCACCTCGGGCGCGGGCGGGTTGCCCTCGTGGTCGTGCCAGATGAACAGCTGACCGTTGCGTTCCAGGGTGGTCCACTTGCGGGTCCGCGCCAGCGGCGGCACCCGGCGGGCGTAGGGAATCGACGTGCACTTGCCGCTGGCGCCCCAGCGCCAGTCGTGGAACGGGCAGGCGATGTCGTCGCCCTTGACCGTGCCCATGCTCAGGTCGCCGCCCATGTGCCTGCAGTACGCGTCGAGGACGCGCAGCTCGTCGTTGCTGTCGGCCCAGACCACCAGCTTGGTGCCGAAGATCTCGATCGCGTGCGGCTTGCCGTCGCGATATGTCGAGGCCAGACCGACGCAGTGCCAGCCGCGCGCATACCGGGTCGGCGCGGTGCCGACGTCGAGTTCCCTGACCTTGGGGTTGACTGCCATCCCGAACCCTCCTTCGTTACTAGAACACGTTACAAAACACGGTCACTTCACGCCAGTCATCCCGCAAAGTACGTCCCAAGCTGCTGTTCAATTCCATGGTTGCGGGGGATACTCGACACAGAATGAGAACCTGTTCTAATCTCAACATCGAACGAGAACACGTTGTCGATCTTCCGTAAAGAACCAGGAGCTGGCCCCGAGATGACACAAGAAGTGACCGAACGGGTCGAGGCACTGCTGCCGGCACTGCGTGAACGCGCGCAGGAAGCCGAGGATCTGCGCCGCATCCCCGACGCCTCGATGAAGGCCCTGCAGGAAACCGGCTTCTTCAAGCTGCTGCAGCCGAAGCAGTGGGGTGGCTACGCCGCCGACCCGGTGGTCTTCTACGACACCGTCCGCCGGATCGCGAGCGCGTGCGGGTCGACCGGCTGGGTGGCCGGCATCATCGGCGTGCACAACTGGCACCTGGCGCTGTTCGACCAGCAGGCCCAGGAAGAGGTCTGGGGCGAGGACACCGACGTCCGCATCTCCTCCTCCTACGCCCCGATGGGCGCGGGCACCGTCGTCGACGGCGGCTACATCGTGCGCGGCGCGTGGGCCTGGTCCTCGGGTTCGGACCACGCCACCTGGGCGGTGCTGGGCGGCCCGGTGATCAAGAACGGCAAGCCCGTCGACTTCGGCAGCTTCCTGATCCCGCGCAGCGAGTACCGCATCGACGACGTCTGGAACGTGGTCGGCCTGCGCGGCACCGGCTCCAACACCGTGGTCGTCGAGGACGTCTTCGTCCCCGCGCACCGCTTCCTGAGCTTCCGCGCCATGAGCGAGGGCCGCGCGCCCGGCATGGAGCAGAACACCGACCCGGTCTACAAGATGCCGTGGGGCACCATCCATCCGACCACCATCTCCGCCCCGATCGTCGGCATGGGCTACGGCGCCTACGAGGCCCACGTCGAGCACCAGGGCAAGCGTGTGCGCGCCGCCTACGCCGGGGAGAACGCCAAGGACGACCCGTTCGCCAAGGTGCGGGTCGCCGAGGCCGCCAGCGACATCGACGCCGCCTGGCGTCAGCTCTCGGGCAATGTCGCCGAGGAGTACGCGCTGCTGGTCGCGGGCCAGGAGGTCCCCTTCGACCTGCGGGTGCGGGCGCGCCGCGACCAGGTCCGCGCGACCGGCCGCGTGATCGCCTCGATCGACAAGCTCTTCGAGTCCTCGGGCGCCACCGCCCTGGCCAACGGCACCCCGCTGCAGCGCTTCTGGCGCGACGCGCACGCCGGCCGGGTGCACGCGGCCAACGATCCCGAGCGCGCCTACGTCATGTACGGCACGCACGAGTTCGGGCTGCCCGTCAGCGACGCGATGGTCTAGAGGGATCCCGATGACACAGACCGCCGAACTGACCTACGAATCGACCTCACGGTTCGCCCAGGTCCGCCCCGACCTGAAGCTGCACTACCACGAGGCGGGCGTCGGCAACGGCCCCACCATCGTGCTGCTGCACGGCGGCGGGCCGGGCGCCTCGTCCTGGTCGAACTTCGCCCGCAACATCCCCGTGCTGGCCGAGCGTTTCCACGTACTCGCCGTCGACCAGCCCGGTTTCGGCCGCTCCGACAAGCCGGTCGACCATCCGCAGTACTTCGTGCACAGCTCCTCGGCGCTCGACGCGCTGCTCGACCACCTCGAGATCGAGGGCCGGGTCCACCTGCTCGGCAACTCGCTCGGCGGCGGCGCGGCGGTGCGGTTCGCGCTCGACTACCCCGGGCGGGCGGGCAAACTCGTCCTCATGGGCCCGGGCGGGCTGAGCACCAACCTGTTCGCGCCCGACCCCACCGAGGGCGTGAAGCTGCTCGCCCGCTTCAACGGCGAGCCGACCCGCGCCAACCTCGAGGCGTTCCTGCGCATCATGGTCTTCGATCAGTCGCTGATCACCGAGGAGCTCGTCGAGGAGCGCTTCGCCTCGGCGAGCACACCCGAGGCCCTGGCCGCCACGCGGGCGATGGGCAAGTCCTTCGCCGGCGCCGATTTCGAGAAGGGCATGCTCTGGCGTGACGCCTACAAGCTGCGCCAGCCGACCCTGCTGATCTGGGGCCGCGAGGACCGGGTCAACCCGCTCGACGGCGCGCTCGTCGCCACGAAGGTCATCCCGCGCGTGCAGCTGCACGTGTTCGGCGGCTGCGGGCACTGGGCGCAGCTGGAGAAGTTCGACGAGTTCAACCGGCTGGCCACCGACTTCCTGCTCGGGCTACAGGAGAAGTGAGATGAGCATCAAGGCACTCGGCTACATGCGCATCGAGGCCACCGACATGGCGGCCTGGCGCGAATACGGCCTCAAGGTGCTCGGCATGATGGAGGGCGACGGGCTGAACCCCGACGCGCTCTACCTGCGCATGGACGAATTCGCGGCCCGGCTGGTGATCGTCCCCGGCGAGCGGGACCGGCTGCTGGTCTCGGGCTGGGAGGTCACCGACGCCCGCGGCCTGCAGCAGCTGCGCGAGACCCTGGACAAGGCCGGGGTCGACTTCACCGAGGGCACCAAGGAGGAGCTCGGCGAGCGCCGGGTCGAGGGCATGATCCGGTTCCAGGATCCGGCCGGGAACACCCTCGAGGCGTTCTACGGCGCGCAGTACCTCGGCCGCCGCTTCGTCAGCCCCTACGGCCACAAGTTCGTCACCGCCGAGCAGGGGCTGGGCCACGTGGTCCTGACCTGCACCGACGACGCGGCCGCGCAGGCGTTCTACCAGGATGTGCTCGGCTTCCGGCTGCGCGACTCCATGCGGCTGCCGCCCCAGCTGGTCGGCCGTCCCGCCGACGGCGACCCGGCCTGGCTGCGGTTCTACGGCTGCAACCCGCGCCACCACGCGCTGGCGTTCCTGCCGCTGCCGAATCCGACCGGCATCGTGCACCTCATGGTCGAGGTGGAGAACTCCGACGACGTCGGCCTCTGCCTGGACCGCGCGTTGCGCAAGAAGGTGAAGATGTCGGCCACCCTCGGCCGCCACATCAACGACAAGATGCTGTCGTTCTACATGAAGACGCCCGGCGGATTCGACATCGAATTCGGCTGTGAGGGACTCGAAGTCGACGACCACGACTGGATCGCCCGCGAATCGACCGCGGTCAGCCTGTGGGGTCACGACTTCTCCGTCGGATTCAAGCAGCAGTAGGAACGGGGGCGAAGGACATGACCGAACAGACACCGGCGATCGACGGCCGGAAATTCCGTAATGTGCTGGGGCAGTTCTGCACCGGCATCACCGTGATCACCACGCTCGACCCCGACGGCAACCCGGTCGGGTTCGCCTGTCAGTCCTTCGCCGCCCTGTCCCTCGATCCGCCGCTCGTGCTGTTCTGCCCGACCAAGGGCTCACGGTCCTGGGCGGCCATCGAGGCCAACGGCCGCTTCTGCGTCAACGTGCTCGCCGAGGAGCAGCAGCCGGTGTGCGCCCGCTTCGGCTCGCGCGAACCCGACAAGTTCGCCGGGGTGGAGTGGGCGGCGACGGGCCTGGGCGTCCCCGCGCTGGCGGCCTCGCTGGCGACCATCGACTGCACCGTCGACTCGGTGGTCGACGGCGGCGACCACTACATCGTCATCGGGCGGGTGCACGCCCTGACCGAGTCGTCGGAGACCACCAACGGCCGCCCGCTGCTGTTCTATCGCGGCCAGTACACCGGCATCGAGCCGGACAAGACCACCCCGGCGCCCTGGCGCGCCGATCTCGACCACTTCCTCACCACGACCAGCCTCGACACCTGGCTGTAGCGCTCAGCGCACCGTCAGCAGGGCGGTGAGCAGGGTCGAGGAGAGCGCGGCGTCGTTCTCCCCCGGCGTGTTCCAGCTCGTGGTGGTGACGGTCATCGCGCCGGGACCGGGCGTGCCGAGGCAGTGCGGTGCCAGGGCCGCGAAGAAGCGGCCGGGGTCGAGCAGGGTCTCCGGTGTGTGCACGCCCGGCACGCGCAGGTCGGGCAGGAGCAGCGCCGCCACCGCCAGCGGGACGCCGGTGTTCTCGGCCATGGTCAGCCCGGGGACCTGACACAACGCCGTCGCGGCGGTCGCGCGGCGCCCCGCGCGCGGGCCGGTGGCGATCGCGAACAGCGGGGGCAGGCCGGCCGAGGTCAGCTGGCGCAGCGTGTCGGCGGGTTGCAGCCGTTCGATCAGGCTCGCCACGCGCGCGGCACCGTCCAGGCTCAGCAGGCCGCGATCGATGCTCCAGCGCAGGGTCATCAGCGCGGCCATCGTCGCGCGATCGCCGATCACCACGCAGGTCGCCTCCCGCAGGCCGGGGAACGCCCGCGGCAGCGTGACCGGCTCCGGGTGACCGAAACTGCGGCCCAGCGCCGTGCCGAGCCCCGGATAGTCGAGCGGAATCGGTTCCAGCGCGGGATGATCCACCAGCAGCCCGGCGCGGGTGACCGGGATGACCCCGCTGATCTGTTCCATGCCGTGCACGACCGCGGCGCTGGGCTGCGCGCCGCCGCGTTGCGGCTGGGCGTCGTGGATGTTCCAGCCGGTCACCACCGTCTCGACCCGCTCGAGCTCGGCGCCCGCGAGCACGGCGAGCAGGTTGGCGATGCCGGGACTTGCCCCCATGCCCAGCAGCGCCGTGACCCCTGCGGCCCGCGCCCGCGCGTCGAGGGCGAGCATGTCCAGGGTGGGCTGTGGATCGTCGCAGATGTCGATGTAGTCGGTCCGGCCCTCGATGGCGGCGGCGAGCACGGGCGGGCCGAAGCGGAAGAACGGGCCGACGGTGTTGACCACCAGGTCCCCCTCGCGGAAGGCCGCGACGAGCGCGCGCCGATCGGTGGCGTCGAGCGTCCTGGCCGTCGCCTTCGCGCCGAGCCCGCCCGCCACCTCGGCCGCCGCGGCGCCGTCCCGGTCGGCGACGGTCAGGGCGGTGACCCGGTCGTCGTCGTGCAGGACCCGCGCGGCGGCGCGACCCATCTCGCCCGCTCCCCCCAGTGCGATGACTCGCATGACCGACCCCTTCCGAATATATTGACTGTCATGACAGTAAATAAAGTCGGCCGACCGAGCAAGGCCACCGAGCGGATCGGGCAGATCCTGCGGGCCGCGCGATCGGTGGTCGCCGCCGACGGTTTCGCCGGCACCACGCTGTCGCGGGTCGCCTCTGCGGCCGGGGTGCAGCGCACGCTCGTGCTGCACTATTTCGGCAGCCGGGAGGGGCTGATGCAGGCGTTCGTGACCGAGGCGGTCGCCGAGTACGGTGACGCGCTGGTGTCCCTCGGCGCGGAGGGCACGGTCGAGGAACGGGTCACCCGGATGTTCACCCCCGGCGTCTACGAGAGCCGCGACGACCTGGTGGTCTGGAGCGAGCTGGCCGCCGTGGCCGCCCGCGAGCCGCTGGTCCGCGACCGCCTGCGCGAACTGTGGACCCGTCGCTGGCTGCCCGGGATCGAACAGCGGCTCGCCGCCGACTTCCCCGCCGCCGCCCCCGAGCGGATCGCCGCCACCGCCTACGCCGTCGCGTGCCTCTTCGAGGCCCACTGGGCCTTCCAGCTGCAAGGCGTCGACGATCCCGTCCGCGCGGAACAGGCCCGCGCCGCGGTCCTCGCGCTGCTCGAAGGGCTCCGCGAATCCTGAGCTCAAAGTGCTCTCTGGATGAGCACTTTGCCTGTGACGATGGAGCGCATGGACATCGAATTCCTGATCTGTGCCGACGCGGGTGAGTGGGAGCAATGGCTGGCCGCCCACCATGCCGAGGCCACCGAGATCTGGGTGCGCATCGCCAAGAAGGGCGCGCCGGAGCGCTCGGTCACCATCACCGAAACCCTCGACGGCGCCCTGTGTTTCGGCTGGATCGACTCGCACCGCCGCCGCCTCGACGAGCACCACTACCTGCAGCGGTACTCCCCGCGCCGCCCCGGCAGCCCCTGGTCCCAGGTCAACGTGGCGAAGGCCGAGGCGCTCATCGCCGCGGGCCGGATGCGCGAGCCCGGCTTCGCGGCCGTCGCCGCGGCACAGGCGGACGGCCGCTGGGCCGCGGCCTACGAACGCCAGCGCACCGCCCGCACCCCCGCCGAACTCGCCGACGCGCTGGCCGCCGAGCCCGATCTCCGCCGGACCTACGACGGCCTCGCCCGCTCCGCCCGCTACGGCCTCTATCTCCCGATCCTGAAAGCCCGCACCCCGGCCGAGCGCGCGATTCGCGTACGGCAGGCGACCGAGACCCTCCGTGCCGCCCGCACGTCATAGCGCGGCGCCACCAATTCCCATACTCCCAGGACCGGGACGGCGGCGAGGAATTCGGCCGACTCCGAGGGGCTCGAAAGCATGCGCGAGATTGTGGCCGTCCGACCGGCGGAACACGAGAACGACACAGAGTCGTCAAGATCCCTGGAATACGGTATCGGTCCAGGTAGCGTGCATTCATGTCCCACCAGCACCGGTTTTCCCGGCATCCGGGGCGCTGCCTCGGTAGCACGGTGGTGCGCGGGATCAGGTACCGGATAGAGATGCTGATCGGGCTGTTGTCGAACGGGACCGCGGTCGAGGATCTTTTCACGCGAATACCCGGCCTGGAATTCGACGAATTGCTCGCCGCGCTCGAATACGCGGCGCTGCGCAGCGTCCCCGATACCGAATCCGGCCCTACTCCTTGATCAGGATCGCGCGCGTGTAGAGCAGTGCGAAACCGCGGCCCTGGGAATTGCGCTGGGAGGTGGAACCCGGTTCGGTGGTCACCACCGCCAGGTCGCATCCGTCCGCCGTCGCCTCGGTGAGCCGCGCCGACAGCAGCGCCGTCTGCACACCGTTGCCGCGATGGGCGGGCAGCGTCGCCGCCCCCGACAGGGCCGCGATGCCCGAAGCGACACGCATGCTGCCCGCGCCCGCGGCCGTGCCGTCGCGGTAGGCGAGGTAGCGGCGGGCGCCCTCGGCGCCGGCCAGGTCCCGCATGACCTCGGCGAGGATCTCGCGCGGGAACTCCTCGTGCGCGGGACCTTCGTCCTCCGGGTGCGCGAACCCGTCGACCACCACGTCCAGCCATCGCTCGAACCCGTCGGCCTCGTCGCGCCGGATCTCGAGGTGCGCGGGCACCTCCCAGGTCCGGGCGCCGAGCCGCATGCCGAGCACGTTCTCGAAGGAAGTGAGCCGATAGCCCCGTCCGGTGAGTTCCCGTCCGATCCGGCCGTCCGCCAGAGTCGCCAGCTCCACCTGCACCGGCGCCCCGACCGCCGCGTACGCCGCCTCGACCCGCTCCCAGTCCGCGGCCGACGGCAGCTCCCCGAACCCGACCCCCACCACCTTGTTCAGCGGCGAACCCGCCCCACCGAAACACGCCGCTCCCCCACCGAACCGCTGAACGAATCCCCCGCTCCCCCGCCGCAGTCCCGACTCGACCCCACCCACGATCGCCGCGGTCTCCGCCGCCTCCACCCGAGCCGCCAGCCCGGCATCACAGAACAGCACCGCTGATTCGTCACCCATGCACCCGTTATATCCCCCGTGTCCAGCGGATTTCACGCACCCGCCGCTCCCGGCGCGACCGCGCTTCCGCCGTCCACGGCGGCACCGGCTCGCCACCGACACCGGCGCCCGCCGATGCTCAGCCGTCGGCTGCGCCGAGCCCGGAAGACCAGTCCCAGAGAGGTTGCAGGGCCGCAGCCAAGCCGTGACCGGGCGAGGTCAGTTCGTAGGAACCCCGAGGGCCGTGCTTGGTGACGATGCCCGCCGTCTGGAGCTGCTGGAGGCGGTCGGAGAGCATGCTCGACGAGCAGTTGCCCATCTGGCGACGCAGCTGGAGGAAGCCGAGCGGGCCGGGGATGAGTTCCCAGATGATGCGCAGCATCCAGCGTTGACCGAAGAGGTCGAGGGCCGTGGGTGGGACGCGGACCGGGTCGGCGTCACCGGATGCGTCAGTTGCGCTTCTCATTCAGAAGCACGATAGTTGGTTCTGAATCAGAAGCATCGTGACGGAGGTGGGGCGTGGGCGAGGCTGTCGACGGACGGCGGGTCGTGCTGGTGACCGGGAGTTCGCGGGGCATCGGTGCGGAGACGGCGCGGCGAATCGCCCGCACGGGGGCGCACGTGCTGGTGAACTACCGGGAGAAGCGCAAGCGAGCCGAAGGGGTGGTCGGCGAGATCGTCGCGGCCGGTGGGAGCGCCGCGGCGGTGGGTGCCGATCTGTCCGATACGGAGGCGGTGGATGCGCTCGGCACGCGGATCGCGGAGGACTACGGGCGCTTGGACGGCTTGGTGCTCAACGCTTCCGGCGGACTCGAACGCGGCGCGGATCCGGGGTACGCGCTCCGAATCAATCGAGACGCGCAGGTAGCGGTGGTGACGAAGCTGCTGCCGCTGATTCCCGCCGGCGGGCGCATCGTGTTCGTCACGAGCCACCAGGCGCATTTCTTCCCCAGCGATCCCCAGGTGCCCCCGGGTTACGAGCCGATCGCCGCGAGCAAACGCGCGGGCGAGGACGCGCTGCGTGGGATGGAGGACCGATTCCGGTCGCGGGGAATCGGTTTCGTGGTCGTCTCCGGCGACATGATCGACGGGACGATCATCGTGCGCCTACTGGAACGGCGTGACCCGAGCAGTGTCGGGTCACGCCGCGCGGCCGGGCCGCTGCCGACCGTCGAGGAATTCGCGGCCGCGGTGGCGGCGGCGTACTCCGGGCCGGTGGCAAACGGGCGGACCGTATACGTCGGTGGGCGGGACTACCTCACGCCGAGGTGACGGCCGCCGTTTTTTCGCGTT
>NZ_BAGK01000025.1 GCF_000308795.1 Nocardia thailandica NBRC 100428 | reverse complement strand
CGACAGCGAGAAGCTACCGCCTGACTCGGATACCGGCGTTACCCCGTCGGCGGCGGCCGAACGGCCGAGCAGCGCGCGGACCGCGTCGGCGGTACCCGGCGCGAGCGCGGACTCCCAGCGCAGCGACAGTCCGGCAATCGGCGTCTGTGCCATCGCCCGTTCCCCTCCTGTGATCGGCTAGGTGGCCTGGCCGTTGATCGGCGTGAGCGTGGAATCGTCGCCGTCGATGTCGTCGTCGGGGAAGCTCACCGCTTCGCCCTTGGCCGAGGTGTTGCGGGCCGGGCGCACCGCCTTGTAGCCGACATTGCGCACGGTGCCGATCAGCGATTCGTACTCGCTGCCCAGCTTCGCGCGCAGGCGCCGGACGTGCACGTCGACGGTGCGGGTGCCGCCGAAGAAGTCGTAGCCCCAGACCTCCTGCAGCAGCTGGGCGCGGGTGAAGACCCGGCCCGCGTGCTGGGCGAGGTATTTCAGGAGTTCGAACTCCTTGTAGGTGAGGTCAAGCGGGCGGCCGCGTAACCGCGCGGTGTAGGTGCCCTCGTCGATCACCAGCTCGCCGAGGGTGATCTTGCCCGTGTTCTCCGGGCTGGCGACGCCGCCGTTGCGGCCGACCAGCAGGCGGAGGCGCGCGTCCAGTTCGGCGGGGCCGGTGCCCGGCAGGAGGATGTCGTCAAGACCCCAGTCCGCGTTCACCGCGACCAGTCCGCCCTCGGTCAGCACCGCGACGACCGGCACCGAGGACCCGGTGCTGCCCAGCAGGCGGCACAGGCCGCGCGCGGCGGCCAGGTCGGTCCGCGCGTCGACCAGCGCCACATCGGCGGTACCGGCCTCGAGCAGCGAGGCCACCTCGGTGGGCGCGGGCCGCACGTTGTGTGCCAGCAGCGACAACGACGGCAGGACCGCCTCCGGATTGGGATCCGAGGTCAGCAGGAGCAGCTCCACGGGCTCTCCTCCTATCTCGTGACTGCGCGGACGGCGAGCGCCGGCGCTGGGCCACGTCGCCGAAACACAGGTAATCGAGTGCAACATTAGCGCGCCGCACCGGCCGCGCTCCGGACATGGTGCGCGAAACGGTCCACGTCGCCGCGCCCGACAGCCCGGATCCGGCGCCCACTACGCTTACGGCATGCGCAAGCTGATCATCGGGCTGCTGTGCCTGGCCGGTTTGGCGGTGGTGATCGATTTCGGCGCCGCCGCGTACTCGGAGTACCACCTGTCCCGCCAGCTGCGGGCGGGCGCGGCGCTCTCCGCCGATCCCGAGGTGACCGTGCACGGCTTCCCGTTCGCCGCCCAGGCGGCCTCGGGAACCTTCGACAACATCGAGATCCGGGCCCGCAGCATGCGCCCCGACATCCCCGGCGAGATCGCGCTGGAGGCCAGCCTGTTCGGGCTGCACGCCCCGGCGGGCGAACTCGCAGGCGGCGAGGTGCGCACGGTCCCGGTCGACCGGGTCGACGTCCGCATGCGCATCGAACCGACCGAACTCGGCAGACTCTTCGGCATCCCCGACCTGCAGGTCCTCGGGCCGCCCGCCGACAAGTCCGACGGCACCGGCGGGTCCGGCGGCACCGGCATGACCACCGCGGGCGCGGTCGTCCTTGTCGGCACGCTGCCGACCAGCCCCAACGGCCGCGTGCTGCCCGCCGCGGTGTCGACCGCGGCGACCACCACCGCCGCCGCCGTCACCCGCACCGAGGTGAAGGTCGAGGCCGACCTGCTGCTCGTCGGCGATCAGGTCCGCATCCAGGCGACCCGCTTCTACAAGGACCCGACCGCCCCCGCGCCCGCCACCACGCCGCAGAACGAGATCTCCGAGGCCGATCGCCCGGCCGTGCTCGAACGCTTCAGCCGTACGATCGATACCAAGGAGTTGCCCTTCGGCATCCGGCCGACCGAGGTGTCGGCCGTCGGCGGTCAGATCGTGATCGAGGGTGTCGGGCGCAACGTCACCATCGACCTGGACCGATTGCAGCAACCATGATCGAGATCGTCATCCTGTTCGCCGTGCTCGCCGCCGCCGTGGTGGTCGGCCTGCTGCTGCGCGCCCGCCAGGGCCGCGTCCGCGCCAGCGACATCCGCACCCCCGTCCCGGAGCGGGAACAGCTGCTCGCCGCCGCCGGCGTGACCGGAAGCACCCCCGCCGTGCTGCACTTCTCCGCCGACTGGTGCGGCCCGTGCGCGGCGGTGCGTCGCGTGGTGGCCAACGTGACGACCGAGCTGGCGGAGTCGCCCAACGCCCCGCGCGACATCGAGGTCGACATCGACGCCGAGCCCGCGCTCGCCCGCTCCCTCAACGTCCTCTCGCTGCCGACGACCTTCGTCTTCGACGGCGACGGCAAGGAGCGTTTCCGCATCTCGGGCGTGCCGAAGGCGGCCGATCTGCGCACCGCGCTCGAGCCCTTGACAGTGTGATCCCGCACCGATCCGTCGAACCCCTGGACGATTCCCCGGGGGGACCGGGTAAACTACTTCCCGTGCAATCCGACCACGAGCTGATGCTCACCCGACGCCGCACGGTAGATCTGTGCCGCCTCGGTGGTTGTTGCTGCCTGTGCCGCTGAGCGGTCGGCAGTCCTTCTTCACCGGAAATTCCTGACGCCGACCTGTGTCCGCCGCGCGAGTGATCACCGATCCCCCGGCGAACCGGCCCCCAGTCCTTCCCGACTTCAGCGCAGGAGATCGCACCATGACCTCGACCACTTCCCCCACGCAGGTGGATGTCCGCGGGCCCCGTTTCGTGGCCTGGGTGACCACCGGCGTCCTCGTCCTCGTGCTGCTCACGGCCGCCTTCGCGCCCGCCGTGGCGGTGGTGCTCATCGGGCTGCAGGCGATCGTGTTCGCGATCGGCGCCGCCCAGGGTCCCCGCAAGCACCCCTACGGCCGCCTGTACGCGACGTTCGTCGCGCCCCGGCTCGGTCCGGTGACCGAGACCGAACCGGTGCCGCCGCTGCGGTTCGCGCAGCTGCTCGGCTTCGTCTTCGCGGCCGCCTCCCTGCTGGGCTTCGCGCTCGGCTCCCCGATCGTCGGCGTGGTTTTCGCCGGCTTCGCCCTGTTCGCCGCGTTCCTGAACGCGGCGTTCGGGATCTGCCTGGGCTGCCAGATCTACCCGCTGGTCGCCCGCTTCCGCCGGACCACGTCACCGACACCGGCAACGCACTGATCCGCACGTCATCTTTCGAAAGGAACAACATGGCTCGCTCCGATGTCCTGGTCTCCGTGGACTGGGCCGAAGAGAACCTCAACGCCCCCGGCGTCGTCTTCGTCGAGGTCGACGAGGACACTTCCGCCTACGAGGGCGGCCACATCGAGGGCGCCGTGCGCCTCGACTGGAAGACCGACCTGCAGGATCAGGTCCGTCGTGACTTCGTCAACCAGGAGCAGTTCTCCGCGCTGCTGTCCGAGCGTGGCATCGCCAACGACGACACCGTGGTGCTCTACGGCGGCAACAACAACTGGTTCGCCGCCTACGCGTACTGGTACTTCAAGCTCTACGGCCACAACGACGTCAAGCTGCTCGACGGCGGTCGCAAGAAGTGGGAGCTCGACGGCCGCCCGCTCTCGCGTGACGCCGTGAGCCGCCCGGCCACCCAGTACAAGGCCGCCGCCCCCGACAACTCGATCCGCGCCTTCCGCGACGAGGTCATCGACGCCATCGGCGCCAAGAACCTCGTCGACGTTCGCTCGCCCGACGAGTTCTCCGGTAAGATCCTTGCCCCGGCCCACCTGCCGCAGGAGCAGAGCCAGCGTCCGGGCCACATCCCCGGCGCGATCAACGTGCCGTGGAGCAAGGCCGCCAACGAGGACGGCACCTTCCGTTCCGACGCCGAGCTCGCCGAGCTCTACAAGGACGCGGGCCTGGACGGCGAGAAGGAGACCATCGCCTACTGCCGCATCGGTGAGCGCTCGTCGCACACCTGGTTCGTGCTGCAGGAGCTGCTGGGCCACCAGAATGTCAAGAACTACGACGGTAGCTGGACCGAGTACGGCTCGCTCGTCGGTGCACCTATCGAGTTGGGAGCGTAATCAATATGTGTGCAGCACCTACCCAGGGTCAGGCCATCCCGTCGAACGTCGACGTGGAGAAGGAGACCGTGATCACCGGTCGCGTGCTGAGCGCGGACGGCCAGCCCGTCGGCGGCGCGTTCGTGCGTCTGCTCGACGGCAACGGTGACTTCACCGCCGAGGTCGTCGCCTCCGGCACCGGCGATTTCCGCTTCTTCGCCGCGCCGGGCGCGTGGACCGTGCGCGCGCTGTCCTCGGCCGGTAACGGCACCGCCCAGATCACCCCCGAGGGTGCGGGCATCCACAACGTGGACGTCGAGGTCGCGAAGTAGTTTCGCGGGGCGAGAGCTCACAACGGCCCTGGTAGTTCCTGTGCGGGAACTGCCAGGGCCGCTTTCGTATCCGCCGCCGGAACTCGCTAGACTCCCCCTCGTGGTCCTCTTCTTCGAGATTCTCCTTGTGGCCGTGTCGATCCTCATCGGCTGGTTCGGCCTGTACGTCTTCTACCGGCTGTTCACCGAGTCATGAGCGTCGGGGGCCGGAGGCGGCAGCACAGTGTAACCACGCAGGCCCCAGCTCGTGACTCCCTGGGCGCCGCGTCATGAGCGGACTCCCGAGCGAGAGTCCCGATCAGCCGGCCGAGCGGGCGAGCGACGTGAGTGACGCGAGCGATACGGCGTCGGCCGAGCGCCGCAGCGGCGACGAGGCGGTCAACGCCGCCGCCGAGCGGGCGAAGGAGACCGGCGCCCGCAACATCGCCGTGCTCCCGGGCCTCCCGCTGCCCGAGGACACCGCGAACCTGCGCCTCGGCCCCGATCTGAACCACGCCAACCTGGCGCTGCTGCCGCTGGTCGGCGTGTGGCGCGGCGAGGGCGAGGGCAACCACCCCACCGACGGTGACTACCGCTTCGGCCAGCAGATCACCGTCTCCCACGACGGCGGCGAGTACCTGGTCTGGGAGGCGCAGTCCTGGAAGCTCGACGCCGAGGGCGCCTACGCGGGCCCGGACCTGCGCGAGAGCGGCTACTGGCGCGTCGGCGTCGACGGTGACGACGAGGTGATCGAGCTGCTGCTCACCCATGCCTCCGGCATCGTCGAACTGTTCTACGGCCACGCGCTCAACCAGTCGTCCTGGGAGCTGGCCACCGATGTGGTGATCCGCAGCCAGTCCGGCGCGGTCGTCGGCGGCGCCAAGCGCCTCTACGGCATCGTCGAGGGCGGCGACCTGGCCTACGTCGAGGAACGCGTCGCCGCCGACGGCGACCTCGTCCCCCGCCTGTCGGCCCGCCTCCAGCGCTACGTCGGCTGACGGCGCCGCCGGCCGTCGCCGCGCCATCCCGCGGGGAAGCCGGCCGCGGCGCCTTCGAGCACCGCTGGGGCGACGTTCCGCCCCGGACATGGAGCGACCCCCGAGCCGTATCGCCGATTCCGTGACGGAGCCGGCGATCCCGGTAGGACATCTCCGGGGGCTCGGGGGTCGGGTGACTGCCTGGGATTCGCTCAGCGCACCGCTGGGGAATCTCCCGCAGTGGAGCTGCTAGCGGGCAGCCACCTCACGCGTCCAAGAAACATACATTCTTCAGACCACCTCCTCTCTTGTGTACCTCAAATCTAATGAGCGGCGGAGGGGGTGCGCAATTGATTTTCGCGGCGGGCGAAAAGCTCGCTGACCTCGCCGGATCCGGTGACGCGCAGCACAGTGTCCGCGCGGTGGTCCTCGGGGAGACGGTGGGTCACCACCACGACGACGCGGTCGGGGGCGACCAGGCCGCTGTCCGCGTCGAGCAGGGCGCGCAGCAGGCGCTCGCCGTCGGCCTCGTCGAGGTGTTCGGTCGGTTCGTCCAGCAGCAGGACGCGGGCCGGGGAGATCAGGGCGCGGGCCAGCAGGATCCGCCTGCGCTGGCCGCCCGACACGGCCGCGGCGCCGCCGTCGAGGGTGGTGTGCAGGCCGTCGGGGAGGTCGGCCACCCACGCGCCGAGGCCGACCGCGCGCAACGCCTCCTCGGCTTCGGGTTCGGTGAGGTCGCCCCGGCCGACCCGCAGGTTCTCCAGCAGGGACGTGCTGAACAGGTGGGCGTCCTCGGCGAAGAAGGTGACGCCCTCGCGCGGGGTGTCGAACAGGCCCGCCCAGCGCATGAGCAGGGTCGTCTTGCCCGCGCCGCTGGGGCCGACGACGGCGATCCGGCGCGCGGGCGGGAGGTCCGCGAACCGGGAGTCCGCCGACGGCGGGCTCGGGACCGCCCCGGCCGGTGCCAGGTGATCGGCCTCCAGCCTGCGCAGGGCGGCGCGGGCGACCGTGAGGGTGGTCGCGGCCGCCGGGAGGGCGCCGACGGCTTCGAAGGCCGACAGCGGCACCAGGACGAGGATCGTCAGGGCCATGGGCGTCATGCCGCCGGGTAGGCCGCCGGTCGGCCCGTAGGCGGCCACGCCGACGAGCAGCGCGCCGAGGGCGCTGACGCCGATCGAGAACGGGGTGGCCGCGGCGGCCAGCGCGCTGTGGCGGGCGGCGGTGTCCTCGGCGCGGACCGCGCGCAGGCCCGCGTCGCGGGCGGCGGCGAGCGCGGTGTCCAGTCGGCCCGCCACGCGGAGTTCGGCCGCGTGGTCGAGCACGGTGACCGCCTGCGCGGTGAACTCGCCCCGGTCGCCGCGCACGGCCTCCTCCGCCTCCCGGGCGGCCCGGGCGGACAGCCACGGCGCGACCACCCCGGCCAGCAGCAGCGCCGCCGCCAGGATCGCCGCGCCCGCGACGGAGATCGTCGCCAGCAGCGCCACCGCGCCGAGCGACAGCAGCACCGCCACCGCGACCGGCACGAAGACGCGCACGACGACGGCGCCGAGATCGTCGATGTCGTCCCGGATCCGGACGAGCAGGTCGCCGCGCCGCATCCCGGCGAGCCCACGCCCCGCCGCCGCGGCGCCCGGCCCGCCGGCGTCCTCGGTCGGCGGCGCGAACCGGCCCGGCCACCACCACGAATCCCGGTGCGCCAGCGCCTCGTACACCGAGACACGCGCGGCGGTCATGGCCCGCAGCGCGACGTCGTGCGTCGCCAGCCGCTCCAGGTACCGCGCCACGCCCCGCGAGATGCCGAGGGCGCGCACGGCGACCACGGCGACGCTGAGATCGAGGACCGGCGGCATCTGCCAGGCGCGGGCGATGAGCCACGCGGCGAGGGCGGCCAGCGCGAGCCCGCTCCCGAGCGCCAGCACACCCCAGGCGACGGCGACCGCCACCCGCCACGGCGACAGCGCGAGCAGCCGCCACATGCGGCGGAGATCCCCGATCAGCGCGTTCACGACGCCACCGCTTCCGCCCGGGCGCCGACCTCGACGACGGTGTCGGCGGCGGCCAGCACGGCGGGCCGGTGGCCGACGACCACGACGGTGGCGCCTTCACCGGCCAGGCGGCGCAGGGTGGCCAGGACCTCGGCCTCGCTGTCGGCGTCGAGGTGCGCGGTCGGCTCGTCCAGCAGCAGGATCGGCCGGCGCGAGGCGAGCACCCGGGTCAGCGCCAGCCGCTGCCGCTGCCCGAGGGACAGCCCGACCCCGCCGCGGCCGACGGTGGTCTCCCACCCCCGGGGCAGCTCGGCGAGCACGGCGCCGAAACCCGTGGCGTGGCTCACCTCGTCGAGCACGTCTCCGGCCCGCGATCCGGCGCCGCCCGCCGGGGACGGCGCACCGGCCGATGGCCCGATCCGCGCCCCGAGCAGCGTGACGTTCTCCCGCAGCGTGCCCGGCACGAGGACCGGCCGCTGCGGCAGCCAGGCGACCCGGGACCACCAGGCGTCCGGGTCGAGCGACGCGACGTCGCGGCCGTCGACGGTCACCGCGCCTCGGTCGGCGGCGGTGAGGCCGAGGACGACCTGGAGGGCGGTCGACTTCCCTGACCCGTTCGGACCGGTGAGCACGGTGACCCGGCCGGGCTCGAGCACGGCCGACAGCCCGGCGGGGGCGAACCCGTCCCGCGCCGCGACGCTCACCTCGCGCAGCTCGATGCGCGACGGACCGTGACCGAGCACGTCGCCCGCGGCGGTCGCGGCGGGCGGCGCGGCGTCCAGCACCGCGAAGGCCCGCTCCCCGGCGGCCATCCCGTCCTGGGCCGCGTGGAACCGCTCGCCGACCTGCCGCAGCGGCAGATACACCTCGGGCGCCAGGATCAGCGCGACGAGCCCGGCGTAGAGGCTCATCTCGCCGTACACCAGCCGCATGCCGATGGCCACCGCGATCACCGCCACGCTGAGGGTGGCCAGGAGTTCGAGCACCATCGAGGACAGGAACGCCAGGCGCAGCGCCCGCATGGTCCGCTCCCGCAGCTGGTCGCCGAGCGCGCGTACCCGGCCCGCCATGCTGCGCCCGCCCGGGTTCTCGCGGCCGAGCGCGCGCAGGGTCGGCATGCCGGCGAAGAGGTCGAGCAGCTGGTCGGAGAGCCGGGTGGCCGCGGTGAGCGTCTCGTCGGCCCGCCCCTGGGTGAGCAGGCCGATGAGCACCATGAACACGGGGATGAGGGGCACCGTGACGACGGCGATCAGCGCGGAGGCCGGGTCGGCGATCCCGATGACGATCATGACCACCGGCGGCACCAGGCAGGCCAGCAGCAGCGCGGGCAGGTATCCGGTGAACCAGGCCCGCAGCCCGCTCAGCCCGCTGCCGACGATCACCGCGAGTTCGGTGCGGCGGGCCTCGGCCTCGCGCGGTGGCAGCCGGGCCGCGGTGGCCAGCACCGCCTGTTCGAGCTCGGTGACCACGGCCGCGCCCGCCCGGTGCGCGAGCCGCGCCTGCCACCAGCTCGCCAGCGCCCGCACCGCGATCGTGACGGCCAGCAGCGCGAATTCGGCGGTCCACTGCCCGAGTTCGCGCCGGCCGGGGTCGGTGATCACCCCGGCGAGCACCCGGGCCAGCAGCACCGCGGTCACGACGATGGTCGCGGTGACCACCATCGCGAGCCCGACGGCGACGATCAGGTGCCGCCGGGCGGAACGGGCGTACCGCCACAGCCGCGGGTCGACAGGGCGGCGCGCCATGGAATCAGCCCTTGCCGCTCAGCGACAGTCCGGCCGGTGCCGGGATCTGTTCGACGGTGAGGCGCTTGCGGAACACCCAGTAGGTCCAGCCCTGGTAGATCAGCACCACCGGCGTGGCCAGCAGCGCCACCCAGGTCATCACCTTCAGCGTGTAGGGCGTCGACGAGGCGTTGGCGATGGTCAGGTCGAAGGCCGGGTCGATGGTGGAGGGCAGCACGTTGGGGAACAGCGAGCCGACCAGCAGCGCGGTGGCGGCGGCCACCGTGATCGTGGTGCCGACGAAGGCCCAGCCGTCACGGCCGGCGAAGGTGGCGCCCGCGGCGGCCAGCAGGCCGGCGACGGCGGCGCCGAGGGCGATCCAGGTCCAGCCGGAGCCGTAGGCGAGCTGGGTCCACAGCCCGAAGGCGCCGACGACGACCACCGTCGGACCGAGCAGCAGCCGGGCGATGCGCTGGGCGTCGTCGCGGACCTCGCCGCCGGTCTTGAGCACGAGGAAGATCGCGCCGTGGAAGGCGAAGAGGACGCCCGTGGCCAGCCCGCCGAGCAGGGCGTAGGGGCTGAGCAGGTCCCCGACGGAGCCGACGATCTGCCGGTCGGCGTCGAGCGGGACGCCGCGCACGAGGTTGGCGAACACCCAGCCCCAGGCCAGCGCGGGCACCCAGGAACCGATGCCGATCCCGAGGTCGCACCACGCCCGCCACTTCGGGTCGTTGATCTTGGCGCGGTACTCGATGGCGCAGATCCGCAGGATCAGCGCGACCAGGAGCAGCAGCAGCGCCAGGTAGAAGCCGGAGAACATGCTCGCGTACCACTCGGGGAACGCCGCGAACATCGCGCCGCCCGCGGTGATCAGCCAGACCTCGTTGGCGTCCCACACGGGGCCGATGGTGTTGAGGACGACGCGCCTGCGGGTGTCGGAGCCCTTGCCGAGCACCGGCATGAGCATGCCGACGCCGAAGTCGAAGCCCTCGAGCACGAAGTAACCGGTGAACAGCACACCGATCAGCACGAACCAGAATTCAGCCAGTGTCATCGCCGCCACTCCTAGTACGCGAAGGACAGTTGTTCGACGGGTTCGCCGGTGGCGCGGTGCCCGCCCCCGCCGTCGCCGTCGTCGGGGCCGTCGTCACCGGACGCGTGCCCGGGCGCGGGATCGGGTCCGGCGACCACGTAGCGCCGGATCAGGTAGAACCACACGACGGCCAGCGCGCCGTAGAGCAGCGTGAACACCGTCAGCGACAGCCAGACCGTGCCCGAGGCGTGCTGCGAGACGCCGTCGCCGACCATGAGCCGGATGTTCTTGTCGCCGGTCGGATTCGGCACGACCACCCAGGGCTGGCGGCCCATCTCGGTGAACACCCAGCCGGAGATGTTGGCCAGGAACGGGGTGGGGATGGCGAGCAGCGACAGCCAGGAGAACCAGCGCTGGTCGGGCACCCGGCCGCCGCGGGTCACCCAGAATCCGGCCAGCAGCAACAGCACCGAACCGGCGGCCAGGCCGATCATGGCGCGGAAGGACCAGTAGGTGACGAACAGGTTGGGCCGGTAGTCGCCGGGGCCGAACTGGTCGACGTAGGACTGCTGGAGGTCCTGTACGCCCTGCAGGGTGACGCCCTCGAACTTGCCCTCGGCCAGGAACGGGAGCACGTAGGGCACCTCGAGCACGTGGATCACGCTGTCGCAGTTGTTGTGCGTGCCGACGGTGAGGATGGAGAAGTCGGGGTCGGTCTGGGTGTGGCAGAGCGATTCGGCGGAGGCCATCTTCATGGGCTGCTGCTGGAACATCAGCTTGCCCTGGATGTCGCCGGTGAAGATCACCGCGACGCCGGCGAGGGCGACGATCACCAGCGAGATCCGGCCGACCGGCCGCCACATCGACCGCGCCTCTTCGAGTTTCGCGGCGTCGCCGCTGCGCGCGTTGCGCACCATGTACCAGCCCGCGATGCCGGCGACGAAGGTGCCCGCGGTGAGGAACGCGCCGGCGACGACGTGGGGGAACGCGGCGAGCGAGGTGTTGTTGGTGAGCAGGGTCCAGATGCTCTCCAGTTCGGCGCGGCCGGTCTCGGGGTTGAAGCGGGCGCCGACCGGGTGCTGCATGAAGGAGTTGGCCGCGACGATGAAGTAGGCCGAGGCGTTCACGCCGATGGCGACGAGCCAGATGCAGGCCAGGTGCACGAGCCTGGGCAGGCGGGTCCAGCCGAAGATCCAGAGGCCGATGAAGGTCGACTCCATGAAGAAGGCGATCAGGGCCTCGAAGGCGAGCGGTGCGCCGAAGACGTCACCGACGAATCGGGAGTACTCGCTCCAGTTCATGCCGAACTGGAATTCCTGCACGATGCCGGTGGCGACGCCGATGGCGAAGTTGATCAGGAAGACCTTGCCGAAGAATTTGGTGAGGCGGTACCACGCGTCGTTGCCGGTGACGACCCAGGCGGTCTGCATCATCGCGATGAGCGGAGCGAGGCCGATGGTCAGCGGAACGAAGATGAAGTGGTAGACCGTGGTGATACCGAATTGCCACCGGGAGACGTCCAGGGTGCTCATCCGTACTCCTGCCACTACTACGACATGTCGTAGTAAAGCTTACGCCGGAGCCGGTCGCCCACAACGTGTTCGCGCTCACGACACGCTGCGCGGTAGCCGAACGATCACGTAACACCGCCGCGGGGTACCCCACCCGCACCCCGCAGCGGCGTTCACCAGTCGCCGATGGAACCCGAGCGCTCGATGCCCTGGTCCACCAGATCCCGGATCTCGTCGGCGTTGTCGGGCGCCGACATGCGCACACCGTCGAACTGGTTGACCCGCGCGGCCAGCGTGACGCTCGACAGCAGCCAGATGCTGTCGCAGTCGAACAGGTCGGCGGTGAACAGCGATTCGTAGCGGCAGTCCCAGCCCGCCTTCTCCGCGACGTTGTACAGCGAACGCTGGGTTACCCCGGGCAGCACGCCGTTCTTGGCGGGCGGGGTGATCAGCTGCTTGTCCCGGGCAATGACCACCGTCGAGCGCGGACCCTCCAGCACCCGGCTCTCGGTGCTGGTGTAGATCACGTCGTCGTTGCCCATCCGGCGCGCGAACCGCAGCGCGGCCATGTTGGTCGCGTAGGACAGCGTCTTGGCGCCGAGCAGCTGCCACGGCGCGGCCTGGGCCAGGTCGATGGAGATGCCGCGGGCCAGCGACATCACCTTCACGCCCTCGGTCCGCGCCTTGGCCACGCGCTCGGGCACCGGCGAGACCAGGACGTAGCCGGTCGGCTTCGGCGTCTCGGGCGCCAGCTCGGAGGTCGGCGCCTCGAAGTCGGAATCCCGGCCGCGCGTGTAGACCCAGCGCATGACACCCTCGCGCTCGGGCCCCCAGACCTTGGCCGCCTCCTCCGCCGCCGAGCGCCACTTCGACAGCTCGACATCCGGTAGTTCCAGGGCCTGGGCCGAGTGCCGCAGCCGGCCGAGGTGATACTCCAGCGCCGTCGGCACCCCGCGGCGCACGAGTAGCGTCTCGAAGACGCCGTCGCCGCGCAGGGCGCCGATGTCGTCGGCGTAGAGCAAGGGTGAGTCGGGGTCCTCCAGGGCACCGTCGAGCGTGACTAGAACGCGATCCTCCATGGGCGACAACCCTAGGCGTTATCAAGCCGTTATGCCTATCACTGCCCCGAGATTCGGCAGCGCGGGGACACCGCCCGCAGCGCGTCGCGGCGCGGCGGCCTACAGTGGAGGGCGTGTCGGTGGTCGTCGCCCCCAGTCCTGTTCTGCACACACCGGGTGCCGTCGCGGGCGCCGAGGGGTCCCCGGATGCCGCGGTCGCGTGGCACTACGGTGATCCGTTCGGTGAACAGAAGGCCGCGGTCCAGCGCGTCGCGGTCGTCGATCGCTCGCATCGCAGCGTCGGCCGGATCACCGGCGGCGAGCGCCTGAGCTGGCTGCACACCATCTCGAGCCAGCACCTCACCGCCCTGCCCGACGGGCACAGCGCCGAGAACCTCGACCTCGACCTCAACGGCCGGGTACAGCACCACTTCGTGCTCACCGACCTCGACGGCACGCTGTGGTTCGACACCGAGGCCGAGCGCGGCCCCGACCTGCTGACCTTCCTGCAGCGCATGGTGTTCTGGGCCGACGCGAAGCCCGAGGCCGCGCCCGATCACGCCGTGCTGAGCCTGCTCGGCCCCGGCGCGGCCGCCCTGGCGAGCGTCCTCGGCATCGCCGCCCTGCCGGGCGAGGTCTACGCCGCCACCGCGCTGCCGGCCGGCGGTTTCGTGCGCCGCATGCCCTGGCCGACCGCCGACTCCTACGACCTGATCATCCCCCGCGAGACGCTGATCACCCACTGGTCCGCGCTCACCGCCGCGGGCGCCGAACCCGCGGGCATGTGGGCGTTCGAGGCGCTGCGGGTGGCCGCCCTGCGCCCCCGCATCGGCGTGGACACCGACGACCGCACCATCCCGCACGAGGCCCGCTGGATCGGCGGGCCCGCCGAGTTCGGCGCGGTCCACCTGAACAAGGGCTGCTATCGCGGGCAGGAGACGGTCGCCCGGGTGCACAACCTCGGCAAGCCGCCCCGCAACCTGCTGCTGCTGCACCTCGACGGCTCCGCCGACGAGCGTCCCGCCACCGGCGACGACGTCACCGCGGGCGGCCGCGCGGTGGGCAGGCTCGGCACCGTGGTCGACCACTTCGAGCTCGGCCCGATCGCGCTGGCGCTGATCAAGCGCTCGGTCCCGGCGGGCACCGAGCTGGTCGCGGGCAGCGCGGCCGCCGCGATCGATCCGGATTCCGTCCCGGCCGAGGACGGCGTCCAGCCGGGCCGGGCCGCCGTCGACCGGCTGCGCGGCCGGTGAACGTCATGCGCACCGGCGACGTCGGCCGGGTCGAGGCCGTCTGCGTCGTGCACGCCGAACGCGAGGTCCGCACCCGGGTCGGCCGTACCGCCATCGACAAGCGCCCGGTGCCGGGCCGGGTGCCGGTCGGCGCGCTCGGCCTCGGCGGCGACCACGTCTGCGACACCGTCAACCACGGCGGCGTGCACCAGGCCGTCTACGCCTATGCCGAGGAGGACGCGCGCCGGTGGGCGGACGAGCTCGGCCGCGACCTGCCCGCGGGCTGGTTCGGGGAGAACCTGCGCGTGACCGGTCTCGCCGTCAGTGACGCGGTGCTCGGCGCCCGCTGGGCCGTCGGCGACACCCTGCTCGAGGTGAGCGCGCCGCGGGTGCCGTGCGCGACCTTCCAGCAGTGGTCCGGCGAGAAGCAGTGGGTCAAACGCTTCACGCAGCGCGGCGACACCGGCGCCTACCTGCGGGTCCTCACCGAGGGCACGATCGGCGCCGGCGACGAGGTCCGGGTGGTGCACACCCCCGCGCACGGCATCACCGTGCGCGACGTGTTCACCGGCACCGACCCCGCCCTGCTCGAACGGCTGCGCATCGAGGAGCCGACCATCTCCGACGACGTGCGCATGCAGATCGACCGGCACGCCCGCCGCGGCGCGCCGCAGGTCGTGGAGGTCCGCCCGTGAGCGTGGAGCTGGTCGAGGTGGTGCGGTCGGGATTCCGCGAGTGCGTGCACCGCGGGTCGGTGGTGGTGCTGGGCGCGGACGGCGAGCCGATCACCGAACTCGGCGAGACGCACGGCCCGATCTACCCGCGCTCGACCAACAAGCCGATGCAGGCGCTCGCCCTGCTCCGCCTCGGTTTCGATCCGGTCGACGACGAGGAGCTGGCCCTGTCGACGGCCTCGCACTTCGGCGAGCCCGATCACGTCGCCCTCGTCCGCCGCCTGCTCGACCGGTTCGGGTTCGCCCCGGCCGACCTGGCCTGCCCGGCCGACCTGCCCTTCGAGGAGCACGCCCGCGCCGCCGCGCTGACCGGCGCCGGGCCGAGCCCGCTCTACATGAACTGCTCGGGCAAACACGCGGCCATGCTGGCCACCTGCCGGATCAACGGCTGGCCGGTGACCGGCTATCTCGACATCGACCATCCGCTGCAGCGCGCGGTCGCCGACACCATCGCCGACGTCACCGGCGAACCGGAGACCGACCTCGGCATCGACGGCTGCGGCCTGCCGATCGTGCCCGTCTCGCTGATCAACCTCGCCCGCGCGTTCGCCGGCTTCACCACGGCCCCTCCCGGCGACCCGCGCAGGCGGATCGCCGATGCCGTGCGCGCGCATCCGCGAGTGATTTCGGGCACCAGCGGGCCGGATCTGCTGGCCATGTCGGCCACGCCCGGCCTGTTCTGCAAGATCGGCGCGGACGGCGTGCACGCCGGTGCGCTGCCGGACGGCCGGGCCTTCGCGTACAAGATCGACGACGGCGCCGACCGGGCGCGAATGCCGTTGACGCTGGCCGTTCTCCGAGCTCTCGACATCGAATGGACCGACGAGCACACCGCGCTGGCGGCCCCGGCGGTGCTCGGCGGCGGTGCGCGGGTGGGGGTCGTGCGGGCGGTTCCGGGAGTGCTCTGAACCGGCGGCGCCCGGGCGACAGTCAGGCAAACGGCACCAGTTCGGGAGTTCTTCACCCACTCCTGGAAGCACGACCGCCTGACACACGCTAAAGTGTCTGTCAGGAAGAGTATTAATTCGAACGGGGCCGCCAACAAACCCCAGGCCGCCCCGCTGTGACGCGAGGGGGTCAGCCATGGGCCGTGGCCGGGCTAAGGCAAAGCAGACCAAGGTCGCACGAGAGCTGAAGTACAGCTCGCCGTCGACCGACTTCGCGAGCCTTCAGCGTGAGCTCTCCGGAAGCCCCAGCTCCCATGTAAGTGGTGGTGTGCTGTCCGATGAGCACGACGCGGACGAGTCGGTGTCCCGATGGAACAACGAGGACGACGACTACGACGACTGGCGCCGCTGACCGGAATGCTGTGGAAGGGGGAGGCCGTCGTGGCCTCCCCCTTCGACCGTTGACCGTGCGCGGTGGCCCGAAGTGGGCTCGCAGATGAGCCGGGTCGGCTAGCTGCCCTGGTTTGATCGGCGAAGACACCTGAATACGCGACGAGCGTCCCGTGTGCCACGGGACGCTCGATGTGTTTGCCGACCAGCCCTCTCCGGCGGCGTGCCCGCGCGTCTCCGCGGGCGTTGCGGTGGCCGCGAGCCCGACCCGATCGCGCTGCGCCGGCAACTCGTCGACGGCTGACGCGTCAGGGGCCGCCGCTGCGCGCGACGGCCCCTGACGGAAAGCGGATTCAGAACCGCGGGTGCTCGCCCAGCAGGATCGCGCGCGGCGCCTCGGCGTCGGCGGCCTTCTTGACCGTGCCGAGGGTCCAGCAGTCGATGTGGCGGGCGGTCAGCACCGCCAGGGCGCGGTCGGCGTCCTCGGGCGCGACGATGGCGACCATGCCGACGCCCATGTTGAAGGTCTTCTCCATCTCGACGCGCTCGACGCGGCCGCGCTGGGCGATGAGACGGAACACCGGGGCCGGGTTCCAGGTGCCGCGGTCCAGCTCGGCGACCAGGCCGGCGGGCAGCACGCGGGCCAGGTTGGCGGCCAGGCCGCCGCCGGTGACGTGGGCGAAGGTGCGCACGTCGGTCTCGGCGATCAGCGCGAGGCAGTCCTTGGCGTAGATGCGGGTCGGCTCGAGCAGCTCCTCGCCGAGGGTGCGGCCGAACTCCTCGACGTAGCCCGTGAGGGACATGCGGTCGATCTCGAGCAGGACCTTGCGGGCCAGGCTGTAGCCGTTGGAGTGCAGGCCCGAGGAGCCCATCGCGATGACCACGTCGCCGGGGCGCACCCGGTCCGGGCCGAGCACCGAGTCCGCTTCCACCACGCCGACGCCGGTGGCCGACAGGTCGTAGTCGTCGGGGTCCATCAGGCCGGGGTGCTCGGCGGTCTCGCCGCCCAGCAGGGCGCAACCGGCCTTGACGCAGCCCTCGGCGATACCCGAGACCAGCTCGGCCACCTTCTCCGGGACAACCTTGCCGATGGCGATGTAGTCCTGCAGGAACAGCGGCTCGGCACCGCAGACCACCAGGTCGTCGACGACCATGGCGACCAGGTCGAGGCCGACGGTGTCGTGCTTGTCCAGTGCCTGCGCGACGGCGATCTTGGTGCCGACGCCGTCGGTGGAGGCGGCGAGCAGCGGCTCGCGGTAGCCGCCCTTCAGCGCGAACAGACCCGCGAAACCACCGAGGCCGCCCTGCACCTCGGGTCGGCTCGCCTTCTTCGCCAATGGCCCGAACAACTCGACGGCTCGATCTCCGGCTTCGATGTCGACGCCGGCGGCGGCGTACGAGGCGCCGGCACCGAGGGGGGTCTGTTCAGTCATTTTTGCGGAGAGCTCCAAACCGAATCGGCGGATAGATTGCGGGTCCATTGTCGCATTGGCTTCGGCCCGGCAACCTCGGACCCACGAACACCGGCGGTCAGGGGCGGCTGAGCGCGTCCGCGTTGGCGTTCTCGCCGAGCAGTTCGGCCTCGGAACGACCGGAGAGCATGCCTTCCAGCACGTTCTTGCCGATGGCCGCCTCGGTCGGGAGCTGGATCGGGTAGGTGCCGTCGAAGCAGGCGCAGCACAGGCGCGAACGCGGCTGCTCGGTGGCGGCGATCATGCCCTCGGTGGAGATGTAGCCGAGGCTGTCGGCGCCGATGGACCGGCGCACGTTCTCGACCATCTCCTCGTAGCTGTCGTCGGTGCCCGCGCCGTTGGCGATCAGCTCCGCGCGCGAGGCGAAGTCGATGCCGTAGAAGCAGGGCCACTTGACCGGCGGGGAGGCGATGCGCACGTGGATCTCGAGCGCGCCCGCCTCGCGCAGCATGCGGATGAGCGCGCGCTGGGTGTTGCCGCGCACGATCGAGTCGTCGACGACGATGAGCCGCTTGCCGCGGATGACCTCGCGCAGCGGGTTGAGCTTGAGCCGGATGCCGAGCTGGCGGATGGTCTGGCTCGGCTGGATGAAGGTGCGCCCGACGTAGGCGTTCTTCATCAGGCCCTGGCCGTAGGGCACGCCCGAGCCCTGCGCGTAGCCCACGGCGGCGGGGGTGCCGGACTCGGGCACCGGGATGACCAGGTCGGCCTCGACCGGGCTCTCGGCGGCCAGGCGGCGGCCGATCTCCACGCGGGTGGCGTGCACCGAGCGGCCGGAGATGGTGGAGTCGGGGCGGGCCAGGTAGACGTACTCGAAGACGCAGCCCTTGGGCTCGGGGTTGGCGAAGCGCATGGACCGCACGCCGTCGGCGTCGATCGCCAGCAGCTCGCCCGGCTCGATCTCGCGGACGAACGCGGCGCCGACGATGTCGAGGGCGGCGGTCTCGGAGGCGACGACCCAGCCGCGGTCCAGCCTGCCGAGGCACAGCGGCCGCACGCCCCACGGGTCGCGGGCGGCGTAGAGGGTGTGCTCGTCCATGAAGGTGAGGCAGAAGGCGCCGCGCAGTTGCGGCAGCAGGTCCATGGCGGCCTGCTCGATGCTCGAGTCCGCGGCGGCGTGGGCCAGCAGCGCGGTGACGATGTCGGAGTCGGAGGTCGCGCCCGTCAGCTGCGGGCGACCGTCGACGACGCCGGGGCCGTTGAGTCCGAGTTCGCGTGCGCGATCGGCCAATTCGGCGGTGTTGACCAGGTTGCCGTTGTGGCCGAGCGCGAGACCGGAGCCGACGGCGGTGGTGCGGAAGATGGGCTGCGCGTTCTCCCAGGTGACGCCACCGGTGGTGGAGTAGCGACAGTGCCCGACGGCGATGTGGCCGGGCATGGCCCCCAGGGTCTGTTCGTCGAAGACCTGGCTGACCAGGCCGAGATCCTTGAAGACGAGGATCTGCGAACCGTCGGAGACGGCGATACCGGCCGCTTCCTGACCACGGTGCTGCAACGCATAGAGACCGTAATATGTGAGCTTGGCCACGTCCTCGTGCGGCGCCCAGACTCCGAAGACTCCGCACTCCTCGCGGGGCTCGTTCTCGGGCTGGTCCGCTGCGGCAGAAGTGCTGTCGATCGATAGATCGGCGTTGGTCACCGTGTGCTCCCTGTTCGGGCGGGGGTGGGGGCACCCGTCATTCTACGGGTGAAAACGAACTCGACGTACGCCACGGCGCAAACCCGGCGCAATCCACAGGTGTGATCACGCGAATTCTGGGGGGCCAGCTGTTACGGTGCCGACCGTGACCACCGATGACAGTGCGCACGAGCCCGCTGATTCCCCAGCGTCCACCCCGGAAAACACCGGAGCGGGGTCCCGGGATTCCGATACCGCCGCCCCGGCCGGAGCGACGTTGGACACACTGCGGATTCCCCCGCGCCGCTGGGCGCGGATCCTGCTGGCGCCGACCGCCGTCCTGACCGTGGTGATGACGCTGCTCGGCGTGATGTACCTCGCCTACATCTCCGACCCGGAGGGCAATCTGCACGACTTCCCGGTCGCGCTGGTCAACCAGGACGTCGGCGACACCATCGACCGGGGCGGGAGGACCGAGCAGGTCAACTTCGGCAAGCAGGTCGCCGAGGCGCTGGAGGCGGGCGTGCCCGCCGACCAGGTGGACCTGAAGGTCGTCGGCATCGCCGAGGCGGAGCGGTTGCTCCGTTCCGCGCAGATCTACGGCGTCATCATCATCCCCGGCGACTTCAGCAAACGCCTGGGGATCCTCGGCGTCGGCAGCGTGGTCGGCGGCGAGATCGAGCGCCCGATCATCACCGTCATGACCAGTCCGCGGATGGGCCCGTACTCCGCGGGCATCGTCAACCGCATCGGCGAGCGGGCGATGACCGAGGTGAACAAGCAGGTGGGCCAGCAGCTGACCACGCAGGTCCGCGACACCCTCGCCGCGACACCGGCGGGCGCCCCCGCGCCGCAGGTCTCCGGCGCCGCCGCGCTGACCCTGGCCACGCCGATCCAGGTCGTCGAGCAGGAGTGGCGGCCGCTGGGCGCCAACCTCGGCATGGGCCTGACCGCGTTCTTCTACGCGCTGCTCATCCTGATGGCGGGCGTGGTCGGCGCGATGGTCATCCACACCATGGTCGACGCGCAACTCGGCTTCCAGCCGACCGAGTACGGGCCCTGGTACGTGCACTATCCGCCCCAGCCGATCTCGCGCTTCCACACGCTGCTGATCAAGTGGGGCGTGATGATCGTGGTGGCCAACGTGGTGTCACTGATCTATCTGCTCGTCGCGAAGGCCCTCGACATCCCGATCGAGCGGCCGGTGCAGCTGTTCCTGTTCTCGGTGCTCGCGCTGATCGCGGTCGGCATGACGTGCATGGCCTCGCTGGCCGCCTTCGGCACGGCGGGCCTGCTGATCAACCTGGCCGTCTTCCTCATCCTCGGCCTGCCCTCCTCGAGCGGTACGGTCCCGATCGAGGCGACACCGACCTACATCGCGTGGCTCGCCGAGTTCGAGCCCATGCACCAGGTGTTCCTCGGCGTCCGCTCGATCCTGTACTTCGAGTCCGACTACAGCGCGGGCCTCGGTCGCGGGATCTGGATGTCGCTGCTCGGCCTGGCCATCGCCCTGGTCGGCGGCATCGCGATCACCAAGTACTACGACTACAAGGGCCTGCACCGGGAGAACCTGGTCGACAAGGACGACAAGAAAAAGGCCGCGGCCGCCTGAGCGCAGCGGCCGCCGGGCGGCTCGGCGGTCAGGCGCCCGGCAGCCGCAGCAGCGGCAGCCAGTGCCCGATCTCCGTGGCGCGGGACCCGCTGGCCGAGACCGCGCCGCTCTCGATCGCGTCGGCGAGGGCGGTCTCCCCCGTCACCAGGCGCAGCCAGGTGCGGGGGTCGGTCTCGACGACGTTCGGCGGCGTGCCCCTCGTGTGCCGCGGCCCTTCGACGCACTGCACCGCGACGAACGGCGGCACACGGACCTCCACCGAGTGACCGGGCGCGGCGGCGGCCAGCGCCCGCGCGCTCCCGCGCACCGCGGCGGCGAGTTCCGCGCGGGCGGGCGCGGGCGCCGCCTCGTCGGTCAGCCAGTCGCCCACCGCGAGCACCGCCGCCCGCACTTCCGCCGGATCGGTTCCACTTCGTCGCGCCACGTCAGCAGACCCTACCGACCGTCCCCGACACCGCGGCCCGCCCGCGACCGCCACCCCTCGATCGGCGACCCCGCCGGGGCGGCGCGGCGCCGGTCCAGCCTGCTCGCCAGGATCGGGGCGACCGCGCCGCCCGCGTTGATCGCCAGATGCAGCAGCGCGGGCGCGGTGGCGCTGCCGCTGCGCCTGCGCAGCTCCGAGAACAGGACGCCGGCCAGCGTGGTGATCGCCACCGTCGCGCCGACCGGGTCCCCCGCCGCGCGGGCGGGCGCCACGTGCCAGAGCCCGAAGTCGACGGCGCCGAGGAGGACCCCCGACGGTCCGGCCGCCTCCGCGAGCAGCGGGTCGATCGTGCCCCGGAACACCGACTCCTCGGCCAGCACGGTCCCGACCGGGATGTGCAACAGCGCCCACTCCACCGTCGACACCTCCGGCGCGCGCCCCGCGGCGGCGACGAGCGCCCGGCGCGGCCCCGGAATCGCCAGGGCCGCGCCGTATCCGGCGAGCACCACGGCGGCGGACCCGGCGCCCCAGCGCAGCCCGGATCGCGACCGCCAGCGCGGCCGACCGCCCAGCGAGCGCGAAAAGGCCAGCGCGAACAGCAGGTTCGCCGCCGTGCGGCCCCGCCGCGGCAGCCCGAGCCGGGGCAGGACGCCGTTCGACCAGGCCGGGGCGAGCAGCAGGGCGAGGACGGCGCGGCCGGTCGCCGACCGGCTCGCCCGGCCGCGCCCGGGCCCGATGGCGCGTCGTCCGGGACGGGCGCCGGCGGGCCCGCGCCGCGCGAGACCGCCCGCGCTCACTTGGTTTCCAGCTCTTCCCGCTCGGCGGCGACCAGCTCGCCCCGGACCCGTTCGACCAGGGCCGGGTCGGGGCCGAGCCCGGTCACCGCGACCCAGCCGTCGAGCACCAGGGTGCCGTAGCGGTGACCGTGGCCGTCCGAAACCCCTTGCGCGTTGGTGAGATCCGCGCTGACCTGCCAGAACGTGACGATCGGCGCCCAGCGCATCTGGCCGGAGACGTCGCCGCGTCGCGGCTCGCTGAGCCAGTCCGGCCGCGTGAACAGCAGATCCGCCGACCACCACACCACCGGGTCGGACGGGTGCTGCAGGTAGGCGATGCGCGGTTCACGCCAGGGTTCGGTCGGCTCGCGCAATTCGGCGGCGTCGGTGGCGAAGCGCACCACCAGCCCGTCGGCGTAGACGGGGTACATCTCCGGCGAACCGGGATCGCGGCGGGTGACGAACTGGCGCCACAGCCGGTTGGAGTTGGGCGGTCCGACCCAGAGCGCGCCGTCGACCTTCTCCCGCAGGTCGGCCAGGCCGTCGAAGGCGGCCTCGGACCCCTGCGATCCCAGGCTCTCGCCGTAGACGAAGAGCTTGGGCCGGGCTCCCTCCGGCCGCTGCTGCCAGCGCCGGTAAACCGCGTCGAACAGCTCGCGCCCGGCCGCGGCGGCCTTCTCCCGGTCCGACAGGAACGACAGCACGCTGGGCAGATACGAGTACTGGGTGGCCACCAGCGCGCTGTCGCCGCCCGCGAGGTACTCGACGGCGTCGGCGGCGGTGGAGTTCACCCAGCCGGTGCCGGTGGTGGTGACGACCACGAGCACCCGGCGCTCGAAGGCCCCGGTCCGTTCCAGCTCGGCGACCGCGAGGTCGGCGGCCGACTGTCCGCCGCGCACCGACTCGAGACCCACGTAGGCGCGGATCGGTTCCCGGGCGGGCCGCCCGGTGACGGCCGCGATCCGGCGCGCGTCCGGCCCGTGCGAGACGAACCAGCGGCCCTCGAAACCCAGTGTCTCCCAGCGCGACTCCGAGGCGGGGCTGCCCGACCGTTCGGGCAGGATCGGCGGCAGCGCGTTGTCGGAGGTCAGGTCGTTGCGGACGCTGAACGCCGAGTTGGCGACCGCGAAGAACGCCCGCGAGGCCACGCCGTTGAACAGGGTCACCGTGAGCACCACCAGCACCAGCGCCCCCACGGCGGGGGCGAGCTCGCGCGGCACCCGCACCCACCGGTTGAGCTGGCGGGCCACGAACAGCACCAGCGCGCGGACGGTCCGGTAGACGGCGACGACCGCCGCGCCGACGGCCACGCTGAGCAGCCCGGTCCGCAGGTAGGCCGGGGTCGTCGTGCCCGCCATGCCCATGACCGCGGTCAGCTCGCGCTGCCAGCGCGCCGACTGGATCAGCATGACCGCGGCCACGAGCGCGCAGCCGACGAGGACGGCGCCCTTGATCAGGTATCGCGCCCGCGCGGGCGGCGGCGGCACGGGGATCCTCGGCCGCACCCAGCGCCGGAAGACCCACTCGAGCACGCAGCCGAGCCCGTAGCCGAGGGCGGCGTTGATCCCGCTGATCAGGCCCTGGAACAGCCAGTCACGGGGCACCAGCGACGGCGTCAGCGACAGCGCGAAGAACAGGGTGGCCACGGCGAGGCCGACGTAGTTGAGGTCGACGATCCGCTCGATCCGGCGCACGACGACCACGCCGCGCGTGCGCAGCGTGGCCAGGGTGCTTCCGGTGGCGGACACGCTGACCAGTATGGCGGGCGGCACCGACGCCGCGCGCAGGTTGCGGTAGCGGGTCGATCACTCCCGATGACGCGGCAACTACCCACCGCGCTCGAGTAGTTGTACGCGTTCGCGGCGGTCGCCGGACGGGGATCCTCGGTGCATGAGCACATCGAGCACCAAGCCGAAGAACACCTCGGCCTACGTGGCCCAGGCGGCTATCGCGTTCGGCGTCAGCATGTTCGGCGTCGGCGTCGGCATCTTCTACCTGCCGCTGGATTCCTGGCAGCGCGGCTTCCTCGGCATGTCCGTGCTGTTCCTGGTGACCAGCTGCTTCACCCTGGCCAAGGTCGTGCGCGACCAGCAGGAGAGCGCCGCGCTGCTCGGCCGCATCGACGAGGCGCGCCTGGAAAAGCTGATCGCGGAACACGATCCGTTCAAGCACGCCGCGTGACCCCGCCGGGTGGCCCGATCGAGGGGTTCGGGCCACCCGGCGGTGCCGTCACTTGAGCTGGTGCTCGGTGGCCGCCGACTCCTGGATGAAGAGCCGGATGCGGTCGGCCACCTCAGGCGTGTAGTCCGGCGGCTGGGCGATCGTGGCCCACGCGTCCTGCACCAGGGAGCCGTAGTTGTGACCGTGCCCGTTCGAGACCGTCTGCGCGCGCGGCAGATCCGCGGCCACCTGCCAGAAGGTGACGATCGGGTACCAGGCCATCGACGGAGAGACGTCGGGCCCGTGCGGCTCGCGCAGCCAGTCCGGTTCGGAGAACAGCAGATCCGGCGACCACCACACCACCGGGTCGGAGGCGTGCTGGAGGTAGACGATGCGCGGCTCGGTCCAGTTCGGGCCGGGTTGGCCGAGCTGCGGGCTGTCGGCGGCGAAGCGGACCGAGAGGCCGTCGGCGTAGACCGGAACGATCTCGGGGCTGCCGGGGTCGCGGCGGCGCACGAATTCCGACCACAGCCGGTTCGAATTCGGCGGGCCGACGAACAGCACGCCGTCGGTGCGGTTGCGCAGGTCGGCCAGGCCGGAGAAGGCGCCCTCGGCGCCCTGCGAGCCCAGGCTCTCGCCGTAGACGAGCAGCTTGGGCCTGGCGTTCTCCGGCAGCTCCGACCAGCGGGCGTAGACCTTGTCGAACAGGGTGCGGCCCATGGTCATCGACTTGTCCCGGTCCGACAGGAACGACAGCGCGCTGGGCAGATACGAGTACTGGGTGGCGACGAGGGCGGAGTCGCCGCCGTACATGAGTTCGACCGCCTCGGCGCTCGACGAGTCGACCCAGCCGGTGCCGGTGGTGGTGATCACGACGAGGGCCTTGCGTTCCCAGGCCCGGGTGCGGTCGAGCTCGGCGACGGCCAGGTCGGTCTGCGCCTCGACGCCGTCGGCGGACTCCAGCCCCGCGTACACGCGGATCGGTTCCTTGGCCGGGCGCCCCGTGACCTGGCTGATCTGCAGCGCGTTCGGCACGTAGGAGACGAACCAGCGCCCCTCGGAACCGAGGGTGTCCCACTTCGCCAGCGACTCCGGGCTGCCCGAACGTTCGGGCAGCGTCGGCTGGCTCGCGTGCGGCGAGGTGTGGCTGTTGCGCACGCTGAACGCCGAATTGGCGACGGCGAAGAAGCCTTTGGCGAGCACACCGTTGAAGAGCAGCACCGCGAGCACGCCGACGATCAGCACCCCGACGGGTTTGGCGACGCTGCGGGGAACCCGCAGCCACTTGTTCAGCTCACGGGCGACCCAGCCGACCAGCCGGGCCAGCAGCCGCGAGATCCACACCAGCAGGAACACCACGACGGCGCCGACCAGCAGGGCACGCAGGAAGCTGCTGTCGGTGTCGGGCGGCATGCCCATGAGTTCGAGGATCTGCCGCTGCCAGTGCGAGGACCGGATGGTCATGACGGTGGCGAACGCCAGGCAGGCCAGCACGATCAGCGTCCGCACGGCGGCCGCGGTCCACGTCGGCCGCCGGTCCCAGAGTTCGGCGGCCCGCGCGGGCAGCGTCACCCGGGGGACCACCCAGCGCCGCCAGGCCCAGGCGAGCAGGCAGCCGCCGCCGTAGCCGATGGTGGCGTTGATACCGCTGAGCAGGCCCTGGAAGAACCAGTCGCGCGGCAGCAGCGACGGGGTCATCGACCAGCCGTAGAACATGGTCGCCACGACCAGCCCGGTGTAGTTCGGGTGGAAGAACCGGTCGACGGCGTGTAGCGCGCGCAGTACGGGATTGTCCGTTTCCGCGGGCGGCGACGCCGGCTCGGCGACGGGCGCGGGGGTGTCCTCGTCCGGCCCGGAGACTTCCGTGGACATGCTCGGCTCCCTCCTCGGGCGCCCGAGCGGAGACGACAGCGCCCGGGGCACGGGGCCCCGGGCGCCGACCGGTCAGGCGGTGTGCGCTCCGAACAGCTTAGGCAGCGTGCCCTCGAAAGCCTCGCGCAACTCGGCGAGCGGGACCGAGAATTGTCCCTGCACCTCGATCGAATCCGAGCCCTGGTCGACCACGCCGATACGGGTCCACGGCAGCTGACGCGCGTCGCACATCTTCGTGAAGCGGGTCTCCTCCGAGCGCGGCACGGCGACCAGCACGCGGCCCGCCGACTCGGAGAACAGCTGCACGAACGGGTCCGAGCCCTCGGGCAGCAGGATGCGGCAGCCGGTCTCCCCGGCCAGGGCCGCCTCGACGACGGCCTGCGCGAGGCCGCCCTCGGACAGGTCGTGCGCCGCGGAGATCATGCCGTCGCGGGAGCCGGAGGTCAGCACCTCCGAAAGCAGCTGCTCGCGGGCGAAGTCGACCTTCGGCGGGACGCCGCCGAGGTGGTCGTGGGCGACCTGCGACCAGATCGAGCCGCCGAACTCGTCGTGGGTCTCGCCCAGCAGGATCAGCGTCTCGCCGGGCTCGAGGCCGAGACCGGTCGGGATGCGGCGGTGCACGTCGTCGATGACGCCGAGCACGCCGACCACCGGGGTCGGCAGGATGGCGTCCTGGCCGGTCTGGTTGTAGAAGCTGACGTTGCCGCCGGTGACCGGGATGCCCAGCGTGGCGCAGCCGTCGGCCAGGCCGCGCACGGCCTGCTGGAACTGCCACATCACGCCCGGGTCCTCCGGCGAACCGAAGTTCAGGCAGTTGGTGACGGCCTTGGGGGTGGCGCCGGTGGTGGCGACGTTGCGGAAGGCCTCGGCCAGCGCCAGCTGCGCACCGGTGTACGGGTCGAGCTTGGTGTAGCGGCCCGACGCGTCGGTGGCCAGGGCGATGCCGCGGCCGGACTCCTCGTCGATGCGGATCACGCCCGCGTCGGCGTGCTCGGCCAGCACGGTGTTGCCGCGGACGTAGCGGTCGTACTGCTCGGTGATCCACTTGCGGCTGCACAGCTGCGGGCTGGCGATCATCTGCAGCAGGGTGGCGCGCAGTTCCTCGGCGGTCTTCGGCCGGGGCAGGGCGTCCGGGGTATCGGCGATCAGGGCGTCCTGGTAGTCCGGGCGCCGGACCGGGCGCTCGTAGACCGGGCCGTCGTGGGCGACGGTGCGCGGCGGCACGTCGACCACGGTCTCGCCGTGCCAGGTGATGACCAGGTGGTCGCCGTCGGTGACCTCGCCGATGACGGTGGCCAGCACGTCCCACTTCTTGCAGACGGCCATGAAGGCGTCCACGTTCTCGGGCGTGACCACCGCGCACATGCGCTCCTGCGACTCGCTCGACAGGATCTCGGCGGGGGTCATGTTCTTGGCGCGCAGCGGGACCTTGGTCAGGTCGATGTGCATGCCGCCGTCACCGGCGGCGGCCAGCTCGGAGGTCGCGCAGGACAGCCCGGCGCCGCCGAGGTCCTGGATGCCGACGACCAGCTTGCCCGCGTACAGCTCGAGACAGCACTCGATGAGCACCTTCTCGGTGAAGGGGTCGCCGACCTGGACGCTGGGCAGCTTCTTGCGGCCGGTGCCGGACTCGTCGCCGGAGAAGGTGTCCGAGGCGAGCACGGACACGCCGCCGATGCCGTCGAGGCCGGTGCGCGCGCCGAACAGGATGATCTTGTTGCCCGCGCCGGAGGCGAAGGCCAGGTGCAGGTCCTCGACGCGCATCGCGCCGGCGCACAGCGCGTTGACCAGCGGGTTGCCCTGGTAGGAGGCGTCGAAGACGGTCTCGCCGCCGACGTTGGGCAGGCCGAGGGAGTTGCCGTAGCCGCCGACGCCGCGGACCACGCCGTCGACCACGCGGCGGGTGTCGGGCGCGTCGGCCGCGCCGAAGCGCAGCTGGTCCATGACCGCGATCGGGCGCGCGCCCATCGCCATGATGTCGCGCACGATGCCGCCGACGCCGGTGGCCGCGCCCTGGTACGGCTCGACGTAGGACGGATGGTTGTGGCTCTCGACCTTGAAGGTGACCGCCCAGCCGTCGCCGACGTCGACGACGCCCGCGTTCTCGCCGATGCCGGCCAGCATGGAGGCCTTCATCTCGTCGGTGGTGGTCTGGCCGAAGTAGCGCAGATGCACCTTCGAGGACTTGTAGGAGCAGTGCTCGCTCCACATGACCGAGTACATCGCGAGTTCGGCGTCGGTGGGACGGCGGCCGAGGATCTCCTTGATGCGGGCGTACTCGTCGTCCTTGAGACCGAGTTCCTTGTACGGCTGCGAAACGTCCGGGGTGGCTGCGGCGGTAGCGACCGTGTCGACCTGCAGAGTCACGGGAGACCAGGGTCCTTTCGACCGGGGGAAGATGACTCGAAGTCTAGTCGGGCGGCTACGACGGCCCGAACCCGCCTGCGCTCTGACCGGGGGGACAACCGTTAGTCTGTGCCCGTGAACGAGAGTCCGGGGGTCGCCGAACGGGTCGATCCACCGCCATCCGCCGCCGTCAGGCCGCCGGAACCGGTTTACCCCGGCCCCGCCGACGCACCAGCGGGCGACGCGGAGAGCGGACCCTCCTCCCTACCTGTACCCACGCGCGCCACCCCCGACACGCGGCAGGTGCGCTGGCTGGGCGCCGCGATCTGGCTCTGTGTGATATCGGCGACCATCTCGGTGCTGACCCAGTGGTGGTACGGCTACATCGACCTGCAGGTGTACCGGGCGGGCGCGCAGGTCTGGCTCGACGGCGGCGACCTCTACGGCCCGCTGCCCGAGGTGATGGGCATCGCCCTTCCGTTCACCTATCCCCCGCTGGCCGCCGCGTTCTTCGCGCCACTGGCCCTCATGCCGCTGCCGGTGGCCGAGATCGCCGTGCTGCTGACCTCGATCCTGAGCATCGGCATCACGCTGTGGCTGGTGCTCGGCCGGGTCCGCCCCGGCCTCGACCGGCTGCCGGTGCTGACGATCGTCGTCGCCGGTGTCGGCTTCGCGCAGTTCCTCGAGCCGGTGCGCCAGACGCTGAGCTTCGGCCAGATCAACCTGGTCCTCATGGCCGCGATCGGCCTCGACGTGCTCGCCAAGCGGACGTTCTGGCCGCGCGGCATGCTGATCGGCATCGCGGTGTCGATCAAGCTGATCCCCGCCGCCTACCTGCTGTACTTCCTGCTGCGCCGGGACTGGAAGGCGGTCGGGACCATGCTGGTCTCGGCGGCGGCCGCGATCGGGGTCGGGTTCCTGCTGTTCCCCGAGGACTCCACCCAGTTCTGGCTGCACACGCTGACCGACACGACCCGCATCGGCCAGCCGTACTTCGCGGGCAACCAGTCGATCAAGGGCACGCTGTGCAGGCTCGGCCTGCCGGACGCCACCACCACCGCGCTGTGGCTGACGCTGTCTTTCGTCACAGTGATCCTGGCCGCGATCTGGATGCACCGGCTGCTCTCGGTGGACCGGACCGTGGCCGCACTGCTGGTGAACGCCGCGGCCGTGCTGCTGGTCTCCCCGGTGTCCTGGTCACACCACTGGGTGTGGGTCGCGCCCGCGCTGCTGGTGGGGGTCGACGCGTTCGTGCGCGGCCGCCGCTCCCCCGGCTACGTCACCGCCCTCGGCAGTTTCACGATCATGTTCCTCGTCGGCCCCCAGTGGTTGCTCGGCCACGCGGGCGACAAGGAACTGGCGTGGACCTGGTGGGAGCAGATCATCGGCAGCAGCTACGTCTGGAGCACCTTCGCGGTGCTGGTGTACGCGGTGTGCGCCTACCACCCGCGGCGCGCGGGCGGCTACCGCTCGGCGGTCAGGAAGGCCGCGAGCGCGGCCGCGTAGGCGGGCACGTCGGCGGCGGCCATCAGCTCGCGCGCCGAGTGCATCGCCAGCTGCGGGGCCCCCACGTCGACGGTGGTGATGCCGGTGCGCGCTGCGGTCATCGGGCCGATGGTCGAACCACACGGCAGGTCCGCGCGATGCACGTAGCGCTGCAACGGAACTCCCGCCTGCGCGCAGGCCAGCGCGAACGCGCCCGCGCCCGCCGCGTCGGTGGCGTAGCGCAGGTTCTGGTTGACCTTCAGCACCGGTCCGCCCCCGACGGTGATGCGGTGCGCGGGCTCGTGCCGCTCGGGGTAGTTGGGGTGGGTGGCGTGGGCCATGTCCCCGGAGGCGACCACCGACGCCGCCAGCGCGGCCAGGTATTCCGCCCGGCCGCCGCCACCGGCGAGCACGATCCGCTCCAGCACGGCGGGCAGCAGATCCGACTGCGCGCCCCGGTCGGACTGGCTGCCGACCTCCTCGTGGTCGAACATGACCAGCACCGGGGTGTGCGCGCCCGGCGCGTCGACGGCCGCGCGGAACGCCTCCAGCCCGGCGTAGCAGGTGGCCTGGTTGTCCAGCCGTGGCGCGCTGACCAGGTCGCGGTCGCGCCCGACCAGCGTGCTGGGGGCGAGGTCGTGGGTCATCAGTTCCCAGCCGAGCACGTCGGCGGGGCGGATGCCGGACCGTTCGGCCACGAAGTCGAGGAAGGAGGCGGGCTCGTCGCCGATCGCCCACACCGCGTTGACGTGCCGCTGCGGGTCGAGGGTGACCCCGCGCCGCTCCTCGGACAGGTGGATGGCCAGCTGCGGCACCCGCAGCACCGGCTCGTCGATGCGGACGCGCAGATTCGTCACCACGCCGCGGTCGTTCACGCTCAGCCTGCCCGAGACGCCGAGTTCCCGGTCGAGCCAGGAGTTGAGCCAGGCGCCGCCGTAGGGCTCGAGCCCGACCAGCTGCCAGCCCGCGGACAGCAGGTCCGGGTGCTGCTTGACCCGCAGGTTGGGGCTGTCGGTGTGCGCGCCGACCACCCGGAAGCCGGGCGCGCCGGGCACGGTGGACCAGGCGATGAGCGAGCCGCCGCGCACCACGAAGAACCTGCCCTCCGCGTGCGTCCACACCGCCGTCTCGTCGAGCTGGGTGAAACCGTCGGCGCGCAGGGCCTCCGCCACCGTCGCGCAGACGTGGAACGGCGAGGGCGAGGCGTCGATGAAGGCGCACAGGCCCTCGGTGGTTGCGGCGGTGAGCGAGTCCGGCATGCCAGCGATCGTAGAGGACACCGGCGCGGGGTCTCAGATGTCGGCGATGGCCGTCAGCGCGGCGAGCAGGTCACCGTAGCGGCGCGCGCCGAGGTGGGCGCGCAGCTCGGCCTCGGCCCGCTGCTCGTGCACGCGCACCTTCTCCACCAGTTCGGCGCCGAGGCCGCTGAGTCCGATGAGGATGCGGCGCCGGTCGTCCTCGGCGGCGAGCCGGAAGACCAGGCCGCGCTCGGCCAGATGGTCCGCGTGCCGGGTCGCCGAGGACGGCGGCAGCTGGGCCCGCCCGGCCAATTCGCTCATCGTCAGGCCGGAATCGGTGGACAGGTTCGACAGCATGGACCAGTGGTCGGCCGTGAGATTCTCCGCGGACAGGGCGGATTCCAGTTGCCCAAGCCAATTTCTTTCCGCCGCGCGCAGTGCGCCGTGCACTGTGGAATACCCACTCATGATGGACTCGGATCGCATTCCCACCCACTGACAAACTCATCGAACAGCGCTGTTCGCACCAGTGAGCAGCGTACCCAGTTAACGCCATTTCCGCGTCCCCGAATGCGCAGATCAAGCGGGCTTGCACCGAAATACACCGACCCGCAAGGGATTTCACCCGGAAATAGCTCGGCCGCCGGAGCGCGGATTTCCCTGCGCGCCGGCGGCCGAGTGGAGAACTAGGCGCTGACCAGGCTGTCCAGCACCGAGAGGAACAGGCCGAGGCCGTCGTCGCTGGGCCCGGTGAGCGGTTCGGTGGCGTGCTCCGGGTGCGGCATCAGGCCGACGACCCGCCCGTTCGCCGAGGCGATACCGGCGATCCCGCGCTGCGAGCCGTTCGGGTTGTCGCCCGCGTAGCGGAACACCACGCGGCCCTCGCCCTCCAGCTCGTCGAGCACCTGCTCCGACGCCTGGTAGCGGCCCTCGCCCGACTTCAGCGGGATGAGGATCTGCGCGCCGTCGTCGTAGCGGGAGGTCCAGGCCGTGGTGGTCGACTCGACCTTCAGCCACTGGTCGCGGCAGATGAAGTGCAGGCCCTCGTTGCGGGTCAGCGCGCCGGGCAGCAGGCCCGCCTCGCACAGCACCTGGAAGCCGTTGCAGATGCCGAGCACCGGCAGACCCTGGCCCGCCGCCCGCACGACCTCGCCCATCACCGGGGCGAACCGGGCGATGGCGCCGCAGCGCAGGTAGTCGCCGTAGGAGAATCCGCCCGGCACCACGACCGCGTCGACGCCCTTGATGTCGGCGTCGGCGTGCCACAGGCTGACGGCCTCGCCGCCCGCGAGGCGCACCGCGCGGGCCGCGTCGACGTCGTCGAGCGTGCCCGGGAAGGTGATGACACCGATACGGGCACTCATGAGACCCGGACGACCTTCCAGTCCTCGATCACCGTGTTGGCCAGCAGGGCCTCGGCGATCTTCTCGAGCTCGGCGTCGTCGACGCTGTCATCGACCTCCAGCTCGAACCGCTTGCCCTGCCGGACATCCGCGACTCCGGCGAATCCCAGACGCGGGAGCGCACCGACGATGGCCTGTCCCTGGGGGTCCAGGATCTCGGCCTTCGGCATCACCTCGACCACGACTCGTGCCACCTGTTGCTCCTCATGTGGTGTGGGGGTTACAGGGGAAATCCTAGTGGCGCGGCCCGCGTACCCGCCGTCCGGGGTCGCGCGGGCATAGCATCGCGGTATGCGCATCGCCCACTTCGGCCACTCCTGCATCCTGGTGGAACTGCACGGCGTCAAGGTCCTGTTCGACCCGGGGACGTTCTCGCACGGCTTCGAGGGCATCACCGGCCTGGACGCGATCGCGGTGACCCACCAGCACCCCGACCACATCGATCCCGCCCGGATCGAGGCGCTCGTCGAGGCCAATCCCGGCGCGCGCCTGCTGTCGGATCCCGAGACCGCCCAGCAGCGCGGCGAGGGCTGGGAGCCGGTGTCGGCGGGCCAGGTCCTCGACCTCGGTGAGTTGCGGATCACCGGCGGCGGGGGCAGGCACGCGGTGATCCACCCGGAGATCCCCGTGATCGATAACACGGTCTTCCAGCTCGGCACCGCCGCCGATCCGGCCCAGCTGGTGCACCCCGGCGACTCGCTGTGGGTGCCGCCGGTGCCGGTCGGGGTGCTCGCGATCCCGGCGGCCGCGCCGTGGATGCGGGTCGCGGAGGCGGTCGACTACCTGCGTGCGGTCAATCCGCGCACCGCCGTGCCCATCCACTACGGGATCATCGAGCCGGAGGCCCGCGGGATCTACTTCGGCAGACTCACCGAGATGGCACCCGCGGGCACCGAGTTCCGTCCGGTGCGGCCCGAGGCCGAGCTGACCCTCTAGCTCAGCGGTAGGTGGTCAGGAACAGCGCCTCGGCCAGCGCCAGCCGCTCGATCTCGCCGGGGTCGACGCTCTCGTTCGGCGCGTGGATGAGGCACTTGGGCTCCTCGACCCCGAGCAGCATGATCTCGGCCTTCGGGTAGGTGTCGGCGAAGACGTTGCACAGCGGGATCGACCCGCCCTGGCCCTGGGTGGTGGTCGGCCTGCCGAAGGCGGTGGTCAGCGCGGCGTCCATGGCGGCCCGCGCCGGGCCGCCGCCCGCGGCGGAGAACGGCTCGCCCTGCGCCTCGACCTCGATGGCGATCTCGGCCCGCCAGGGCACGTGCGCGCGCAGGTGGGCCTCCAGTGCCCGCAGCGCCGCGCCCGCCTCGATCCCGGGCGGGATGCGCAGATTGAGCCGCGCCCGCGCCGAGGGCTGGATGGCGGCGGCGGACCCGACGACGTCGGGCGCGTCGATGCCGAGCACGGTCAGCGCGGGCCGCGCCCACAGCATGTCGGCGACCGTGCCGCTGCCGAGCAGGTCGACACCGTCGAGCACGCCCGCGTCCTCGCGGAACTGCGCGTCCGGGTACTGCACGCCCGGCCAGACCTGATCGTTGCGCAGGCCGTCGACGGTGGTGTCGCCCTTCTCGTCGCGCAGCGTGGCCAGCACGTGGATCAGCGCGGCGAGCGCGTCGGGGGCCGGGCCGCCGAACATGCCCGAGTGCATGGCCCCCTGCATCGTCGACACGGTGACGACCACGTTGACGTTGCCCCGCAGCGTCTCGGTGAAGGTCGGCACGCCGACCGCGAAATTGCCGCTGTCGCAGACCAGGATCGCGTCGGCGCGCAGCAGGTCGGGGTTCTGCTCGACGAAGCGTTCCAGGCCGCCGGTGCCCTGTTCCTCCGAGCCCTCCGAGACCAGGGTGATGCCGATCGGGAAGTCGGGGCCGATCGCGCGCAGGGCCGTCAGGTGCATGACGATGTTGCCCTTGCAGTCCGCCGCACCGCGGCCGTACCAGCGCCCGTCCTTCTCGGTCAGCGTCCAGACCGGGGTGCGCCAGGCGGCGTCGTCGAGCGGCGGCTGCACGTCGTAGTGGCAGTACAGCAGCACCGTGGGGGCGCCGGGCGGCGCGGGTCGCGACGCGACGACGGCCTTGCTCCCGTCGGGGGTCTCGTGCAGGCCGACCTTGTTCAAACCCGCCGCGGCGAAGGCGTCGGCGACCCAGTGCGCGGTGCGCTCGCACTCCTCCGGCGGGAACTGCCGGGCGTCGGCCACCGACTTGAACGAGACCAGCTGCGTCAGATCGTGTTTCGCCTGACCCATCAGGTCCCGGATACGCGCCCGCAGCGCGTCGGCGGTGTCGTCGGTCATTCCGGTCGCCTCACTTCGTGGTGTCGTCGAGATCGAGCGAATCGATATGGCTGAGGTACCCGGGCAGCTCGTCCGGGCAGTACACGGCGATGGTCAGCGCGACGGCCTGGGTGACCTTGTTGTCCCCGATGACCGGCCTGCTGCCGGGCCCGCTCGCCCCGTTGGTGATCGAGGCCTGGTACCGGGCCTTGGTCAGCGCGGCGTCGGGGTCCTGGCAGACCGCGCCGCCGTCGGTGCCGAGCGAATTCTCCAGCAGATCCGCCGAGGGCGCGGGCAATCCCGCCTGGATCAGCGACTGCCGCAACTGCTCGGCCTTGTCGTGCGCCTTCGCGTCCTCGTGGATGCCGGCGAAGGTGAACACGCCGATCAGCGCGAACACCACGAGCACGACGCCGGCGGTGACATAGATCCAGCGCCGCTTGTGTTCGGGAGCGTCTCCGGTACTCACGCCGTCTCCTTTCGCGCGATCGGGCGGCCTGCGTGGTGGTGCCGGGCTGCCGCCCCCGGCCGGTGACCGTTCATGCGGCCGCCTCCTGCGGGACATCGAGTTTCCAGCTGTCGTTGCGGAATCGATAGAAGAGATAAGGAATGAGCAGCCCGACGATTCCCATTCCGGCGCCGACGATCAGCACATAGACCGCGGGCGAACCGGAGCCGAATTGGGAGGGCGGCACGAATCCGATCGCGAACGCCGCGATCGACGACGCCGCGCCCAGCACACACAGGGCGTACAGCGCGGGCGCCCGATATCCGCGCGGATGATCCGGATCGTCGCGGCGCAATCGCGCGGCGGCGGCGAACATCAGCACGTACATGATCAGATACACCTGCGTGGTGATCACCGACAGAATCCAGTAGGCGCTCGACACATTCGGGATGAACGCGTACAGCAGCGCGATCAACGTGGTGAACACACCCTGCGCGACGAGCATGTTCTGCTGCACGCCGTGTTTGTTGAGTTTGGTCAGGAACGGCGGCAGATAACCCTCGGACCGGCCGATCAGCAGCAGCCCCTTGGAGGGGCCCGCCAGCCAGGTCAGCATGCCGCCGACGGCCGCCGCGACCAGCGCGATGCCGACGATCGGGGTCAGGAAGCCGATCCCGAAGTGCTGGAAGAAGCCGTCGAACGCCTGCATGACGCCCGCGGTCAGGCTCAGGCTGGCCGCCGGGACCACCCAGCTGATGGCCAGCGCGGGCAGGATGAAGATGACCAGCACCAGGCCCATGGCCAGGAACATCGCCTTCGGGAACTCCCGGGCCGGGTTCTTCAGCGCGGACACGTGCACGGCGTTCATCTCCATGCCCGCGTAGCTGAGGAAGTTGTTGACGATCAGCACCAGGCTGGCCAGGCCGGTCCACGCGGGCAGCAGATGATCCGAGTCCATCGGCGCGGCCGAGGCGTTGCCCTGGGCGAGGAACACGAGGCCGAGCACGACGAGCAGCGTGCCGGGGATCAGCGTGCCGATGACCAGGCCCATGCTCGACAGGCCCGCGACGGTCTTGGTGCCCTGCGAGGAGATGTACACCCCGGCCCAGTAGACGGTGATGATGACGATCGCGACGTAGAGGCCGTTCGACGCCAGCGACGGATGGATGATGTAGGCGAAGGTGCTCGCCACATAGGCCAGCAGGCTGGGGTAATAGAAGATCGTCATGGCGAACTGGCACCACACCGCCAGGAATCCCAGCGGCTTGTTCAGCCCGTCCCCGACCCATTTGTAGACACCCCCGTCCCAGCCCGAGGCGAGTTCGGCCGCGACCAGCGAGGTCGGCAGCAGGAACAGGATCGCCGGAATCACGTAGAGGAACACGCAGGCCAATCCGTAGACGGCCATGGTCGGGGCCGAGCGGAGGCTGGCGACCGAACTCGTGGTCATCAGTGCCAGCGTGACCCAGGACAGATATTTCGTCGTCGTCGCGACCTTTGTCGCGGTGCCGGTCATCAGCGCTGCCTCCTGCCGGGAGAACCACATCCGATATGCACGATCGGGCACATGGTAACTCCCGGGCATCCGCGCGATAGGCTCGAATCGCGTGGTTGTCCAACACTTTTGTCGAAATCGCCGCCGGAATGCTCGCACAGCAATCCGGTGGCACACCTGGCGACGGGAGCAACAATGGACGAGAATGCCGGGAACGGCGACCTTTTCAGCCTGCCGGGACTTTCCCGGCCGTCCCCTCATAGCGGTTTTCCGCCACACGAACTCTTTCCCCAGGTCGCCTACGAACTCGTGCACGACGAGTTGCTGCTCGACGGCACCTCGCGCATGAATCTGGCGACCTTCTGCACGACCTGGGTCGACGACCAGGCCCGCAGGCTCATGGCCGAATCCCTGGACAAGAACATCGTCGACAAGGACGAATACCCGCAGACCGCCGCGCTGGAGCAGCGCTGCGTGCGCATGCTGGCCGATCTGTGGCACGCGCCCGACCCGGGGTCCACCCTGGGCACCTCGACCACCGGTTCCAGCGAGGCGGCCATGCTGGGCGGGCTGGCCGCCAAGTTCCGCTGGCGCGCCGCGGGCGGCACCGGGACCCCGAACCTGGTCTCGGGCCCGGTCCAGGTGTGCTGGGAGAAGTTCTGCCGCTACTTCGACGTGGAACTGCGCCAGATCCCGCTGCGCGGCGACCGCTACACCCTGCACGCCGACGACCTGGCCGCCCACTGCGACGAGAACACCATCGCCGTGGTGCCCACCTTCGGCCAGACCTTCACCGGCCTGTTCGAGGACGTTGCGGCGATCAGCGCCGAGCTGGACCGGCTGCACGCCGCGGGCGGGCCCGACATCCCGATCCACGTCGACGCGGCCAGCGGCGGCTTCCTCGCCCCGTTCACCGCGCCGGACCTGGTGTGGGACTTCCGCCTACCGCGGGTGAAGTCGATCAACGCCTCCGGCCACAAGACCGGCCTCGCCCCGCTCGGGGTCGGCTGGGCGATCTGGCGCGAGGCCGCCGACCTGCCGCGCGAGCTGATCTTCGACGTCGACTACCTGGGCGGATCGATGCCGACGTTCAACCTGAACTTCTCCCGGCCGGGCGGGCAGGCCATCACCCAGTACTACGAGTTCATCCGGCTCGGCCGCGCCGGCTACACGCGCGTGCAGTCGGCCATCTCGGTGGTGGCCAGGCACTTCGCGCGCGGCCTCGCCGGGGCGGGCCCGTTCACGCTGATCCACGACGGCCACCCCTCGGCGGGGATCACCGCGGTGTCGTGGCGGCTCGACGGCCCGCAGGACTTCAACCTCTACGACCTGTCCGACCGGCTGCGCGCCCGAGGCTGGCTCATCGCCGCCTACCCGCTCCCGCACGACCGCCAGGACGAGACCATCATGCGCGCGGTGTTCCGGCACGGCTTCACGATCGACATGGCCGACCAGCTGCTGGCCGACGTGCGCCGGGCCCTCGACCAGCTCGCCCGTCACCCCGTGCGCAGTTCCCTGACCCGCGACGAGGCGGGCGGGTTCACCCACGACGCGCGGCCCGCGGTGCCGGTCACGCCGCCCGGGCCGCGCTGAACGGCTCCCAGCGGTAGACCGCCGGGACCGCGTCGTGGTACAGCGCGAGGTCGACCGCGTCGAGCACGGCCTGACGCGGCCCCGGCCGGTCCAGCTGGGCCGCCGAGATCGCCAGGCGCAGCACGCCGCCGCGCCGGGCGGTGCGGGCCGCGCCCATCACCAGCGCGCGGCACCACCACGGTTCGGCGCGGAAACCCTCGCCGATGCCGTACACCCGGGTGCGCTGGACGGTGCCGCGTTCGAGGTCGTGGATGCCGGTGAGGCCGAGCGCGACCCGGAACCCGGCCTCGGGCAGCGCGGCGAGCGCGCCCGCCGAGGCGTTCCAGCGCGGCGCGGCGAACAGCCGGGTCCGCAGCGCGACCTGTTCCATCACCCGGTCGGCGGCGGTGAGCCGCAACCGCGCCTCGTGCCGGGGCAGTGCGGCGAATTCAGCCCGGCGGCGCTTGGTGGCCGCCTGGTCGTAGCCGTGCAGCACGATGGCGTCGCCCCGCTCGCGCCGTCCGCGCAGCCAGGCCAGCGTCGCGGCGTCCTCGGCCAGCCGGTACTTGCCCTTGAGCCGAGGCGCGACCAGCAGTGACAGCGGCACCCCGCGCTCGTCCATGGCGGCGGCGAAATCCGCCGCCGCTTCGCGGGTGGTGTCCCGGATCCCCGACACCGACACGATCACCTCAGCGTTCATACACCCCACGGTGACATCCACAGGTGTCCACAGCATGCAGTGCCGATGACACCGCGACGAACACTGCGCGGTCCGCCGACGGCACCGTCGCGCCGGGGGCTAGGCGTCGGCGAGGCCCACCTGGTCCAGCACCCAGGCGAACTCGAACGCGGCTTCCTTCCACTTCTCGTACCGGCCGGAGACGCCGCCGTGTCCGGCGCTCATCTCGGTCTTGAGCAGCAGTTCGGCGTCGCCGGTCCTGGTGGCGCGCAGCTTGGCCACCCACTTGGCCGGCTCGACGTAGAGCACGCGGGTGTCGTTGAGTCCGGTGGTGGCCAGGATGGCCGGGTAGTCGACGGCGGCGACGTTCTCGTAGGGCGAGTACGACTTCATGTACGCGTAGACCTGCGGGTCCGCGATCGGGTTGCCCCACTCGTCCCATTCGATCACCGTCAGCGGCAGGTCCGGGTCGAGGATCGAGGTGAGCGGGTCGACGAACGGCACGTTGGTCAGGATCGCGGCGAACAGGTCGGGCGCGAGGTTGGCCACCGCGCCCATCAGCAGGCCGCCCGCGCTACCGCCCTCGGCGACCTGCAGGTGCGGCGCCGTGATGCCCTCGTCGACGAGATGCGCCGCGCAGGAGACGAAGTCGGTGAAGGTGTTCTTCTTGGCCCCGGTCTTGCCCTGCTCGTACCACTGCCTGCCCATCTCGCCGCCGCCGCGCACGTGCGCGACCGCGAACGCCATGCCGCGGTCGAGCAGCGAGAGCCGCGAGACCGAGAAACTCGGATCGATGTTGACCTCGTAGGCGCCGTACCCGTAGAGCAGCAACGGCTTCGGGCCCTCGCCGTGATCCTTGCGCTGGACCAGCGAGATCGGGATGCGGGTGCCGTCGGAGGCCACCGCCCACAGGCGGTGCTGCTCGTAGGCGTCGGGGTCGAAGCCGCCGAGGACCGCGTCCTCCTTGCGCAGCAGCAGTTCGCCGCTGGCGGGCACGTAGTCGAACACCCGCATCGGGGTGATGAAGGAGGTGACCCCGACCCGGACGGTCGGCTGCTCCCACTCCGGGCTGGAACCCGTACCGACGGTGAACAATTCGAGCCCGAAGTCCAGCTCGACGCGCTCGCCGTAGCCCTCGGCGGTCAGCGGCCACACCGCGAGCCGGGACTGCGCGTCGCGGCGGTAGCCGAGCACGAGGAAGTCCCGGAACGCGTCGATGTCCTCGAGCCGGACGTCGTGGCGGTGGCCGATCAGCAGAGTCATGTTCGCCGGGTCGGCGACCGGGGCCTCGGCGAGGACGAAGTTCTCGGCCTTCTCGCCGTCGACCACGTCGTTGTGCAGGATCAGGAAGCGGTCCTCGCCGCCGATCACCGCGTGCTCGACGGAGTAGTCCACGCCCTCCCGGCGCGGCAGCACGACGCGGAATTCGCCTTCGGGACGGTCGGATTCGAGCGCCCAGTACTCCGAGGTGATCTTCGAACCGAGCACGATGAACAGGTAGCGCTCGGAGCGGCTCGGCGCGATGCTCACCCAGTAGCGCTCGTCCTCCTCGTGGAAGACGACCACGTCGTCGTCGTGGCTGGTGCCGATCCGGTGCCGCCAGACGGTGTCGGGACGCCACGACTCGTTGACCGTCTGATAGAAGAGGTGCGTGCCGTCCAGGGACCAGACCGCGCCGCCCGCGGTGCCGCTGATCTCGTCGGGCAGCAGCTCGCCGGTGCGCAGGTCCTTCACGCGCAGGGTGTAGCGCTCGTCGCCGGTGGTGTCGACCGAGTACGCCAGCAGGGCGCCGTCGTGGCTGACCGTCGCCGCGCCGAGCTGGATGAACTCCAGGCCCTCGGCGAGCACGTTCATGTCGAGCAGGACCTCCTCGCCCTCGATCGCGACGCCGGTCTCCAGCACCGGCGGCGACCAGGCGTCGAGGCCCTCGGCGGTCGCGTCGATGGGACAGCGGCACGTCGAGCGGTACTGCTTGCCCTCGAAGCTGCGCGAGTAGTACCAGAAGTCGCCGATCCGGGTCGGCACCGACAGGTCGGTCTCCTGGGTGCGCGACTTGATCTCGTCGAAGATCTTGTCCCGCAACGGCTGCAGGTGGGCCGTGCGCGCCTCGGTGTAGGCGTTCTCCTCCTCCAGGTACGCGATGACCTCGGGGTTGTCCTTGTCCCGGAGCCATTCGTACTCGTCGACGAACACGTCGCCGTGGTACGTCCGCTCGGTGGGCACCTTCTTCGCGATCGGCTCCGCCGTTACCACCCGATTCTCGCCTGCCATGGGTCCACCGTAGTCGTCGCGGGCCGAGCGGTCCCGCCGACTCGTCGACGGCCCGCGCCCGGCGCGGCCGGTCGCTATGCTCGTGCCATGCGGGTGGGGTATGCGGTCGCGGTGCTGTTCTCGGTCGCCGGGCTGCTGTCCGCGGGCGCGGCCGCGGCGCCCGCCCGGGCCTGCGCCTGCGGCGGCGTGGTGAGCGCGGGCGACCGGGCCACGGTCGGCGGCGAGACCGCCGTGGCGAGCTGGGACGGTCGGCGCGAGACCGTCCTCATGCGGCTCGACATGCGGTTCGACGGCGACCGGGCGGCCCTGATCGTGCCGACCCCGACACCGGCCACGGTGCGCGCGGGAGACGCCGCGGTGTTCGGCGAACTGGCCCGGCTGACCGCGCCGGAGCGGGTCACCGAGACCGACTGGTTCGGCTCGCCGGGCTTCGACGGCGCGAGCGCGGGCGCCCCGGGCGGCGCCCCGACCGTGCACGACCAGGTCCGGCTCGGCCCGCTGGAGGCGACCACCCTGTCCGGCGGCGACCTCACCGGCCTGCGCGCCTGGCTCGACGAGCACGGGTACACGATGAAGCCGGAGGTCACCGCCACCCTCGACCCGTACCTGCGCGAGGGCTGGTCCTTCGTCGCCCTTCGCCTCACCGGCAGCACTGCCCTCACCGGCGCCCTCGACCCCGTGGCGTTCGCCTTCGACACCGACCGCTTCGTCTACCCGATGCGCATGTCCGCGGCGGCCACGGCGGCCCAGTCGGTCCGGCTCTACCTGCTCGGCGAGCACCGCCTCGCCCGCACGGACGCCGACGCCGCGACCCAGAGCACCCGCACCGCCTTCGCGGGCCGGGTCGACCTGTCGGGCGCGCCCGCGCTGGCCGCGCTCGCGCCGCCCACCCACACCTACCTCACCGAGCTCGCGGTCTCGGTGCCGCGCCCGGCGGCCATCACCACCGACTTCACCTTCGCCGCCGCGCCGACCGACGACCCGGTGCGCGACCACTACGTCGCCCGGGAGTACGTCGACATCCTCGGCCTGCCCGCCGGTTACGTGCTGATCGTCGCCGGACTGTCGGCCGTGGTCGTCGCGGGCGCGGTCGTCGTCGGCGCCCGCAGGCGACACGGTTGATCCCACGTTCGCCGCGCGTGGCGGGCCCGCGGCGCGGCTTCCCGCGGGCGACGGCCGGGCGCGTGATCCGGATCCACGTCCGGCCCGGCGGCGATGTCCGCTCCGGTGCTCAGCCCGCGAGGCGCACGCTGCCGAAGATCCGCCGGGCCAGGTCGGGCGTGACCTCGCCGGGGACGCCCCGCGCGGCGGCGATCACCAGCACGAGCTGCGGATCCGTCGGCCCGGCGAAGGCGAAGGTGTAGGCCGAGAACTCGACGGCCGCGCAGCCCGCGTGCCCGTGCAGCCAGGTGCCCGAGGTCTCGACATACTGACCGGCGATCCCCGAGCCGGTGGTGAGGGCCGCGGGCGGGGACGCGCGGCGGGTCCAGCCGGAGCTGTCGAAGCCGAGCTGGGCCACATCGGTCCCGACCTGGGCGGCCGCCGCGGCGAGCCCCGGGGCGTCGGGCCGACGGTTGACGAACGTGACCGTGCGGGTGGACTTCTCGCAGTAGTACTTGCCGTCGGTGGTGGCGCCGACGCCGGAGACCCGGCCGCCGCCGGGCGTCTCGTAGCCCCGGATGACGCCCGGCTCGTCGACCACCCAGCCTGCGGGCACGTCGTAGGCGATGCCGCGCGACCGCACCGCCACGCCCTGGAACCCGGGGACGACGGCGGCGACGACCGCTTCCGAGGTCGTCGCCGGGGCGCGGGGCGTCGTGGTCACGGCGGGCGCGGTCGAGACGATCGCGGAGCGGGCGCCGCCCCCGCGCACCGGCGAGGCGTGCAGCGCGACGGTGCCCCCGGCGATCAGCAGGATCAGTGCCCCGAGGAGCAGGAGCGCGGCGCGCACCGACAGCGTGCCCGCGCGGACCGGCCGCTTCGGTGCCGGGCCCGTGTCGCGGATCGGTTCGGGCGGGCCCGGATGCGCCTGCGGCGCACTCTCGTACAGCCGCTGCCCGGCGGGTGGCCGCTGCCACACCGAATCGGGTTCCCACCCCTGGTCCGTCACCGATCACTCCAACGCCGACTCCCCATACGCGGTGAAAAGTACCACCGCGTACGGGGATTCGTGCGCGGATGCTCAGGCGCCGAGCGCGGACCCGATGGTCGGCCAGGAGGCGTGCAGCGCGTCCTGCCAGTACGACCAGGAGTGCGTGCCGACCGGGTGGTAGTCGATGTCGGCACCGATGCCCGCGGCGCGCAGGCGCTGATCGAAGGCGACCATGCAGGTGTTGACGCCGAGCTCGAGCGGGCCGCCGAGGAAGATGTTCTCCGCCAGCTGGGGTTTCAGCTCCGCCTCGTGCGGGCCGGGGATGCCGGTGCCGGTGGACAGGTAGAGCGCCTTGCCGCGCAGGCGCTCGATCATCAGGGCGGGGTCGTGCGCGGCCCACTCCGGGCTGCCCGGCGCACCCCACATGTTGCCGGGGTTGCCGCCGCTGCGCACGATCGAGAACATCATCGCGCCCGCCGCCATGGCGATGTCGGGGCAGGCGCTGTAGCCCGCGACGGCCCGGTAGAGGCCGGGGTGCCGGGCGGCGAGGATGTAGGCACCGTTGCCGCCCATCGACAGTCCGCCGATGCCGTTGACGCCGTTGCCGTCGAATCGCGCGTCGATCAGGCCGGGGAGTTCCTGGGTCAGGAAGGTCTCCCACTTGTAGCGGCCGAAGCGCGGATCGTCGGTGATCCAGTCGGTGTAATAGCTGGCCTGGCCCCCGATCGGCAGCACCACGTTGACGTTCTTGGTGCGGAAGAACGCCTCCGCGTCGGTGGCGTTCGTCCAGGTGCTCTGCCCGACCCCGGGGTCGAGCCCGTCGAGCAGGTAGAAGGTGCCGCGCGAACCGCCGCCGGCGGGATGCAGCACCTGCAGGTCGATGGGGCGGCCCATGGCGGGCGAGTCGACCGTGATGGCGGTGCGGGTCGGCGATAGTTCGGTGGAGCCGATGATCGCCGCGGCGGACGCCGGGGCGGGGTGCGCGACCACGGGCGCGAGCAGACCGAGAGCACATGCCAGCACAGAAGCAGCAACACCAGTTCGACGCACGACCCACCCTCCAAAACCGCATGCCAAAGGACAGTCCAAGGTAACGCGCGCGTTAACGCTTACCCGGCATTTGGTGTTTCGGGCGTTTCGTCAGCAAACCGCCCAGTTCGCTACGTCCGGTTCGCCCGGTCCAACGCGCCGCGGAGGGAACCCGCCAGGTAGTCGAGGTCGGCGCGGGGTGGGGAGGTGGGCCGGGCGCGCAGACCGAAACCGTCGCCCGGCGTGCGGGGGATGACGTGCAGATGCACGTGGAAGATCTCCTGGCCGGCGGTCACGCCGTCGGCCAGGAAGAAGTTGACGCCGTCCGCCGCCACCTCGCTGTCGCGCAGCGCCTGGGCGATCTTCTGCCCGACCTGGAAGAGCCTTCCGCCCAGGTCCGGATCGAGTTCGGCCAGGCTGGTCGCGGCCCGCTTGGGCACGACCAGGACGTGACCCGGCGTCACCGGCCGGATGTCCATGAAGGCGAGCACGTCGTCGTCCTCGTAGACCTTCGACGCGGGAGCGGTCCCGGCGATGATCTCGGAGAAGATGGTGTAGGGATTCACTAGAGGATCGGGGACGGCGTGTAGCGCGCGGCCTCGGGATCGGCCTCGATCAGCTTCTGGACCCGGGCGACCACCTCGGCGGTCTGATCGCCCGCGGCGCCGATGAAGGCCGACTTGTCGGCCAGCGCCTCGTCGAGGGCGGCGCGGTCCAGCGGCATCCGCTCGTCGGCGGCGAGGCGGTCGAGCAGGTCGGGTTCGCGGCCCTGCTCACGCATGGCGAGCGCGACGGCCACCGCGTGCTCCTTGATGACCTCGTGCGCGGTCTCGCGGCCGACGCCGGCGCGCACCGCCGCCATGAGGATGCGGGTGGTCGCCAGGAAGGGCAGGTAGCGCTCCAGCTCACGCGAGACAACGGCCGGGTAGGCGCCGAACTCGGCGAGCACGGTCAGGAAGGTCTCCATCATGCCGTCGATGGCGAAGAAGGCGTCCGGCAGTGCGACGCGGCGCACCACCGAGCAGAAGACGTCGCCCTCGTTCCACTGCGCGCCCGCCAGTTCGGCCGCCATGGAGGCGTATCCGCGCAGCACGACCTGCAGGCCGTTGACGCGCTCGCAGGAACGGGTGTTCATCTTGTGCGGCATGGCCGACGAGCCGACCTGGCCGGGCTGGAAGCCCTCGGTGACCAGCTCGTGGCCCGCCATCAGGCGGATGGTGTGCGCGAACGACGACGGACCCGCGCCGACCTGGACCAGCGCGGAGAGCACGTCGTGGTCGAGCGAACGCGGGTAGACCTGCCCGACGCTGGTGAACACGTCGGCGAAGCCGAGGTGCCGGGCGACCTGCTGCTCGAGCGAGGCCAGCTTGGCCGCGTCGCCGCCGAGCAGGTCGAGCATGTCCTGGGCGGTGCCCATCGGGCCCTTGATGCCGCGCAGCGGATAGCGGTCGATCAGCTCGCGCAGGCGGGTCAGCGCGACGAGCAGTTCGTCGGCGGCCGAGGCGAAGCGCTTGCCGAGGGTGGTGGCCTGGGCGGCCACGTTGTGCGAGCGGCCCGCCATGACCAGTTCCTGGTACTGCGCGGCCCGCTCCCCCAGCCGGGCGGCGATGGCGACGCCGTGCGCGTAGACGTGCTCGAGCGAGAGGCGGATCTGCAGCTGCTCGACGTTCTCGGTGAGGTCGCGGCTGGTCATGCCCTTGTGCACGTGCTCGTGGCCCGCGAGGGCGTTGAACTCCTCGATGCGGGCCTTCACGTCGTGGCGGGTGACCCGCTCGCGCTCGGCGATCGAGGCCAGGTTCACCTGGTCGATGACCCGCTCGTAGTCCTCGATCACCCCGGCGGGGACGTCGATGCCCAGCTCGGACTGCGCCCGCAGCACCTCGAGCCACAGCTTGCGCTCGAGCACGATCTTGTTCTCGGGCGACCAGAGCGCGACGAGCTCCGGGCTGGCGTAACGGGTGGCGAGGACATTGGGGACGAGGCTCACGGGCACTCAGTCTAGTTGGCGCACTCGTTCGGGCTGCTGGGGGACCATATTGGCCACGTTGGGCACGACCGGCGGCGCCACCAGGTCGATGAGTTCGAGCAACCCGGCGCGGGCGGTGCGGCGCGGTTCGGGCTGGCCCTCGATCAGCGCCGACACGACCGCGCTGTCCACCACCGCGACGAGCCTGCGCAGTTGCTCGGGGCGCACGACCCGGTCCGAACGGCGTAGGACGTCGGCCAGCAGGTCCTCGAGCTTGGCCCGTAGTCGCAACTGCACCTCGCGCAGCTCGGGGTGCCGCGCCGAGGCGACGGAGCGTTCGTAGCGGGCGATGACCTGCCCGCTCGCGTCCCCGGTGTCCGGGCCGACCAGCAGATCCAGCACGAGGTCGACCGTCGCCTCGGCGCCGCGGCGCCGGTGGCTGACCTCGCCGACGCGCCTGCGCATGGCGTCGAGCTCGACCGTGCCGCTGAACTCCACCGCGCGCGCGATGAGGTCTTCCAGGGACTCGAAGTAGTAGGTGGTCGAAGCCAGCGGGAGGTCGGCGCGAGTGGCGACCGAGCGATGCCGGACGGCGTCGAATCCGCCTTCGAGCAACAGCTCAGCCGCCGCCGCCACCAGAGCTTGGCGACGTCGTTCGCCTTTCGGAGTCGTCGCGGTGGTCACCGCGGGATCGTGCCAATCGTCATCAGTTCAACCGTGCGCAATCGTCATCGGGGAAACGCGGAAAAATAGGACTGACTGTGTTTTACCGCATCCCGGCACAGATGTGTTCGTACTGCGCAAAGTTGTTGTCGCACATCACTTCCGATAACCGACTGGTCAGTCTCGCAGATAGCCGGAAAGTCGCTCGAGCGCGAGCTCGATATCGGCGGTCGCCCCGGCAAAGGAGAAGCGAACGGTCCGGTCGCCTCGTACGGTGTCGAAATCGAGGCCTGGCGCCAGCGCCACCCCGGTGTGCGCGAGGACCCGCGCGCACCAGGCGCGCGAGTCCTCGGTCAGGTGGCCGATGTCGGCGTAGGCGTAGAAGGCGCCGTCGGCGGGGGCCAGGTCGGTGATGCCCAGCTCCGGCAGACCCTTCAGCAGCAGCTCGCGGTTGCGCGCGTAGCGGCGCACGTGCCCGTCCAGCTCGTCCTTCGCCTCCGGGCCGAAGGCGTGCGCGGCCGCGTACTGGGAGATCGCGGGCGGGCAGACGGTCATGTTGGAGGCCAGCCGTTGCAGCGCGGGACGCAGGTCGGCGGGCGCCAGCATCCAGCCCAGCCGCCAGCCGGTCATCGAGAAGTACTTCGACACCGACCCGATGACCACCGACTCCCGCGAGAACTCCCAGGCCGAGGCCGTCGGCTCGGCGTCGCCGTAGGTGATGCCGTGATAGATCTCGTCCGAGATCAGCAGCGTGCCGTTGGCCTCGCACCAGCGGGCCAGCGCCGCCAGCTCGGCCGGGTCGATCATGGTGCCCGTCGGGTTGGCCGGGCTCGCCACCACCAGGCCCGCGGGCGGGGCGGGCAGCGCCTCGAGCATCGCCACCGTCGGCTGGAACCGGGTGTGCGGGCCGCAGTCCAGCTCGACGACCTCGCAGCCGAGCGCGCGCAGCGTGTTGCGATAGGCCGGGTAGCCGGGACGGGCGACCACCACCGTGTCACCGGCGTCGAACGCGGCCAGGAAGATCAGCGTGAACGCGCCGGAGGACCCGGTCGTCACCACCACCTCGTCGGGGTGCACGTCGTAGCCGTAGGTCCGCCGATGGTGCGCGGCGATCTCCTCGCGCAGGGGCAGGATGCCGAAGGTCTCGGTGTAGCCGAGCAGCTCGGCGTCGATCGCGGCCCGCGTCGCGCGCAGCACCGGGGCGGGCGCCTTGGTCGACGGCTGACCCGCCGCGAGCACCAGCACGTCACCGTGCGACCGGGCCCGCTCGGCAGCCGCTTTCCACACGTCCATGACGTAGAAAGGGGGAATGGTCGACCGGCGTGATTCTCTGGACACCCGAATGACGGTAGAGCACCCGTCCGCGCGCGCACGCGGATAAGGTCGGCACAATGGCTCCGACAGCGAACAGGGAGGCAACCCACCGGCGGGCACGTCCCCGCCGGCGACGGAGCGCGGGGGCAGCATGACCGACACCGACACCGAGCTCGCCCCGGACCCGAAGGCCGAGCCGCGGGCCAGGACGCCCCGCTTCGCCCACGGCGTCGCCCTGCGCGCCGACTGGCGCGAGCACCTCGATACCCGCTCCCTGCGCGGGCGCGTGAGCGACCGGCTCGCCCGGCACCCCGCCGTCGGCGCCGTCCTGGCCGAGCTGCGCCGCGGCGAGCTGCGCACGGTGTTCCTCGCGCGGCCCCGCGCGGGCGCCGAGGCCCTGTGGGCCCGCAGGCCCGACCGCGAGCAGACCGTGCGCTTCCTGCGCAGGCACCGCGTGCTCATCGCCGGGCTGCTCGCGGTCGCCCTGTTCGCGGCCTCGGACACCCGCATACTCTCCGAACTCGGCGGCGAACCCGCCCCCGGCGAGGCGCAACCGGTCGCCCTCGCCTATCCCCCACAGCTGCAGAACACACCGCAGTCGGTGCGCCGCATGCTCACCGCCATCGCCAACGGCGAGAAGCGCCGCGAGGCCGCGGTCGTCGCCGCCGCGTCGCGGGCCACCCTGGAACGCGCCAAGGCCGAGGCCGCCGCGGCCGCCTCCGGGGAATGGCAGCCCTGGATCTCCAGCGCGCCGACCACGGTGCCGAACGTCGTCGTGCCCGGCACCGCCCTGCCCGGCGGCGGATTCAGCCTGCCCGCGCGTGGCCTGTTCACCTCGGGCTTCGGCTCACGCTGGGGCACCCTGCACCGCGGTATCGACATCGCGGCCGCCATCGGCAGCCCGATCTACGCCGTCGCCGACGGCACCGTCATCGACGCCGGGCCCGCCCAGGGCTTCGGCCTCTGGGTCCGGATCCGCCACGACGACGGCACCATCACGGTCTACGGGCACATGTACGACTTCTTCGTCTCGGTCGGCGAACGCGTGCCCGCGGGCATGCAGATCGCCCGCATCGGCAACCGCGGCGACTCCACCGGCCCGCACCTGCACTTCGAGGTCATCCAGAACGGCGAGCACATCGACCCGCAGCCCTGGCTGGCCCTGCACGGGCTGTCGCTGACCTGATCGGCCGCGCTCAGCCCTGCGGGATGGTCACCTCGGTCGCGCCGATGTCGGTGCGGAAGTGGCTGCCGGGCAGCTTGATCCGGCTCAGCCGCTCGTAGGCCCGCTCGCGCGCCTGCGCGAGATCCGCGCCGACACCGACCACGTTGAGCACCCGGCCACCCGCGGACACCAGCGCGCCGTCCTCCCGCTGACCGGTGCCCGCGTGCAGCACCAGCGTGTCCCCGTCGACCGCGCCCTCGCCCGCGCCGCTGATGACGTCACCGACGCGGGGGCGACCCGGGTAGTTCTCGGCGGCCAGCACGACGGTGATCGCCGAGCCGTCCTTCCAGCGCGGGGCCTCCACCTCCGCCAGCCGGCCGGTCGCGGTGGCGTGCAGCAGCTCCGCGAACGGGCTGTCGAGCAGCGCCAGCACCGCCTGGGTCTCGGGATCACCGAAGCGGCAGTTGAACTCGACGACGGCCGGACCCGCCACGCCGATCGCCAGACCGGCGTAGAGCAGGCCGGAGAACGACGACCCGCGGGCGACCAGCTCGGCCGCGACCGGCTTGACCACGTCCTCGACGATCTCGGTCAGCGTCTCGGCGGGCAGCCACGGCAGCGGCGCGTAGGCACCCATGCCGCCGGTGTTGGGGCCGCTGTCGCCGTCCCCGACGCGCTTATGATCCTGGGCGGGCAGCAGCGGGACGACGGTCTCCCCGTCGACCAGGCAGAACAGCGACACCTCCGGCCCGTCGAGGAACGACTCGAGCAGCACGGGGTGGCCCTGCTCGAGCAGCTCGGCGCCGTGATCGCGGGCGGCCCGGCGATCGTCGGTCACCACGACGCCCTTGCCCGCCGCGAGGCCGTCGTCCTTGACCACCCAGGTGGGACCGAAGCGGTCGAGGGCGGCGTCCAGGTCGGCCGGGTTGTCCACGATCTCGCTGTGCGCGGTGCGCACGCCCGCGGCGGCCATGACGTCCTTGGCGAACGCCTTGGATCCCTCGATCCGGGCGGCCGCGCCCGACGGGCCGAACACCGGGAAGCCCGCCGCGCGCACCGCGTCGGCGACGCCGAGCACCAGCGGCACCTCGGGACCGATGACCACCAGGTCGGCGGCCACGTCGGTGGCCAGCGCCACCACGGCCTCGGCCGAGGTCTGGTCGACCTGGCGCAGCTCGGCGAGCTGGCCGATACCCGGATTGCCGGGGGCGGCGACGACCGCGGTCACCGACGGGTCCCGGCGCAGGGCCAGGACGAGGGCATGTTCACGGGCTCCGGATCCGATGACGAGTACGCGCACGGCAGACAGCCTAGAGGACGGGCCGCCCACCGCATCCGGCCAGGTACCTGGGGTAATCCCGATGTTCATCTGCCGTCCACTGCTTACGGAGGCATCATGGAGGGAATACCGCACACAGGGCGGGGCTACACGAAAGGTGTGTGCGCACAATGGGTCTCATCAGCGGCATGATGGGCAACGCGGGTCCGATCGAACCCGCCTCGGCGCAGCAGGAGTTCGGCAGGCTGCTCGGCAACGGCGAGCAGATCTACGCCGGGTTCCTCCTGGTCCGCGACGCCATGCTGTTCACCAACCGCAGGCTGATCATGGTCGACAAGCAGGGCATCTCCGGCAAGCGGACCAGCTACCACTCCATCCCCTACCGCTCGATCTCCCACTTCTCGGTGGAGACGGCCGGTCACCTCGACCTCGACGCCGAGCTCTACATCTGGATCGGCAGCGACCCGTCCCCGATCAAGCAGAAGTTCAACCGCCAGGTCGACATCTACGAGGTGCAGGGCATCCTGTCGCACTTCATCGCCGTCTAGGGTCGCGCGGGTCCCGGCCACGGCCCGCGCGCACTAGGCTCGCCGCTATGGCATCCGTCTTCAGCGCGATCATCGCAGGTCAGATCCCCGGCCGCTTCGTATGGGAGGACGACGAGTTCGTCGCCTTCCTCACCATCGCCCCGGTCACCCCGGGCCACACCCTGGTGGTGCCGCGCGCCGAGATCGACCAGTGGCAGGACGTCGACGGCGAGGTCTTCGCCCGCCTGACCGCCGTCGCCCAGACGATCGGCCGCGCCGTGCGCGCCGCCTTCGACGCCCCCCGCGCCGGCCTGCTCATCGCCGGCCTCGAGGTCCCGCACCTGCACCTGCACGTCTTCCCGGCGTACTCGCTGACCGACTTCGACATCTCCGGCGCCGACCCCGACCCGTCCCCGGAGTCCCTGGACGAGGCCCAGGCCAAGATCAAGGCCGCCCTCCGCGACCTGGGCCACGGCGCCAACGTCCCGGACTGAGCGCGGACGTCGTTCTACCGCCGGCGCGATCGGGGAGGTCGATGCGGCAGTGGGCGAGGGCGCAGTGCCCCCGCCCACGCCGACACGACTCCCGCAGGCGGATCGAATCTCCACCAGGTCCGGACAGATCAGACTCGGGTGCGAGCTTCCGTCGCGGGTTCCGCTGCGAAACCGGTTGCCGTCACCGTGATCACGCACCGCTCTTCGCGGCGGTCTGTCTCATGGACGGCTTCCAGCAGGTGAGTCGACATCAATGTCATCCACCAGGCCCACGGCGGTTCCGGGGCTCCCCCCTGCTCGGCCTCGCCGGCAATTCGCCGGTAGTAGCTGTGCAGCTCCGGGGCGGTGAAGAGGATCTCGATCGGATGTTCCAGCTTGCGGTCACCACGCGAACCGATCGCCAGATGCCCGTGGTCGGTCTGACCGATACTCAGGTTCCATTCGCGGCCGGCCGCGACAACCGACTCGATGAGTTCGTCAGTGGTTGGGTCAGGCACCCCACACCACCGCCTGCGCGGGGGCAGCCGTGCCGATGAGGGTTGCGATCAGTGCTGTAGACGCCGCGGTTGCCGCGAGCAGCCGAGTTCGATTCATGGTGCCGATTCCCCTTCCCCGTGTTCGCCGGAGCCGGCGCACACTCCTTCGACCTCGAACGGGCACCTGTGGCCCCGTTCGTTGCGGTCACCTGGATTCGACGACGTCGGACCCTTCTCGGTTCCCTGACGTGAGGGGCGTCACCTTCCGGGCTGAGATCGTCGAAGCAGCCGGAGTGCCGAATCGGCGAAGGTGAGACGCCGGCAGGTTCAGCGGCGAGAAGAGTGCTGCGAGGGAAACACCGATTCGTGGATCAATACTCGCTATCGCTCTGCGCAGACGGGTTGGGTCCGGCCGCGACTCGCAGACGAGACCGGTCGGCCAGGTGTGAGACGCCGCAGGCGGCCGGATCAGGCACACGAGAATGGCTCCGATCCAGGTCGGAGCCATTCTTCAGGTTGAGCCCCCTGTCAGGATTGAACTGACGACCTTCGCTTTACAAGAGCGGTGCTCTACCACTGAGCTAAGGAGGCGTGTGGCGCCGAGCCGCGGCCATCATAACCGGGCACACCGGTCCGCGGCACCGCGGAGGTGCCGGCGGACCGGTGCGCTCGGTGATGCGTCCCGGGCGCAGTATCGGTTACCGCAGGTCAGGACTGGGCGCGGGCCGCATCGTCGGCGGCCATCGCGTCACGCAGGCTCTTGGGACGCATATCGGTCCAGTTCTTCTCGACGTACTCGACGCAGGCGGCCCGGCTGTCCTCGCCGAACACGACACGCCAACCCGCCGGGACCTCGGCGAATGCGGGCCACAGGGAGTGCTGTTCCTCGTCGTTGACCAGAACGAAGAAGCGGCCGTCCTCGTCGTCGAAGGGGTTGGTGCTCAATTTCACCTCACTGGATACTGGCGCTTGGTACGGGAGTGCTCCGCGGGCTCCACGGGTCCCGGCTCGTGTGGCACACGAGTGGCAGGGCCCCGGAGAAACCCCGAGCGTTGTGTCGACCCTAGCAAGGGAGACGTTACGTGTAGGCAGTTACCTCCGTGCGGAAATCAGCCTGCGAAGAAATCGAGCAGGATCTTGTTGACCGCCTCCGGCCGCTCCAGGTAGCCGTAGTGGCCCGTGTCGGGGATCTCCTGGTACCGGGCGCCGGGGATGGCCTCGGCCACCTCACGCGACAGATACGGCGGGATCATGCGGTCGTCGGCGAACCCGATGGCCAGACACGGCACCGTGATGGCGCGGTAGGCGGCGACCCGGTCGAAGTCGTGGGCCATCGAGCGCTGGGCGCGGATGCCCGCCGTGGACGGGCCGCCGGTGAACTCGAACAGGTCGAGCCAGTCGCGCGCGGCGGCCTTGTCGGCCATCGTGGCGGGCGACAGGTTCATCACCGCGGTCAGCGCCGCCTCGAACTTCGGCGGCAGCGTGGTGCCCGCCGCGTCGAGCGCCTGCTCGCCCTCCGACAGGGTCTTCTGGAACTGGTCGAGCCTGCCGTGCCCGGCCATGAAGACGGCCTTGCGGACCAGGTCGGGCCGGGCCAGCGCGAGCTCCTGGGCCACCCGCGCCCCCATGGAGGTGCCCGCGACCAGGGCGGGGCCCTCGCCGAGGAACTCGATGAGGGCGGCGGTGTCGGCCACCAGCTGCTCGATCCGGATCTCGCCGCCGCCCTCGTAGGACGGCGCGATGCCGCGGTTGTCGAAGGTGCACACGCGGTAGCCCGCCGCGACCAGCGCGGGCACCTGGTGCAGTTCCCACACCCGGCCCGGCGAGCCGGTGCCCATGATCAGCACCACCAGCGGGCCGCCACCGGGCACATCGGTGCCCTTGGTACGGTCGCCCTTGACCTGATAATTCAGTGGGATCCCGTTGACCGTGGCCAGTGGCATAGCGAACCTTTCGATAGCGGATCCGATCTCGGGTCACGGTAACCGACGTTTCGGTATGTGTGCCGCCCCACGTCATGGGGGCCCCGCAGTTCACCGCTGGTCCACTCGCGCCCGATAACATTGTTCATTCGCACACCCTGCCCGGATCCGGAGGACAGATCACCATGCCCGCCAAGAGCAGCGCCAACGACATCGCCGACGACGACCTCGAGCCTCTGGCCGACGAGACCGCGCGCCAGGCGCAGCGCGTCGTCGCCGCCTACGCCGAGGACGCCGACGAATGCCGCATGCTCCTGTCGATGCTGGGTATAGGCCCTAGCGTCCGCGGCGAGTAGACCTCCCCGGCACGACACAACCGAAAAGCGGGACCCTGCGACTGCGCAAAGGATGCGTGAGTGGACCAGATGAGTGACCGACAGTCCGACAACCCGTCCGAGACCAGCGATGCCGTCGTGACCGCGCCCAGCGACCACGGTTCCGGCTTCGTCGTGGTGGCCAACCGCCTGCCCGTCGACCTGGAACGGCTGCCCGACGGCACCACCCGCTGGAAGCGCAGCCCGGGCGGTCTGGTGACCGCGCTGGAGCCGGTGCTGCGCAGCAACAAGGGGGCCTGGGTCGGCTGGGCCGGCGTGCCCGACGTCGACGTCGACCCGATCATCGAGGACGGCCTCGAACTGCATCCGGTGCCGCTGACGGCGCAGGAGGTCGAGGACTACTACGAGGGCTTCTCCAACGGCACCCTGTGGCCGCTCTACCACGACGTGATCGTGCGCCCGGTCTACGACCGGCAGTGGTGGGCCGCCTACGTCGAGGTCAACCGGCGGTTCGCCGAGGCGACGGCCAAGGTAGCCGCGCAGAACGCCACCGTCTGGGTGCAGGATTACCAGTTGCAGCTGGTCCCCAAGATGCTGCGCATGCTGCGCCCCGATCTGACCATCGGTTTCTTCCTGCACATCCCGTTCCCGCCGGTCGAGCTGTTCATGCAGATGCCGTGGCGGACCGAGATCGTCGAGGGTCTGCTCGGCGCCGACCTGATCGGCTTCCACCTGCCCGGCGGCGCGCAGAACTTCCTCTACCTGGCGCGGCGGCTGGCCGGTCAGCCGACCTCGCGCGGCACCGTCGGTGTGCGATCCAAGCTCGGTGTGGTGCAGGTCGGGTTCCGCACGGTCCGGGTCGGCGCGTTCCCCATCTCGATCGCCTCGGCGGAGATGGACGAGTACTCGCGGCGGCGTTCGGTCCGGGAGCGGGCGGCCAAGATCCGGGCCGAGCTGGGCAACCCGAAGAACATCATGCTCGGCGTCGACCGGCTCGACTACACCAAGGGCATCGACATCCGGCTCAACGCGCTCCAGGAGCTGCTGCAGGAGGGCCGTATCGACCCGTCCGAGACGGTCATGGTGCAGCTGGCCACCCCGAGCCGCGAGCGGGTGCAGAGCTACATCCAGATGCGGGGCGACATCGAGCGGCAGGTCGGCCGGATCAACGGCGAGTTCGCCCGCGTCGGCTATCCGGTGGTGCACTACCTGCACCGGCCCATCCCCCGCGACGAGCTGATCGCGTTCTTCGTCGCCGCCGACGCCATGCTGGTCACCCCGCTGCGCGACGGCATGAACCTGGTGGCCAAGGAGTACGTGGCCTGCCACAGCGACCTCAACGGCGCGCTGGTGCTCAGCGAGTTCACCGGTGCCGCGGCCGAACTGCGCCAGGCCTACCTGTGCAACCCGCACGACCTGGACAGCGTCAAGACCGCGATCCTCGGCGCGCTCGACGACGACCGCGACACCAAGCGCCGCAAGATGCGGACCATGCGCCGCCAGGTGCTGACCCACGACGTGGACCGCTGGGCCCGCGCGTTCCTCGACGCGCTGTCGCACGGCAGCGTCGCCGGCGCGGCCCTGCTCACCGACCCGGCCGACTTCCCCGACACCGCCCGCTGACGCGGGCGGCACACAGCGACCTCACAGCGTTCCTCCAGCACCTTCCCAGCGCGGTGGGGCAGCATGGTCGCCATGCCCGAAGCCCGCATCCTGGTCGTCGACGACGAGCCGATGATCGTCGAGCTGCTGTCGGTGAGCCTGCGGTTCCAGGGCTTCGAGGTGGCTACGGCCGCCGACGGCGCCGCGGCGCTCGACCGTGCCCGCACGTTCCGGCCCGAGGCGCTGATCGTCGACGTGATGATGCCCGGCATGGACGGCTTCGGCCTGCTGCGCAGGCTGCGCGCCGACGGCATCGACGCCCCTGTGCTGTTCCTGACCGCCCGCGACGAGGTCGAGGACAAGGTCAACGGCTTGACCATGGGCGCCGACGACTACATCACCAAGCCCTTCAGCCTGGAGGAGGTCGTGGCCCGGCTGCGGGTCGTGCTGCGCCGCGCGGGCCGCGCCGAGCCGAGGGCCGAACCCTCGCGGCTGCGCTTCGCCGACATCGAGCTCGACGACGACACCCACGAGGTGTGGAAGGCGGGTGAACCGGTCGCCCTGTCCCCCACCGAGTTCACGCTGCTGCGCTACTTCATGGTCAACGCGGGCACCGTGCTGAGCAAGCCGCGCATCCTGGATCACGTGTGGCGCTACGACTTCGGCGGCGAGGTCGGGGTGGTGGAGACCTACGTGTCGTATCTGCGCAAGAAGGTCGACACCGGACCGGAGCGACTCATCCACACCCTGCGCGGCGTGGGTTATGTGATGCGCGAGCCGCGATGAGCCGCCGCGTGCGCGGGCTGTCGGCGGTGCCGTTGCGCGTGACGCTGGTCGTGGCGCTGGTGGCGCTGGCCGGGTTCGGGCTCGCCGTCTCCGGTTTCGTGGTCACCCGGGCCATGGCGACGTCGCTGGACAACCGGACCGACGCGCAGCTGCGCGAGGGCGCCGCCGACTGGACCCGGATACTGCGGGGTCCCGCGCCCCCGCCCCAGCTGCCGGTGCCCGCGCCGGGCTCCAAGCACTCCCCTAGCCGCTACTACCTCGTCGGCCACAACACCAACGGGCGGGACGTGCTGCTGAACAACGTGTTCGGCGTCGACACCGCGCCCGCGCTGCCGGATCCGCCCGCGCACCAGCCGGTGACCGTGGGTTCGGTGGGCGACTCCCCCGTGCTGTGGCGGGTGCTGACCGAGGAGACCCCCGATTCGACCGTCACCATCGCGCTGCCGCTGACCGAGAACATCGAGACCGTCCGCAAGCTCGTCCTCGTGCAGCTGACGGTCGGCGCGGTGGTGCTGGTCGTGCTGGCCGTTGCGGCCTACTTCCTGGTGCGCGGCAGTCTGCGCCCGCTGCGGCGGGTGGAGGCGACCGCGGCGGCCATCGCGGGCGGTGACCTGCATCGCCGCGTGCCGGTGCGCGGCACCAGGACCGAGGTCGACCGGCTCTCGGAGTCGCTGAACACCATGCTCACCCAGATCCAGCAGGCGTTCGCCGCCACCGAGGCCTCGGAGTCCGCGGCCCGCGAGTCCGAGGGCCGGATGCGGCGGTTCGTCGCGGACGCCAGCCACGAGCTGCGCACGCCGCTGACCACCATCCGAGGTTTCGCCGAGCTCTACCGGCAGGGCGCGACCGCGGACCCGGCGCTGTTCATGGACCGGATCGAGCACGAGGCGCAGCGCATGGGGCTGCTCGTGGAGGACCTGCTGATGCTCGCCCGCCTCGACGCCCAGCGACCGGTGGAGACCCGCCCGGTGGACCTGCTGACCCTGGCGGGCGACGCCGTACACAGCGCCCGCGCGGCCGCCGCCGCCCGCGCCGACGCCGGGCGCGACATCGCCCTCGACGTCGCGGACGGCGCCGGCACCCTCGAGGTCCTGGGCGACCGCCACCGCCTCGGCCAGGTGCTGACCAATCTGCTCAACAACGCGCTCACCCACACCCCGCCCGACGCCCGGATCACCGTGCGGCTGACCCCGCACCGCGACGAGGTGCGCGTCGAGGTCGTCGACACCGGTCCCGGCCTGCCGCCGGAGGACGCCGAGCGGATCTTCGAGCGCTTCTACCGCACCGACACCTCGCGCACCCGCGCGAGCGGCGGCACCGGGCTGGGGCTGTCGATCGTGCAGGCGCTGGTCGCCGCGCACGGCGGCGTGGTCGCCGTGGAGCAGACGCCCGGCGGCGGGGCGACGTTCGTGGTGCGCCTGCCCCGCGACCCGGCGGAGCCGATCAGACCGGCGTGACCTGGGCGACCAGCCAACGGTCGTCGGACTTGTCCAGCGACACCCGCACCCGGGTGCCGGTGGTCTGGCCCTCCGGCGCGTCCTTGCTGGTGGTCAGCTGGTTCAGGTACAGCAGCACCACCGCGTGGCCGGCGTCGGCGCTGACCACGCCGCCCGCCTGCATGGTGGCCTTCACCGTCAGCTGCTTCTCCTTGGCGCCGGGCACGATGGCCTGGTTGATCAGCTTGAGGTAATCCTCGCGGAAGCCCGGGGTGAGCGCGTCGGCCGCCTTCGGCAGCTCGGTCTCCACGGTGCCGGGCTCGTAGCTGAACATCGCGGTGACGGTGCGGCTCGCCGCGGTCAGGGCGTCCTCGCGGGCCTGGTCGGTGCGGTGCTGGTCCCAGAGCAGGAACAGCCCGGTGCCGAGCGCGGCGACCGCGAGCAGGGCGACCGCGCCGAGGACGGCGTAATAGATCCTCATCCTGCTCATCCGACGAACTCCACACTGGTCACCGACAGGTTGCCGTTGTCGTTGGTCACCGTCACCCGGAAGCGGTACATGCGCTGCTGGGGTTCGGGCGAACCGGCGTTGGTCACCGTCTGCTTGACCGCGACGAGGACCTTGGCCGAGCCGTCGTCCGCGCGCTCGATGCCCGACTCGACGACCTCGCCGCTGGAGTCGACCTTGGCCTGCTGCACGATCGTGGTGAACGGGTCGACCCGGCCGTCGAATTCGGACCGGAACTGCCCGGACGCGGTGGCCAGGATCCGGTCGATGTCCTGTTTGGCGGACTGGGCGCGGATGGTGGTCAGGTTGATGACGGCCTGGCGGGCGGTCGCGGTGTACTGCTCGCGCAGGTCGTCCTCGCGCATGCCCGCCCAGGCGAACCAGCCGGCCACGCCCGCGCCGGCGACCAGCGCGAGGACCAGCACGGCCGCGGCCGCGGCGAGCACGATCCGCCCGATCGAGCGCGACGACGCGGCCCGTTCCGCCTCGGGCTCGTCGGTGTCGTCGGGCTCGCCGGGCGCCACCGTGGTGCCCGGGTCGTCCGCGGCCCGCGGGGTCGGCTTGCCGAGGGAGACGGCGGGTTCGGCCGCGGCGGCGGGCTTCGGCGCGGCGGCGACGGTCACCGCAGGCGCCGTCCGCTCGATGGTGGTGTCGCCCTCGACCGGTGGTCCGGCCGATCGTGCCGCGCGTCGGCGCGGGCGGCGGTTGTCCGTCTCCGTCATCGCTGCTGCTCCTCCAACATCGCCTGCCAGCTGGCAGGCACGGTGCCCGAACCGCCGGGACCGATGTCGCCCTGGCGATAGGTTCGGCCGTCGGTCCCGAGGTAAACCCCCGTTGACGGATCGTAGGGCCGCGCCGCGGCGGGCGTGACCGAATTGGACGGAAGTCCACCCTGAGCGGCGGCGGGCGCGACCGGCTGCGGCGGGCCGAAGGGCGGGTTGGTGCCCTCCGGGACGAAACCGGTCCGGCACAGCTCCGGGGTCGGCGCGCGCCGGCCCGGGTACTCCATGCACGGGGTGTTGCGGATGCCGCGCACCTCGATGTTGGAGTCCTGCGGCACCTTGCAGTACAGGCCGGCGGGCGTGTCCATCGGGCTCAGTTCCGAAGGCTGACGCCACTGTTCGGGCGGCAGGAACCCGGTCGTGCACGCGGGCGGGTCGTTGAGCACCGCCATGAAGTCCACCATCACGCCGTAGTCGATCGGCCCGCGGATCGCGGTCTGCAGCGCGGCGATCAGGGGCGGGAAGACCACGAGCAACTGCTCGAGGCTCGCGTGATACGTCACGCCGACCTGACCGACGGAGACCAGATTGCGCAGCAGCACCGGCAGCGTCGGCTGCAGGTCCTGGAACTGCCGGGTGACCCGCTGCATGGCGGCCGGGCTGTCGGCGAGCAGGTTGCGCAGCGTGGGATCGTGCTCGCGCAGCTGATCGGTGAAAGTGGCCAGGTCCTGGGTCCAGGACCGGATGGCGCCCTCGGTCTGGACCTGGGTGTCGAGCAGCGGACCGATCTGGTCGAGCAGCTTCTTGGTCGGTTCGACGTCGTCGGAGGCCTGCTGGATCAGCAGCGCGGCCGAGTCGATGAAGCGCTGCAGGTCGGGGCCCGCGCCGTTGAAGGCCAGGAACGCCTCGTCGATGACCTGGCGCAGCCGCGTGTCGGCGACCCCGGCCAGCAGCCGGTCGGTCTGGTCGAGCAGGGCGCCCACGTCCTGCGGGAGCTTGGTGCGCTCCTCGGGGATCACCGACCCGTCGCGCAGGTACCCGCCCGCGGGCTTGTCGGAGGGCACCAGGTCGACGTACTGCTCGCCGATCGCGGACACGCTGCGCACCCAGGCGGCCGAATCGGCGGGCACCTTGTAGTCGCTGTCGATGGACAGCCGCGCGTCCACCCCGGCCGGGGTGAGCCGGACCTCGCGCACCACACCGATGTTGGTGCCGCGATAGGACACGTTCGAGGTCGGGTACAGCCCGCCGGTGGCGGCCAGCTTCACGGTGACCTCGTAGCGGCCGATGCCGAACATGGCGGGCAGCTGGACGTACATGCCGCCCATGACCACCAGGCCGATGACGGTCAGGACCGCGAAGATGCTGAGCTGGATCCGTACGAAGCGGGTGAGTTTCATCGGCCCGCACCTCCCTCGAGCGGCACGGTCAGCCCGGGAATGGAGGGCAGACCGGGGATCGGCGGCAAGCCGGGGATCGTCGGGGTCGGCGACGGGCCGGGCGACGCGAGCGGACCGGTGGCCGGGTTGCCCGCGTCGGTGGCCGTGGAGGGCGCGAACCCGCCGAGCACACCCTCGACGCCGCCGAACCGCCCGCCGAGCGGGGTGCCGGTGAGCCAGTTGCTGTCCAGGCGGCTGCCGGTCAGGTCGACGGTGATGTAGAGGTTGAGGTAGTCGCCCTTGATGACGTTGTTCAGGTTCTTCATCGGGAACGGGAACGTCGGCAGGATGCGCAGCGCCTCGAGCAGGTTGTTGCCGGTGTCGGCCAGGGTCTGCAGCACCGGGCCGAGGCTGGCCAGGTTGGCCTTCAGGTCGTCGCCGCCTGCCTGGACGACCCGCTGGGTGACGGCGCCGAGGTCGCCGAGGGCGGTGATCGCCGTGGTGATGTTCTCGGTGCGGTCCGCCAGCACGGTGATGGCGGGCTGGATCTGCTCGATGGCCTCGGCCAGCACGTCCTTCTGCGCGGCGAAGCTGCCCGCCAGCCGGTCGAGCCCCTGCATGGCCGCGATGATGTCGCCGGTCTGCTTGTCCAGGCCGGTGGTGAGGGTGGCCAGCTGCGGGATCAGGTCGGCGATCTCGCCCGCGCGGCCGTCGACCATGTTGTTCAGTTCGGTGGTGATGGTCTCGAGCTGGGCGATCCCGCCGCCGTTGAGCACCACCGACAGCGAGGACAGCACCTGCTCGGTGGTCGGATAGGCGCCGGCGCGGTCGAGCGGGATGAGATCGCCGTCGCGCAGCTGCCCCTGGGCGGGTTCGCCGGTCGGCGCGGCCAGCTCGAGGTGGTTGCTGCCGAGCAGCGAGGTCTGGCCGATCTTGGCGACCGCGTTGGCGGGCAGCCGCACGTCGGGGTTGAGCGAGACGGTGACCAGCGCGTGCCAGCCCTCGACCTCGATCCCGGTGACGGTGCCCACCGCGATGTCGTCCACCCGGACCGGCGAATTGCGGGTCAGGGTGGTGACGTTCGGCATCTGGATGCGGACCTTGTAGGCGCCCGCTCCGGTGCCCTCCGATCCCGGCATGGGCAGCGAGTTCAGGCCGTCCCACTGACAGCCGGTGGCGCCGAGGGCCACCGCCAGTCCGAGGGCGGTGCCCGCCACCATGCGTCGTGCGCGGTTCATCGTTCTCCTCCCGGCACCGCGAGGCCGGCCAGGCCCGACGGCACCGACACCGACGGCGCCGCCTCGGCCGCGAGGCTCGGCGGGCTGTACACCAGCTGGTTCGGGAACGCCGTCACGCTGCTGGCGACGTTGGCCATCAGCGGCACGTAGTTCATGGCCAGCGAGCTGATCACCGGGGCCAGGTACTGCGCGCACAGGTCGGCGCTGCGATCGGAGTCGGCGTGTTCGAGCGCCCGGATCGACCCGCACAGGAAGCTGATCGGGTTCATCGAGTTGTTCAGCGAGATGGCGCCGCTGAGCGTGCCCTGGGCCGGCTTGTAGATCTGGTAGAAGTTCACCATCGCGGTCGGGCCGGAGTGCAGGACGCGCTCGATCTCGGGCCGCTTGTCCACCAGCTGCTGGGTGACCTCCGACAGTCGCTGCACGCCCTCGGTGAGTTCGGTGCCGCTGTCGTCGAGGAACCGCTTGACGTCGGCCAGGGCCACGTCGAGCTGGTCGAGCCCGGTGCCGAGTTCGGCCGAGGCGCCCGCCAGCACCGACGACACCGAGGCCAGCCGGTTGCCGAACTGCACGATCTGCTCGTTGCTCGCCGAGAGCACCTCGACGAACTTCTGCAGGTTGCGCACGGTCCCGAACAGGTCGGTTCGCCCGTCGGACAGCGTGTTCAGGGTCGCGGACAGCTCGCGCAGGGTGTCGCGGAAGGCCTGGCCGTTGCCGTCGAGGTTCTCGGCGGCGGTGTCGACGAACCGGCCGAAGGAGCCCTGCTTGTCGTCGCCGACGGGGCCGAGCGCGGTGGCCAGCTTGGACAGTTCGGTCTTGATGTCGTCCCATTCGACCGGCACGGCGGTGCGGTCGATCGGGATCTCGGCGCCGTCGGTCAGCTTGGGCCCGCCGTCGTAGGCGGGGGCGAGCTGGACGAAGCGCGCCGACACCAGCGAGGGGGCGATGATGACGGCCCGCGCGTCGGCGGGCAGGTCGACGCCGCTGTCGATGCTCATCCGCACCCGGACGCGGTCGGTGCCGGGTTCGATGTCGTCGATCCGGCCGACGCGCACGCCGAGCACGCGCACCTCGTCACCGCTGTAGAGGCCGGTGGTCGAGGTGAAGTAGGCGGTGACGGAGGTCTTTCCGATACCGAGCGCGGTGTAGGCGGCGCTGCCCGCGACGACCACCGCGACGACCGCGACGACCGCGATCAGCCAGCGCGGGATCGCGCGTATCCACTGCTTCGGGTTCATCGCGGCGGCTCCTGGATGGCGGGGCCGATGGACGGCGGGGCGGGGTGGGTGAAGATGTTGCGCAGGTCCTCGGGCAGGTGCTCGGGCCAGACCAGCGCGTCGACGAGGCCGCGCAGCTCGGTACTGGTCGCGTTGACCACGTAGGCGTTGAACCACGGGCCGTTGCCGACCTGCTCGCCGAGGGCGGCCGCGTACGGGCCGAGCCCGTCGAGGGCGCCGGAGATGTTGTCCTTGTTGCGCTGCAGCAGCGCGAGCACGGAGTTCAGCTTGTCGAGCACCGGCCGCATCTGCGCCTCGTTGTCGGCGACGAGCCCCGACAGCTGCCGGGAGACGTCGTCGATGTAGACCATGAGCTGGTTGATCGCGGCGCGCCGCCGGTCGAGTTCGCCGAGCAGGCTGTTGCCGTCGAGCAGCAGCGCGTTGATCTGGGTGCTGCGGTCGGCCAGGATCTTGGTGACGTTCTGCGCCCGGGCGAGCAGGTCGGTGAGCGCCTGGTCGCGGGCGTTGATGCTGCGCGAGAGCGCGGTGACACCGTCGAGCGCGCTGCGCAGCGGGCCGGGGGTGTCGGCGAAGGCGGCCGAGAGCGTGTCCAGGGTCTTGTCGACCTGGTCCATGTCCAGGTCCTGCACCGTGGCGCCGAGGTCGCTGAGCGCCTCGTTGAGGGAGTACGGCGAGGTGGTGCGCTCGAGCGGGATGGTGTCGTCGACGCGCAGCGCGCCCTGGCCGAGCGGGACCACCTCGATCGACTTGCGGCCGAGCACGGTGTTGGTCTTGATGGCCGCGGTGGTCTTGGTGCCCAGCACGATCCGCTCGTTCAGGCTGAACGTGACCTTCACCTTGGTGCCCGCCAGCTCCACGTCCTCGACCTCGCCGGACCGCACGCCCGCCACCTGCACCGGGTCGCCGGGCACCAGCCCGCCCGCGTCGACGAAGAACGCGGTGAAGGTGGCGCCGGACCGCACGAACGGCAACCGGTCGAACTGCAGGGCCGCCAGCGAGATCGTGATCGCGAGCACGATGCCCACGATGCCGATCGTCGTTGCCGGGGAACGATTCTCATTCATTCGGCGCACACCTTCCGGTCGCCTGTTCACCCGGGAGCCGCACGTGCAGCGGCTTGCCGTCGGGGCCGTCGACCAGCAGGTTGGTGCCGCAGACATACAGCTGCAGGAACGAGCCGTAGGCGCCGATACGGATGAGCTGTTTGTAGGTCGCGGGCAGCTTGTCGAGCACCCACTGGATCTGGTCGGAGCCGTTGTCGAGGTTGGTCGACAGGCGCCCGGTCTGCTCGATGGTGTTGCGCAGATCCGGCCGCGCCTGCGCGAGCAGGTCGGTGAGATCGGCGGTGGCGCCCGCGATCCTCGGCAGGGCCTCCCCGATCGGATCGCGCTGCGCGGCCAGGCCGCTGATCAGGCGCTGCAGGTCGTCGACCGTGGTCGCGAACTGCTTGTCGCGGTCGTCGATGGTGGCCAGCACCGTGTTGAGGTTGGTGATGACGCTGCCGATCAGCGCGTCCCGGTCGGCCAGCGTGCGGGCGAAGCTGCCGCCGCTGTTGAGCAGGGTGACCAGCGTGCCGCCCTGGCCCTGGAAGATCTGGAGCAGGGCCTCGGTCAGGTCGTTGACCTGGGTGGGGTCGAGGCCGCGCAGCAGCGGCTTGAAACCGCCGAGCAGCAGGTCGAGGTCGAGCGCGGGCGAGGTCTGGGTCTGGTGGATGGTGCCGCCGGGCTGGAGTTTCTGCGCCGAGCCGGGGCCCTCCATCAGTTCCAGGTACCGGTCGCCGACCAGGTTCTCGTAGCGGATGGTCGCCCGGGTGCTCTGCAGCAGCGTGTACTTGCGGTCGACGTCGAACTCGACGTGGGCGAGGTTGTCGTCGCCGACCTTCACCGCGCTGACCGAGCCGACCGGCACGCCGGCGATGCGCACCTTGGCGCCGGGCAGCATGCCCGAGGAACTGGTGAACACGGCGTGGTAGCCGTTCTCCCTGGCGAAGCGCGCCTGGCTCAGCACGATGGCGAGGCCGGCGAACACCAGCGCCATGATCACCGTGAAGATGCTCAGCTTGACGATCGTTCCCGTGTTCTTCACCGTGTGGTCCCCACTCCCGGCAGGCCGTCGAGCAGCAGTTCGAACACCTTGGGCCCGTTGAGCTGCGGCGATCCGGTGTGCGGCGTGTACACCGTGCCCTGGCTGGTGTCGGTCACCACGTAGTCCGAGTGGCTGCCGGGCACGCGGTTGGTCACGCCGTCGCAGTGCGGGCCGCCGGTGGCGTTCACCTTGGGCAGGCTCTCGGGATAGGTGTAGGGCTGGGCGCCGGCCATGAAGTTGGTGTTCATGCCGATGCCGGGCATCCGGCCGCCGAACATGGCCTCCGCGACCGGCATCAGCGGGCCGATGCCGTCGATGATGCAGCGCAGCGCGGGCGCGTACTCGTTGAGCAGGCTCGTGGTCGGCCGCAGCAGGTCGAGCGCGGTGACCAGCTGGGTCTCGTTCTCGCGCAGCACCGAGCCGGTGGTGTCGGCGAGGCCGATGACGTTGGCCAGCACGGTGTCCAGGTCGTCCTGGTTCTCGGTGATGGTGCGGCCGGTGACGGTCAGGTTGTCCAGGGTGCGCAGCAGGGGCGCGCTGGAGTCGGCGTAGATACCGGTCACGGTGGCAGTCTTGTCCAGATCCGTCTGCAGCGTGGGCAGATACGGGTTCATCTCGCGGAGGTAGGCGTCGAGGCGGACCGCCAGGTCGCCGAGCTTGTCGCCGCGGCCTTCCAGCGCGGTGCCGAGCGCGGTCAGGGTGGCGTTGAGCTTCTCGGGTTCGACCTGGGCCAGCACGTCGCTGAGGTGCTGGAACAGGGTGTTGAACTCGACGGTGACCGCGCCGGCGGCCACGGTGCTGCCCGCCTTCAGCGAGGTGGTCGCGGGCTGTTCGGGGACGACGAAGTTGACGTACTTGGCGCCGAAGACGGTGGTCGAGCGGATGTCGACGCTCGCGTTGGAGGGCACCATGGCCAGCTTGTCCGGGTCGAGTTCGAGCCGGAGCTGGGCGCCGTCGTCGTGCAGGTCGATCTGGCTGACGTGCCCGATCTCGACGCCGCGCATCTTGACCTTGGCGTCGACGTCGAGCACGAGGCCGCTGCGTGGCGCGTCGACCAGCACGGTCGCGGTCTTGGTGAAGCGGCCCTGGAACAGGGCGAGGGCGAAGCCCGCGACGGCGAGCAGCAGGCACACCATCGCCAGGCCGGCGAGTTTGCGACCGAGCCCGCCCTGCAGGGCGGTGAGGGTCCGGGTCCACAGTGTCATTTGGCGCTACCCCGAGAGATGGAAGTTGCCGGAGGTGCCGTAGATCGCCAGCGAGATCAGCAGCGTCACTGTGACGACTGCGACCAGGGAGGCGCGCACCGCGTTACCCACCGCCTTGCCGACGCCGACGGGTCCGCCCGCCGCGTGGAAGCCGTAGTAGGTGTGGATCAGCATGACCACCAGGGCCATGACGATGGCCTGCGCGAACGACCAGAGGATGTCGCTGGGGATCAGGAACGTCGAGAAGTAGTGGTCGTAGACGCCCGCCGACTGGCCGTAGATGACGACGGTGGCGAAGCGGCTGGCGATGAACGAGGCGATCACCGCGAGCGAGTAGAGCGGGATGATCGCGATGAGCCCGGCCAGCACGCGGGTGCCGACCAGGAACGGCACCGGCCGGATGGCCATGGATTCCAGGGCGTCGATCTCCTCGGCGACCCGCATGGCGCCCAGCTGCGCGGTCGCTCCCGCGCCGATGGTGGCGGCCAGGCCGATGCCCGAGATGACCGGGGCGGCGATGCGCACGTTGATGAAGGCGGCGAAGAAGCCGGTGAGGGCCTCGACGCCGATGTTGCCCAGCGAGCTGTAGCCCTGCACCGCGATGGTGCCGCCCGCCATGAGGGTCAGGAAGCCGACGATGACGACGGTGCCGCCGATGACCGCCAGCGCGCCGCTGCCCATGCTGATCTCGGCGATCAGCCGGATGGTCTCGGTGCGGTAGGACAGCAGCGCCCGCGGGACCGAGGCCAGCGCCCGGACGAAGAAGATCGCCTGATCGCCGACCGAGTCGAGCGAGGCCGACAGCCGGCGTACCCGGCGCACGGACTTGGGGAACTTGGAGCGGATCACTATCGCCATCGGGTCACCGCACCGTGAATTTCAGGCCGATCGCGGTGACGACCACGTTCACCACGAACAACGCCATGAAGGAGAAGACGACGGTCTGGTTGACCGCGTCACCGACACTCTTGGGACCACCTTTGACCTCCAGGCCCAGGTAACAGGCGACCAGCCCCGCGATCAGGCCGAACAGACCGGCCTTGACCTCGGAGATGACCAGCTCGGGCAGATGGGTCAGCAGCGTGATCCCGTTGATGAAGGCGCCCGGGTTGACGCCCTGCAGGAACACCGAGAAGGCGAACCCGCCGACGATGCCGATGGTGCACACCAGGCTGTTGAGCAGCAGGGCGACATACATCGAGGCCAGCACGCGGGGCACGACCAGCCGGTGGATGGGGTCGATGCCGAGCACCTTCATGGCGTCGATCTCTTCGCGGATGGTGCGGGCGCCGAGGTCGGCGCAGATGGCGGTCGCGCCGGCGCCCGCCACGATCAGCACGGTCACGATCGGGCCGATCTGGGTGACCGCGCCGAAGGCGGCGCCCGAGCCGGACAGGTCGGCGGCGCCGATCTCGCGGAGCAGGATGTTGAGGGTGAAGACCACCAGGACGGTGAAGGGGATGGCCACCAGCAGGGTCGGGAAGATCGAGACCCGGGCGACGAACCACGACTGATCGACGAACTCTCGCCATTGGAACGGGCGCCGCACCGCGGCTCGTGCTGTGTTCGCGCCTAGCTCGAAGAATCCGCCGACGGCCCGCAACGGCACAGCAAGGAGGTCGTTCACCCGCGCTCCTCCTCCTGGGTTCGACGGGCGCCTGTGCCCGTGGATCGATAGTTCACCGCCACCCCCGTAGAAAGACTGGTCAAAGACTAGAACACGTTCTCATGAATGTCTGCGGTTTCAAGAGACTTCGACCAGGACTTTTTCCTTGATTTCGGCGGTAATTCTGGAACGAACACGGTCACGGGCCGAACCCACCACTGTGAGGGGGAGCACATCCCGAAATTCATTCCTACCAACACCTGGACCACCGATCAACAGATGCGGGACAGCGTGTTCCGCCCCCTCGGGAGGCGGAAAACACCCAGCAAACCGAGCCCGTTCGGCTCAGCCCAGCTCGTAGAGCGCGCGCGCCGAGAAACCGTGGCCTGCGGGGCGTTCCGCGAAATAGCCACCGAGCGCGGCGGCCAGGTCCGCGTCGGACCATTCGGCGCCCGCGGCGTCGAAGCGCTGCTCGACCAGCGGGGCCGCCATGAGCGCGACCATCGGCCCGTAGACCACGAACACCTGGCCGGTGACGTTGTCGGCCGCGGGCGAGGCCAGGTAGGCGACCAGCCGCGACACGTGCTCGGGCGCGAGCGGGTCCACCGCGCCCTCGGGGGCGTCGTCGAACACCGCCTCGGTCATCGCCGTGCGCGCCCGCGGGCAGATGGCGTTCGCCCGCACGCCGAAGCGGCCGAGCGCCCGCGACGCGGACAGGGTCAGCGCGGTGATACCGGCCTTGGCGGCCGCGTAGTTCGCCTGCCCCTCCGGGCCGAGCAGACCCGCCTCGGAGGAGGTGTTGATCAGCCGGCCGTAGACCGGGCCGCCGGCCGTCTTCGACGCGGCGCGCCAGTAGGCGCCCGCGTTGCGCGAGAGCAGGAAGTGGCCGCGCAGATGCACCGCGATCACGGCGTCGAAGTCCTCGTCGGACATGTTGAACAGCATGCGGTCGCGGGTGATGCCCGCGTTGTTGACCACGATGTCGAGCCCGCCCAGCGATTCGGCCGCGGTCGCGACCAGCGCGTCGGCGGTCGATCGCTCGGCCACGCTGCCCGCGACGAATTCGGCCTTGCCGCCGAGCGCGCGGATATCGGCGAGGGTCTGCTCGGCCGCGGCCTCGGTCAGGTCGTTGACCACCACCGCGGCGCCCGCGGCGGCGAGCGCGAGCGCCTCGGCCCGGCCCAGACCGCCACCCGCGCCGGTCACGACGGCGACCCGGCCCTCCAGAGATGTCTGCAATTCGCTCACCGGGCCGACTTTAGAACGTGTTTCACTATTGGACAAGAGCTGATCAGATCAGCCGCAATGCCGCTTTGGGACACTGCGCGACGGCCTCCTCGGCCTCGGCGATCCGGGATTCGTCCAGATCATCGGAGACCACGTGCAGCATGTCGTCGTCGTCGAGTTCGAACATGTCAGGGGCGATTCCGACGCAGATGCCGTTGGCCTCGCACCGATCGGTGTCGACACTGATCCTCATGGGTTTTCCTTCCGTTCACGGCGGCGCCGGGGGGAGACCGGGCGGCCGCGGCCGCGCGAAGGGCGGCCACCCGATCCGGTCTAATACTGGAACATGTTTCAGTCGATATGCAATCATCGGTTTCAGGCGGTGTCCCGACTCGGCGCCGCCGGGTCCGAAATTTCCCGCGAGATGTCGAGGTAATCCCCATGCGCGTCGCGTACACGCCCGAGCAGCAGGAGTTGCGCGCCGAGCTGCGCGAATACTTCACACGGCTGATCACTCCCGAGCGACGGGCGGCACTGCGCGCGCAGACCGGCGAGTACGGCTCCGGCGACGTCTACCGCGAAGTGGTGCGCGAGATGGGCCGCGACGGCTGGCTCGCGCTGGGCTGGCCGAAAGAATACGGCGGCCAGGACCGCTCCACGATGGATCAGCTGATCTTCACCGACGAGGCCGCCATCGCGGGCGCCCCGGTGCCGTTCCTGACCATCAACTCCGTCGCGCCGACGATCATGCACTACGGCACCGAGGAGCAGAAGAAGTTCTTCCTGCCCAGGATCGCCGCGGGCGAACTGCACTTCGCCATCGGCTACTCCGAGCCCGGCGCGGGCACCGACCTGGCCTCGCTGCGCACCTCGGCGGTCCGCGATGGCGACTCCTACGTCATCAACGGCCAGAAGATGTGGACCAGCCTCATCGCCTACGCCGACTACATCTGGCTGGCCGTGCGCACCGATCCGGCCGCCAAGAAGCACAAGGGCATCAGCATGCTGGTGGTGCCGACCACGGCCGAAGGCTTCTCCTGGACGCCCGTGCACACCATGGCCGGACCGGACACCTCGGCCACCTACTACCAGGACGTGCGGGTCCCCACCTCGGCGCTGGTCGGCCCCGAGCACGGCGGCTGGTCGCTGATCACCAACCAGCTCAACCACGAGCGCGTCGCCCTGACCTCGGCGGGCCCGCTCACGGTCGCCCTCGACCAGACCGTGTCCTGGGCGCGCGAGACCGAACTGCCCGGCGGCGGCCGGGTGATCGACCAGGAATGGGTCCGGCTGAACCTGGCCCGGGTGCAGGCCAAGGTCGAATACCTCAAGCTGCTGAACTGGGAGATCGCCAGCCGGGCCGACGCGGGCGGCGACGCCGCCCCGCGCCCCTGGGACGCCTCGACCTGCAAGGTCTACGGCACCGAACTGGCCACCGAGGCCTACCGGCTGCTCATGGAGGTTCTCGGCCCGCAGGCCTACCTGCGCCAGGACTCCCCCGGCTCCCTGCTGGCGGGCCGGCTCGAGCGCATGCACCGCGCCGCCCTGATCCTCACCTTCGGCGGCGGCACCAACGAGGTGCAGCGCGACATCATCGCCATGACCGCCCTGCGCCAGCCCGCGGCCGCCCGCTGATCCAGAAAGCCGGTAAACCCCCATGGATTTCACACCCACCGAAGCCCAGAACGATCTGGCCCGGCTGACCGCCGAGGTCTGCGGCAAACTCGTCACCGCCGACCGGCTCCGCGAACTCGACTCGGCGGGCCGCTTCGACGAGCAGCTGTGGAAGGCCCTCGCCGAGACCGGCGTGCTGGCCGCCGCGCTCCCGGAGGACCTCGGCGGCAGCGCCTTCGGCCCGCAGGAACAGGCCGCGGTGCTGCGCGAGCTCGGCCGCGTCGTGGCCGCCGTCCCCTACCTGTGGTCGATCGCGCTCGGCGCGGGGGCGCTCGCCGCGTTCGGCGACGCCGACCAGCGGGCGCTGGCCGCCCGCGCTGGCGCGGGCGAGGCCGTGCTGACCGTGGCCCTGAGCGCCGAACTACGCTCGGTCACCGACGAACCCGCCGTCGAAGCCGTCGGCACCGGCGAGGGCTGGACGCTCACGGGCGCCGCGACCACCGTGCCCTACGCCGATCGCGCCGAGCGGATCCTCGTGCCCGCCCGCACGTCCGGCGGCGTCGCGGTGTTCCTCGTCGACCCCGATCAGGACTCGGTGCGCCGCACGGCCCAGCAGGTGGTCGACCTGTCCCCCGAGTTCGAGGTCACCTTCGCCGGCGCCCCCGCCGAACTCGTCGGCACGGTCGACCGGGGTGCGGAGATCCTCGACTGGCTGCGACTGCGCGGCTGGCTCGGCCTGAGCGCGTTGCAGCTGGGCACCCTGGAACGCGCCCTCGACCTGACCGCCGAGCACGGCCGCACCCGCGAGCAGTTCGGCAAGGCGATCGGCTCGTTCCAGTCGGTGGCCCAGCGCCTGGCCGACGCCTACATCGACATCCAGGGCCTGCGCCTGACCGTCACCCAGGCCGCGTGGCGCCTGGCCGAGAACCTGCCCGCCGCCGAGTCGGTGCACATCGCCAAATTCTGGGCGGCCGACGCCGGGCACCGGGTCGCGCACACCATCGTCCACGTGCACGGCGGCCTCGGCATCGACCGCGACCACATCGTCCACAACTACTTCACCGCCGCCAAGCACCAGGAATTCGCCCTCGGCGCCGCGCCGGACCACCTGCGCGCGCTCGGCTCCCTGCTGGCCGGCTGACCCCGGTCCCGCCGGCGCAACCGCCCGGCACGGTCGACCTCGACCGTGCCGGGCGGTCTGCGTCCGGGCTCAGGTGGGCCGGGAGGTCAGGTATCCCTGCAGGACGGGCCCGATGTCGGTGACGATCCGGTGCGGGGTCAGGTCGACGACCGGCGGCAGGCGCAGCACGTAGCGGCACAGCGCGAGCCCGAGGAGCTGGGTGACGATCAGGCCGCCGCGGCGTTCGGCGTCGGCGGGGTCGCCGACGCGCAGCACGGCGGGCAGGACCTGCTCGGCGAAGATCCGCCGGAAGCGGTCGGCGACCGCGTCGTCGGTGATCGAGGAGCGCAGCAGGATCAGCAGGACGGTGTTGTCGCCGTCCTCCCAGATCGCGAGGAAGCGGCGGATCAGCACGTCGCCGAGGGCGTCCGGATCGGCGGCCGCGAGGTCGGGCAGGTCGAGGTCGAGATCGAGCGCGGCGGCGAAGAGGCCGTCCTTGCTGCCGAAGTAGCGCATGACCATCGAGGGGTCGATCCCGGCGTCGGCGGCGACCGCGCGGATCGTGGTCCCGCCGTAGCCGTCGGCGGCGAACCGGTTCCTGGCCGCGGTGAGGATGGCCGCGCGGGTGCGGTCGGAGCGGCGCGGCGGGTTCTGCGGGTCGGGCATGGGAACCAGCATATGCCAACAACTGTTGACTTTTGTCGGCCACGGGCGTCACCATGGAAGCCAACAGGCGTTGGCAAACAGATGTTGACCTAGGAGTCCCGATGACCGCCGCACCCCTTCCCGCTCACACGTCCGTCCTCGTCGCGGGCGCGGGCCCGGCCGGTCTCACCGCCGCGATCGTGCTGGCCGAGGCGGGCGTGGACACCGTCGTCGTCGACCGGCTCGCCGAGGGCGCCAACACGTCCCGCGCGGCCGTGGTCCACGCGCGCACGCTGGAGGTCCTCGACGAGATCGGCGTCGCGGGCGAGCTGTGCGAGCGCGGGCTCGAGGTGCCGACCTTCACCGTGCACGACGGCCCGAAGACGGTGGCCACGGTCGAGTTCGGCGAGCTGCCGACCGCGTTCCCGTTCACGCTGATGGTCCCGCAGAACGTCACCGAGGAGGTCCTGCTCGACCGCCTGCACCGCGCGGGCGGGCGGGTGCACCGGCCCGTCACGGTCACCGGGCTGCGGCAGGAGAACGGCGGCGTCACCGTCGAATGCACCGGTCCCGACGGCACGGCGGGCCGCCTGCGGGCCGCCTATGTCATCGGCGCCGACGGCATGCACAGCACGGTGCGCGACCACGCGGGCATCGGCTTCTCCGGCGACACCTACCCCGCCTCCTTCGTCCTCGCCGACGTCCACATGGCCTGGCCGCGCTCGCGCGAGGAGGTCTCGCTGCACCTCTCCCCCGAGGGCGTCACCGTCGTGGCGCCGCTGCCCGCGGTCGGCGCGGACCGCTACCGTGTCGTCGCCACCGTGGACTCCGCGCCCGAGCATCCCACCCACGAGGAGATCCAGGCGCTGCTCGCCGCCCGCGGTCCCGCGGGCGAGGTGACGGTCACCGAGCTGCTGTGGAGTTCGCGCTTCCGCGTCCATCACCGCGTCGCCGACACCTACCGCGTGGGCCGCGTCCTCCTGGCGGGCGACGCCGCCCACGTGCACAGCCCCGCGGGCGGCCAGGGCATGAACACCGGCATCCAGGACGCGGCGCTACTCGGCCGCCTCCTCGCCCGGGTCGTGGCGGGCGCGCCGGACGCCCTGCTGGACACCTACGAGGCCGACCGCAGGCCGGTCGCCCTCGAGGTCGTCGCCTTCACCGACCGCATGACCCGCATGGCCACTCTCGGCAACCGCCCCGCCCGCGCCGTCCGCAACACGGCCCTGCGCCTGCTCACCTCCCTCCCCCCGGTCCGCAACGGTCTCGCGCACCGCCTCGCCGAACTCGACTACCGCTGAGCCCGGAGCCTCACGGGCCCGCATCGGGCCGGGGACGGGCGAGCGCCGCGATGTACCAGGTGGCGCCCTCGACGGTCACCGACCCGCCCGGCCGCGCGGACTCCGTCTGCCTGCGGTCCAGCACGACGTATTTCGGGACGATCGCCGCCAGCGTGGTCGGCGTGGTCGACCCGTCCGCACCGCCACGGGGCACGCCGAACACCACCAGGGTGCCGCCGCTCGCCATCCGCAGCGCCGTCGGCTGCGCGGCCAGCGAGGAGCTCAGGGTGCCCGCCAGACCGGTCGGCGGCGGCGCGGCCTTCGCGGCGGTCTCCAGGGTGACCAGCACCGCCCCGCCCGCGGCGGCGAGGCCGACGACCTTGACGGGCGCCGGCGTGGGCGAGGCGGTCAGCGCACCCACCGCGACGGCGCCGGTCAGCACGATCGCGCCCGCGGCGACCATCGGCGCCAGCAGCCTGACCACCTCGGCGACGAGGTCGGTCAGCTTCCGCGCGTACTCCACCGCCGCCCGGCCGGACCCGGTGACGGGAACCGCCATCGTGGCCATCCGCTCCCGGACGAGGCGCGGCCCGACGAGGGCCTCGTAGAACGCCTCGTCCACCAGCAGGGCCACCGCGCGATACTCCGGCACCGCAGGCGCGCCCGCGGCGACGATCGCCGCGGTCAGGGTGGCGGCGTGATCGGCGAGCTCGGGAAGGCAGTCGCCCCGGCCCACCTCGGGCCGCAGGTAGCGCGGGGCCTGACCGCCGCGGGCGAGCAGGGCAGGCACGGCGTGCTCGGGGTAGAACTGGAACAGGATCGCACCGCGCAGGTCGCGGGCCAGCCCCGGCTCGAGGACCGGCACCGGGACTCCGTTGATCACCCATTCGTAGAGCACCGCGCCGGGCGCCCCCTGCCACGCGTGCAGCTCCGCGTCGACGCCGGGGGCCTGCGCCCGGAACACCACGTCCGGTTTCCGATACCAGCGGAGCACGCTGAAGGTCGTGCCCAGCTCCCAGGCCGACCCGCAGGACAGCCGGGCCCGGTTCACGTACCAGCCCGCCTCCGCGGCCGCGGCGGGAGCCAGGCGCTTCGGCTTGATCTCCCAGATCTGATGCGTCTCCAGGCACACCAGATCGGCGTAGCCGGTCGGATCGGTCCTGATCGGCGGCCGATACGGCTGGGTACGCGCCGACTTGGCCGCGTGCGGGATCGAGTACTCGGCACGGGGACCGCGCCACGCCTGGCAGCAGAAGTTGAACTGGATGACCAGGTGTTCGACCTCGCCGTACCGCAGCATCATCTGTGCCACGTCCGGCGCGCGCCACCAGGCGATCTCGCCACACGCCATGTCGGCCCCTCAGACGATCGTCGTCAGGTTCGAGGTCATGGCGATGTCGATGCCGGAACTGGGCGTGTACTCGCGCCATTCGGCGATCAGCGCGCCGCGCGCGCCGGGTTGCAGCACGGGGAACGGTTCGGTGAGGCCGTCGTGGCCGAAGCGCAGCGCGGTGACCGCCAGGTGGGTGTCGTCGACGATCGCGGTCACCGTCGGCGCTTCCTGGACACCGCGGGCGTCGGCCGTGTCGATCACCACCGGCAGCCCGACGACGAAGCGGTCGGTGGCTTCGACCTCGATGACCTCGGCGCCGGGCGCGACGACGGCGGACGAGGTCGTGTACACCGCGTCGGCGAGGCGCACCGCCCGGCGCGCGGGGTTGGCGGGGGCGATGCCGGGATAGTTGCGGTCGTCGTAGGCGGCGATCTCGCGCGCGATGGTCAGGTACGGCGAGTCGTTGCCGCCCCCGCCACCACCGATGACGCCGTCCTGGACGAACCGCACCCACGCGGTCTCCCAGCCCTTGCGGACGGTCAGGACGACCCGAGCGCTGCCCGCGCGCAGGAACGCCTGCCGCGTCTTGTCCGGATGCGTCAGGGAGCGGACGAAGTTCCAGCTCTCGGGGAGATCCCAGAAGTAGGAGTAGAGGAAGGTGACCACGTTCTCCCACTCGATCGCCTGGTTGACGAACCGGACGATGTCCTCGTACTCGCGGACGGGCGCCCACTGCACGGCGGTCCCGCGCACCGGGTCGGCCGTCCCGTCGAAGGCCGTCCCGTGCGTGACGTCGACCCCGCGCATCCGGAAGAACAGCGCGACCGCCTCGGGCATGAAGTGGAACCCGTTGCCCACGAAGAACTGCAGGACCGCCTTCATGATCTCGTCGTTCTCCTCCCGCCGGAGGGTCAGCGTGTCCACCCCGGCGAGCCGCTCCTCCAGTTCGCGGATCCGGCCCGCGATGTCGGTCTGTTCCGCGTAGTAGCGGGTCTGCGCGGCGGTGTGCAGCGCCTCCCAGACCGCGTTGCGCCAGCGTTCGAGGGTCTCGCCGGTCCACGCCGTGCGCACGGTGAAGCCGACCCACACCTCCTGGGCGCCGTGGGTGAAGACGGTGACCTTCTGATGGCCGGTCGCCCCGCGCAGGAACGGCGTGCCGTCGTCGTCGACCAGCAGTTCCTGGCGCAGGATCAGCGCCGTCCCGATGCCGGACCAGTTGGCGCCGAGACGCGCGCCCTTGACCTCGAAGTTGATGCCCTTGCCCGGCTGGGCCCCGATCTGGGTGTCGACGAAGATCTCGGTCACCACCGCGCCCGGCGGGACGTCGAATTCGAGGTCGAGGAAGTACCACCCGCCGCCGCTGGGCCGCGACCCGCTCGGCGTGAGCACCGGCGGGTCGGCGGGGTAGGGCGGGACGGTGGTCCCCCACTGGTCCGCCAGCGCCTGGTAGTTCGCCCGGGTGACCTTGCTCTGGGTCACCTCGAAGCGGAACGGTGCCAGCCGCCCGCGCAGCCATTCGAGCTGGGCATACGACTGACGCATCGCGGCCGCCGGCTCGGGCACGACCAGGTCGTAGGTGAGGCGCAGCCCGTAGCGGTAGAGCCGGACGTCCCAGGTGCGCAGCAGGCTGAAGTAGTCGACGCGGACCGGGTCGGCGCCGGTGTTCTCCAGCATCCGCGTCGAGGTCTCCTCCGTGCCGGTCTCGGTCTTGGTGGAGATGGTGGTCTTGTGTTCGGTGCGCGAGCGCGACGACGCCTTGCCGGTGATCTCGGAGGCGTGCCGGGTCGACTCGGTCGCGGAGGCGGAGGACGCGTCCTGGCCGCCGAAGGACGTGGTGGTCGAGCCGGAGATGATGGGGATACCGCCCTGCACGGTGCCGGTGATGTTGAACTGGTTGCCGTGCTGGGCCTGCGAGGTCGTCGACTGGGCCAGCTCGGTCGTCTCGGTCACGCCGGTCTCGCTGTAGTCCTCGAGCGAGTCGGTGACGATGGTGGTGAATTCCGAGGACACCACCGACCATTCCTTGTGGGTCACCGCGGTGCGCTCGCCCGGGGCGAGGGGGATCGTGCCGACCAGTTCGCCGCGCTCGATCCCGGCGGGCGACATCTCGAGCCGCTCCAGGTTGAGCATGCCGATGGGGTCGACGGCCCGGTTGACCGCGAATCCGCGCATCGCCGCGACGGCGTCGTTCACGCGCAGCTCGAGGACGCCGTCGCCGCGCTGTCCTTCGGGCCGACCCGCGCGCAGCTGCTGCGGGCCCCCGGCGAGCGCGGCGGTCCGGACGGCCACCAGCGCGGCGCCGAAGGTGGCCAGTTCGCTCGCGGGGATCGAGCCGACGTCGGCGGCCACGGGCCGGAAGGCGGGCACGGCCGGGTCCTCGAACGCGCGCAGGACCGCCGCCGTGTCGTCCGACACCCGCGGCCCCTCGACCCGACGTACGCCCGCGCGCAGGTGGTCGAGCACCGCGTCGGTCTCGCCGGGCGTCAGCGCGAGCCGGTCGATCGTGCGCTGTTTGAGGACGGCGTCGCCGCGCTCGGCCCGCCCGCCGGTCGCGATCGGCACGAGCGTGGCCTTGTAGACGTGGCGCGCGGCGGCGGTGAGGGGACGCGCCGGGCCCGCGGGCTCGGCGGGGACGTGCTCGATCGGGTGCCCCACTGCGGCCTCCTCGGCGGATCGGCGAACCCTGCGGTATCCCGTATTGTCCGCCCTCGGGACCCCGCTGACCAGCCGATCCGCGTCGTGTCCCCGCCCGACGCGGGCAGGCCCGTCGGCGGACCGGCGGGCCTGTCGGACGGGCGGCGGGCTAGGCCACGCCCACCTCGCCCACCTCGTCGGCGGGGCGGGCCTCGGTCTGTTCCTTGGCCCAGCGGTAGTCGGGCTTGCCTGCGGGCGAGCGCTTGATCTCCTCGACGAACCACAGGCTGCGGGGCTGCTTGTAGGAGGCGATCTCCTGGGTGAGCACCGGGCGCAGGTCGGCCAGCGTCGGCCGGGCGCCGTCACGGGTCTGGACGACGGCGACGACGCGCTGGCCCCAGCGTTCGTCGGGGACGCCGACGACCAGGGCGTCGAAGATGTCCGGGTGGGCCTTGAGGGCGCCCTCGACCTCCTCGGGGAAGATCTTCTCGCCGCCGCTGTTGATGCTGACCGAACCGCGGCCGAGCATCGTGACCGAGCCGTCCTCCTCCACGCGGGCGTAGTCGCCCGGGATGGCGTAGCGGACGCCGTCGAACTCCTTGAAGGTCGCCGCGGTCTTCACCTCGTCCTTGTAGTAGCCCAGCGGGATGTGACCGCTGCGGGCCAGCATGCCGACCACGCCGGACCCCGGCTCGACCGGCACGCCGTTCTCGTCGAGCACCTGGGTGGCGGCGTCGATCTTCACGCGCGGGCCGCCGGTGTGGTTGGCGCCCTTGGCGACGACCGACAGGCCGCCGAAGCCGGTCTCCGAGGAGCCGATGGAGTCGGAGATCATCCGGTTCGGCAGGACCTCGAGGAACTTGTCCTTGAGCGGCGGGGAGAACAGCGCGGCGCTGCTGGCCAGCACGTAGAGCGTCGAGAGGTCGTAGGGCTCGCCGGTTTCCGGGTTGCCCTCCTCCAGCGCGTCCAGCATCGGGCGGGCCATGGCGTCGCCGGTGATGAAGATCAGGTTGATGCCGTGCTTGTCCACCATCTGCCAGACGGTGTGCCCGCTGAACTCGGGGATCATCACGGCCTTGCCGCCGCCGAAGAGGCTGTGGAAGGTGGCCCACTGCGAGCCGCCGTGGATCATCGGCGGGATCGGGAAGCGCACCATCTGCGGGTTGGCCGCGCCGACCTTGGCCAGCTCCCACTCGTCCTTGACGTACTCGCCGGTGACGAAGTTGATGCCGGCGCCGAGCACGCGCCAGACGTCCTCCTGGCGCCACATGACGCCCTTGGGCAGGCCGGTGGTGCCGCCGGTGTAGAGCATGTACAGGTCGTCGGGCGAACGCTCGCCGAAGTCGCGCTCGGGCGAGGAAGCGGCCAGCGCCGCCTCGTATTCGGCGGTACCGGGCGCGGTCGGCACGTCGGTGCCGTCCTCGACCACGAGCACCGTCGTCAGCCCCGGCACCTTGTCGCGGACCGCGGTGACCTTGTCGGTGTAGCGGCGCTCGTGGATCAGCGCGACCATGTCCGAGTTCTCGAAGATGTGCAGTAACTCGTTCTCGACGTAGCGGTAGTTGACGTTGATCATCACCGCCCGCGCCTTGAAGATCGCGACCATCGCTTCGACGGCTTCGACTGTGTTGCGGGAGTAGATACCCACCTTGTCACCGGGGCGCACGCCCTGTTCTTGCAGGTAGTGCGCCAGCTGGTTGGCGCGCTGCTCGAGTTGGGCAAAGGTCGACTCGCGGTGTTCGCCGACCAGCGCGATCCGGTCGGGCATGAGGTCGACGGCATGTTCGACGAGATCGGCTATGTTGTAGCTCACAATCACAAAAATAGAACGTGTTACTGTTTCTGACAAGGGATTCTCGAACTGACCCTCTCAGCCGGGACCCGAGACTCCAGGAGATGCCCCATGCCGCACTGCCTCGTCGAGAAGCGCGACCACGTGCTGATCGTGACCATGAACCGCCCGGAGGCGCGCAACGCCCTGTCCGGCGAGATGATGGCGATCATGCGAGACGCCTGGGACCAGGTGGACAGCGATCCCGACATCCGCGTGGCGATCCTGACCGGCGCGGGCGGCGCGTTCTGCGCGGGCGCCGACCTCAAGGCGATGACGACCCAGCACCCAGGCGACTCCTTCGCGGGCGGCGGCTGGGACCTCTCGCGCATCGACGCCCTGCTCAAGGGCCGCCGCCTGACCAAGCCGCTCATCGCCGCCGTCGAGGGACCGGCCATCGCGGGCGGCACCGAGATCCTGCAGGGCACCGACATCCGGGTGGCCGGCGAGAGCGCGAAATTCGGCGTGTCCGAGGCCCGCTGGGGCCTGTTCCCGCTGGGCGGCTCGGCGGTGCGCCTGGCCCGCCAGATCCCGTACACCGTCGCCGCCGACATCCTGCTGACCGGCCGCCACATCAAGGCGGCCGAGGCCAAGGAGATCGGCCTGATCGGTCACGTCGTGCCCGACGGCACCGCCCTGGACAAGGCACTCGAAATCGCCGCGAGCATCGCCGCCAACGGCCCGCTGGCCGTCCAGGCCATCCTGCGCACCCTGCGCGACACCGAGGGACTGCACGAGAACGAGGCGTTCAAGATCGACGCCGAACTGGGCGCCGAGGTCTTCAAGTCCGCCGACGCCAAAGAGGGCCCGAAAGCCTTCGCGGAAAAGCGCAAGCCCACTTTCACCGGCTCCTGAGTCCGGGCGGCCCGGGACCGGGCCGCCCTCCGGAAGAGCGAGCCGTCACACCTTCATGAAGAAGGGCTCCCACTGGTGGCCGTCCGGGTCGAGGAAGGTGCGCCCGTGCATGCCGACCTCGGCCTCCTGGCTCCGCTTGTCGGGGTTGACCCATTCGGTGCCGCCCGCGGCGACGGCGGCGTCGGTCAGCTGGTCGACCTCGGCCGCGCTGCCCAGCGACAGGGCGTACCCGGCATAGCTGTTGGCCTGCGAGTCACCGATCGGACGCTGGGTGAAGGTGCTGAAGAACTCGTGGGTCAGCAGCATCAGGCAGATGTTGTCGTCGACGACGATGCAGGCCGCGTTGCCGTCGGTGAAGTCCTCGTTCACCTTCCAGCCCAGCGTCTCGTAGAAGGACTTGGAACGGTCCAGGTCGGCGACGGGAAGATTGACGAAGATCATCTTGCTGCTCATGGTTGCGAGTCCTTTTCGGTAGCCGTGTGCCGGTCTCGCTGATGTAGACGGGACGGTCGCCGGCGATTCATCGCGGCGATGCGAGAAATCGCCCTCCCGCCTGTCGGTGCCCTGTGGCATCGTGAGCTTCATGAGCGACGCCAGCACCGCCACCGGCCCCGATCGGGAGGTCCTCGCCGAATTCGAGACGCACCGCCGGGAGCTGTGCGCGTACGCCTACCGCATGCTCGGCTCCTCGTTCGAGGCCGAGGACGCGGTGCAGGAGACGTTCACGCGAGCCTGGCGGTCCTACGACTCGTTCGAGGGGCGGGCCAGCCTGCGTTCGTGGCTGTACAAGATCACGACGAACATCTGTCTCGACATGCTCGACCGGCCGCAGAGCCGCGCCAGACCGATGGACCTGAACGGGCCGGGCAGGCCGGATTCCCCGCTGCCCGCGCCGCAGCCGGACTACGTCTGGATCGAGCCGATCCCGAACGCGCTGGCCTTCGGCGCCGACCCGGCCGAGCACGCCAGCACCAAGGACACGCTGCGCCTCGCCTTCGTCGCGGCCTGCCAGCACCTGCCTGCCACGCAGCGGGCCATCCTGATCATGCGCGAGGTGCTGCGCTTCTCCGCGAGCGAGACCGCCGAGGCGCTGACGATGTCGCCCGCCTCGGTGAACAGCGCCCTGCAGCGGGCGCGGGCCACCATGTCGAAGGTGACGCCGACGGTCGCCGACCGTTTCGACGAGACCGATCCCGGGCAGCGCAAGCTGGTCGACGATTTCGTGGCCGCGTTCGAGGCCTACGACATGGACGCGCTCACGACGCTCCTGAAAACCGATGTGGCGCTGTCCATGCCGCCGTTCGATCTGTGGATCTCCGGCCCGGAGAACGTCGCCGCGTTCATGCTGGGGACCGGAAGCGCCTGCCGCGATTCCCGGCTCGTCCCGCTCGAAGGCGCCAACGGCGCACCGGCTTTCGGCCACTACAAGCCGCACGCCGAGCAGCCCGGCGTCTGGGTGCCGTGGTCGATCACCATCCTGGAGCTGGACGGCCCCACCATCGCGGGCCTGAACTTCTTCCTCGACACCGACAGGCTGTTCCCCCTCTTCGGTCTCGCCCCGGAGCTGCGCGAGGCGGTCTGACCGACCGAACACGGCACGGGGCGGGACCGATGTTCGCGGTCCCGCCCCGTGCCGTTTTCTCAGAGCAGCTTGCGCTTGTAGAGCTTGCCGTTCGGATCGCGGGGAAGTTCGGTGCGGTACTCGACGCTGCGGGGCAGCTTGTACTTGGCGAGCTGCTCGGCGGCGTAGGCGAGCAGTTCCTCGGTCAGCGCCTCGTCGCCGGTGGTGCCCTCGACGGGCTGGACGAACGCCTTCACCTGCTGGCCCCAGTCGGGGTCGGGCACGCCGAGGACCGCGACGTCGGCGACCTTCGGGTGGCCGATGAGCACCCCCTCGATCTCGGCCGGGTAGATGTTGACGCCGCCGGAGAGGATGAGGTCCGAGCGCCGGTCGCAGAGGAACAGGAAGCCGTCCTCGTCGAGGTAGCCGATGTCGCCGACGGTGAAGAGGTCGCCGACGCGGGCGTCGTCGGTCTTGGCCTTGTCGTGGTGGTATTCGAAGCTGGAGGCGCCCATCTTCATGTAGACCAGGCCCTCCTTGCCGGGCGGCAGCTCGGAGCCGTCGGTCTCATCGAGGACCTTGATGACCGACCACGGCCAGGCCCTGCCGACCGAGCCCGGCTTGCGCAGCCAGTCGGCGCCGTTGATGACGGTGCCGCCGCCCTCGGTCGCCGCGTAGTACTCGGTGACCACGGGGCCCCACCACTCGAGCATGGCGCGCTTGGTCTGGGCGGGGCAGGGCGCGGCGCCGTGCACCATGCTGCGCAGCGAGCTCACGTCGTAGCGGGCGCGCACGTCCTCGGGCAGGGCGAGCAGGCGGTGGAACTGGGTGGGCACCATGTGGCTGTGGGTGACCTTGTGCCGCTCGATGAGCGCGAGCATGTCCTCGGCGCCCCAGCGGTCCATGAGCACCAGCTTGTGACCCATCTGGATGGAGATGGTCGCGAAGTTGAGCACGGCCGTGTGGTACAGCGGGGAACCGCAGATGTGCACGTGATCGTCGTAGGGCGCGAGGTCGAAGAGCGCGAAGAACGACTTGTTGGGCTGCGGGACGACGTCGGGGTCGGCGCCGGTCAGCGGGCGGCGAACACCCTTGGGGCGCCCGGTGGTTCCCGAGGTGTAGAGCATCGGCGCGCCGATGGAGCGCTCGGCCGGGCGGCCGGTGTCGGCGGCGCCGAGCCAGGAGGCGGGCCGGAAGCCGGGGACGGCGCCGACCGAGAACCGCGCGTCCTCGGGCAGCCCCGCCGCCTCGGCCGCCGCGGCGGCGGTCTCGGCGAACCGCTCGCTGGCGATGAACGCCTTGGCGCCACTGTCTTCGAGGATGTAGGCGATCTCCGGCGCGGTCAGGTGCCAGTTGACCGCGACGATGTAGAACCCCGACTGGTAGGCGGCGAAGTACGCGGCGATGGCCTCGACACAGTTGTGCACCATGCTGACCAGCGCGTCGCCGGTCTGTAGGCCGATGCCACGCAATCCGTTGGCATATCGATTGGCCAGCACGGCCAATTCTCGGTAGGTGACTTCGCGGCCGTCCGGATCGACCACGGCGATCCGGTCGGGCTCGGCGGCTGCGATATTCCACAGGCCGAGGACTTCGCCGACTTTGGTGGGGCTCTGCTGGCTGCTCACCCCATCGAATTTAGAACGTGTTCTACCGTTCTACAAGAGGGGCGACGCGGCGCAGCTGCTCGACGTCGGCCACCGAGATCAGCATCATCGTCACGCCGGCGGCCTCCCATTCCTTCAGCCGGCCGCGCACGTGCGCCTCGTCGCCGATGATCGCGGTGTCGAAGATCAGCTCGTCGGGCACCGCCGCGGCGGCCTCGGCCTTGCGGCCCGCCTGGAACAGGGCCGAGATCTCGTCGACCTCGGCGCCGTAGCCCATGCGCCGGTAGACCTGGGCGTGGAAGTTCAGCTCGGGGGCGCCCATGCCGCCGATGTAGAGCGCCGACACCCAGCGCATCCGCTCGAGCTCGGGCGCGGGGTCGTCGGTCACGATGACCTGCGCGCTGGCCGCGATCTCGAAATCGGCCCTGCTCCGCCGCGCGCCCGCCCGGGCGAAGCCCTCGTCGAGCCACTCGTTGTACATGCCGGCCAGGCGGGGCGCGTAGTAGATCGCGAGCCAGCCGTCGGCGATCTCCGCGGTCAGCGCGACGTTCTTCGGACCCTCCGCGCCCAGCCAGATGGGCAGGTCGGCGCGTCGCGGATGCACGATCGGCTTGAGCGGCTTGCCGAGACCGGTCGCGCCGGGACCGTCGTAGGGCAGCCGGTAGTGCGGGCCGTCGGAGGTCACGGGGGCCTCGCGGGCCAGCACCTGACGGATGATGTCGACGTACTGGCGGGTGCGCGCGAGCGGCCGCGCGAACGGCTGCCCGTACCAGCCCTCCACCACCTGCGGGCCGGACACGCCGAGCCCGAGCACGGCGCGGCCGTTGCTGAGGTGATCGAGGGTGAGCGCGTGCATGGCGGTCGCGGCCGGGGTGCGCGCCGACATCTGCGCGACCGACGTCCCGAGGCGGACCCGCTCGGTGGCCGAGCCCCACCAGGCCAGCGGGGCGAAGGCGTCCGACCCCCACGACTCGGCCGCGAACACGGCGTCGAAGCCCACGTCCTCGGCGGCGCGGACCAGCTCACCCACGCCCTGTGGGGGCTGCGCGCCCCAGTACCCCAGCTGAAGTCCGAATTTCATGATCGGCGCCCTTTCCGGCAAATCCTTGCCAGCAGAATAAGAACCTGTTCTACTCGATATCGTGACCCAGGGGAATACCGCAGTGGAAGTATTGAGCGCACCCCTGCGGGTGCGATTCGACTACACCAGATCCGTCGGCCCGATCATCGGCGCCTTTCTGGCCGGACTGCGCGAGGGCCGGATTCTCGGCGCCCGCGGCAGTGACGAGCGCGTGCTGGTGCCGCCGCCGGAGTTCGACCCGCAGACCGCCGCGCCGATCGGAGAGCTCGTCGAGGTGGCCGCCGTCGGCACCGTCAGGTCCTGGACCTGGGTGCCACAGCCGCTGCCCGGCCAGCCGTTCGACCGGCCCTTCGCGTGGGCGTTCGTCCAGCTCGACGGCGCCGACACCACCCTCCTGCACGCGGTCGACGTGACCTCGCCACAGGACATCCACACCGGCCTGCGGGTCCGGGTGCGGTGGGCCGCCGAGCGCACCGGCCGCATCCAGGACATCGCCTGCTTCGAGCCCGGCGACACCGCCGTGCCCGCCACACCGCAGGACGCGACCGAACCCGTCGAGATCCTGACGACGCCGGTCGACCTGTCCTACAAGCACACCGCCTCCCCGCAGGAGACCGTCTACCTGCGCGGCCTGGCCGAGGGCAAGCTGCTCGGCGGACGCTCCCGCCCCGGCGACCGCGTCTACTTCCCGCCGCGCGGCGCCAACCCGACCGACGGCACCCCCACCGACGAGGTGGTCGAACTGTCCGACCGCGGCACCGTCACCACCTTCTGCATCGTCAACGTGCCGTTCCTCGGCCAGCGGATCAAGCCGCCCTACGTGGCCGCCTACATCCTGCTCGACGGCGCCGACATCCCGGTCCTGCACCTGGTGCTGGGCTGCGACGCGAGCGAGGTCCGCATGGGCATGCGGGTCGAGGCCGTGTGGAAACCCCGCGAGGAGTGGGGCCACGGCCTGGAGAACGTCGACCACTTCCGTCCATCGGGCGAGCCCGACGCCGAGTACGACACCTACCGGCAGCACCTGTAGAGAGGCAGCCTTGACCACACCCGAGATCGCGGTGGTGGGCTTCGCCCACGCACCGCACGTTCCCGAGACCTTCGGCACCACCAACGGTGTCGAGATGCTCGTCCCGTGTTTCCGTCAGCTCTACGACGACCTCGGCATCACCAAGGCCGACATCGACTTCTGGTGCTCGGGCTCGTCGGACTTCCTCGCGGGCCGCGCGTTCTCGTTCATCTCCGCCATCGACGCCATCGGCGCGGTGCCGCCGATCAACGAATCGCACGTCGAGATGGACGCCGCCTGGGCGCTGTACGAGGCGTGGGTGAAACTGCTGTCGGGCCAGGCGCAGACCGCGCTGGTCTACGGCTTCGGCAAGGCGTCGGCGGGCAACCTGCACCAGGTGCTGACCATGCAGCTCGATCCGTACCTGGTCGGGCCGCTGTGGCCGGACGCGGTGTCGGTGGCGGGTCTGCAGGCCAGGGCCGGGCTGGACGCGGGCCGCTGGACCGAACGCGACATGGCCGCCGTCGCCGGCGGCGACATCGAATCCCTGCTCGCCACACCGTATGTGGCCGACCCGCTGCGGGCACACGACATCGCGCCCATCACCGACGGCGCCGCCGCGATCGTGCTGGCCGTGGGCGACCGGGCCAGGGAACTGTGCGAGCGTCCGGCGTGGATCACCGGCATCGCGCACAACATCGACTCCGGCGCCCTCGGCGCGCGCGACCTGACCAGGGCGCCCTCGGCCGCCGCCGCCGCGGAGGCCGCCACCCGGGGTGACCGGAGCGGCATCGAACTGGCCGAGCTGCACGCGCCGTTCAGCCACCAGCAGCTGATCCTCGCCGAGGCGATCGGGCTCGACGGCTCGGTCACCGTCAACCCGTCCGGCGGCGCGCTGGCGGCGAACCCGATGTTCGCCGCGGGCCTCGAGCGGATCGGCAACGCGGCCCGCGCCGTGATGTCCGGGCAGGCGCGGCGGACGCTGGCGCACGCGACCAGCGGCCCCGCCCTGCAGCAGAACCTGGTCGCCGTCCTGGAATCGGAGGCACGATGAACAGCCAGAGCTTCCCCGCCGCCGTCCTCGGCACCGGCCAGACTCGTCACGTGACGCAGCGCAGCGATGTGTCGATGGCCGGGATGTGCCGTGAGGCGATCGACCGCGCGCTCGACGACGCCGGGCTGACCATCGCCGACATCGACGCCGTCGTGGTCGGCAAGGCGCCCGACTACTTCGAGGGCGTCATGATGCCCGAGCTCTACCTCGCCGACGCCCTCGGCGCGGTCGGCAAGCCGCTGCTGCGCGTGCACACGGCCGGCTCGGTCGGCGGTTCCACCGGCTGCGTCGCCGCCAACCTGGTCCAGGCGGGCGTGCACAAGCGGGTGCTCGCCGTCGCCTGGGAGAAACAGTCCGAGTCCAACGCCATGTGGGCGCTGTCGATCCCGGTGCCGTTCACCATGCCGGTCGGCGCGGGCGCGGGCGGGTACTTCGCCCCGCACGTGCGCTCCTACATCCGCCGGTCCAACGCGCCCGGGCACATCGGCGCGATGGTCGCGGCCAAGGACCGCCGCAACGGCGCCAAGAACCCCCTGGCCCACCTGCACCAGCCTGGCAAGACGGTCGAGGAGGTCCTGGCGTCCCAGATGCTGTGGGACCCCATCCGTTTCGACGAGACCTGCCCGTCCTCCGACGGCGCCTGCGCCGTCGTCATCGGCGACGCCGAGGCCGCGGCCGCGGTGACCGCCGAGGGCCGCAAGGTGGCCTGGGTCCACGCGACCGCGATGCGCACCGAGCCGACCACCTTCTCCGGCCGCGACCAGGTCAACCCGCAGGCGGGCCGCGACGCCGCGGCGGCGCTGTGGAAGGCCGCGGGCATCACCGATCCCCTCGAGGAGATCGACGTCGCCGAGATCTACGTGCCCTTCTCCTGGTTCGAGCCGATGTGGCTGGAGAACCTGGGCTTCGCGGCGCCGGGCGACGGCTGGAAGCTCACCGACAAGGGCGAGACCGAGATCGGCGGCAGGCTGCCGGTCAACCCGTCCGGCGGCGTGCTCTCCTCCAACCCGATCGGCGCCTCCGGCCTGATCCGCTTCGCCGAGGCGGCCAAGCAGGTCATGGAGCGGGCCGGCGACTACCAGGTCGAGGGCGCGCGCAAGGCGCTCGGCCACGCCTACGGCGGCGGCTCGCAGTACTTCTCGATGTGGGTCGTCGGCAGCGAGCGACCGGCATGAAGTTCACCCTCGGCATCGCGCTGAGTCCCCTCGACCAGCTGACCGCGCTGGCGAAGACCGCCGAGGAGTGCGGCTTCACCTCGATCGCCCTGCCCGACTCGCTGTTCTACATGAAGTCGGCCGCGGCGAAGTACCCCTACACCCCCGACGGCAGCCGCTTCTGGGGACCGGAGACACCCTGGGTCGACCCGCTGATCGGCGCGGCCACCATGGCCGCGGTCACCACCGACCTGCGCTTCTACACCAACGTGCTCAAACTCGGGTCGCGCAATCCACTGCTGCTCGCCCGCCAGGTCGGCTCGGTGGCCAACCTGTCGGGCAACCGGTTCGGGTTCGGCGTCGGCATCGGCTGGGCGCCCGAGGAATTCGAGTGGTGCGGGGTGCCCTACGCCCGCCGCGGCGCCCGGGTCGACGAGATGATCGAGGTCATCAAGCTGGTCCTGGCCGGCGGCATGGTCGAATTCCACGGCGAGTTCTACGATTTCGATCCGCTGCAGATCTCCCCGGCGCCGTCGGAGCCGGTGCCGTTCTACGTCGGTGGCCACACCGACGTGGCGCTGCGGCGCGCGGCCCGCGTCGGCGACGGCTGGACCTCGGCGATGATGAAGTTCGACGAACTCACCGGCACCATCGCCACCCTGGACCGGCTGCGCGCCGAGTACGGACGGTCCGACCTGCCCTTCGAGATCCAGGCCGTCTGCATCGACAAGTTCGGCCGCGAGGGCTACCAGGATCTGGCCGACGCGGGCGTCACCGACGCCATCGTGGTGCCGTGGCTGGCCGACGGCGTCGGCTTCGACGGCGAGCTCGCCGCCAAGCAGGACTCGCTGCGCCGCTTCGCCGAGAAGTACATCGCCGACCCGGTGGTGGCGGAGGTGCGCGCATGACCACCGTCGAGCACCCCGCCCGCGCGGCGGGCCTGGCCTCCCAGGCCGCCGTCCGGGCGCGGGACAAGGCGGCCTGGGTCGCACTGTTCGCCGAGGACGGCATCGTCGAAGACCCCGTCGGCCCCTCCGGCTTCGACCCGGAGGGGGTCGGCCACCGCGGGCACGAGGCGATCGCCGCGTTCTGGGACAAGGCGATCGCGCTCACCGAGAGCATCGAGTTCCTGTTCACCGACTCCTTCGCCTGCGGCAGGGAGATCGCCTTCACCGGACTGATCCGCACCACCCTCGGCGGACACGTCATCGACGCCGAAGGAGTGTTCACCTACAAGGTGGACGCCGACGGCAAGATCGCCGCGCTGCGCGCGTTCTGGGAAGTGGACCGCGCCATGGCCACGGCCCGCGCTGTGTGACCGGAGCGCTGGCGCGCTCGAGTCGCGGCCCTTCGGGCCCCGACGGCAAGAACCCCGATCCTCGTGGCTTCGCCCCTTGGGTCGGGGTTCTTGCCGTCGGGGCGGCCGCGACGCTCGCTGCGCTCGCCGGCCTCCTCGGGGTCGGCCCCGGGTGGCTGGGTCGGAAAAGTCGAACCGGGCAGGCAGGGTCCGAGCCGGTCGGGGGCGCGCAGCGGAACGGCCCCGACCGGCTGAGCCGATCGGGGCCGTCACTCCGATGCCTAGTGCTTGACCGGGCAGCCGCCCTTGTAGTCGACCGGGAGTTCCTTGATGCCGTTGAGCCAGCCCGAGCGCAGCCGCTTGGGATCGCCGAGGGCGGTGATGTCGGGCAGGTGATCGGCGATCGCGTTGAAGATCAGGTCCACCTCGAGGCGGGCCAGGTTGGCGCCGACGCAGTAGTGGGCGCCGGTGCCGCCGAAGGACAGGTGCTGGTTGTCCTTGCGCAGGATGTCGAACTTCTCCGGGTCCTCGAAGACCTCTTCGTCGAAGTTGGCCGAGCGGTAGAGCAGGACGAGGCGCTGGCCCTTCTTGATCTGCACGCCGCCCAGTTCGGTGTCCTCGAGCGCGGTGCGCTGGAAGGAGATGACCGGGGTGGCCCAGCGGATGATCTCGTCGACGGCGGTGGCCGGGCGCTCCTTCTTGAACAGCTCCCACTGGTCGGGGTGGTCGAGGAAGGCCATCATGCCGTGGGTGATGGCGTTGCGGGTGGTCTCGTTGCCCGCGACGGCGAGCAGGATGACGAAAAAGCCGAACTCCTCGGGCGTGAGGTGCTCGCCGTCGACGTCGGCCTCGATCAGCGTGGTGACCAGGTCGTCGGACGGGTCGGCCTTGCGGGCCTCGGCCATCTGGTAGGCGTAACCCAGGATCTCCATGGACGCCGCGACCGGGTCGATGTCGATGTCCGGGTCGTCGTAGCCGGTCATCTCGTTGGACCACTGGAAGACCTTCATCCGGTCCTCCTGCGGCACGCCGATCAGTTCGGCGATCGCCTGCAGCGGCAGTTCGCAGGCCACCTGGGTGACGAAGTCACCGCTGCCGGACTCGGCCGCGGCCTTCACGATCTGCTCGGCGCGCGCCGACAGCTCGGCGCGCAGGCCGTTGACGGCGCGCGGGGTGAAGCCCTTGGAGATGATCTTGCGGAGCTTGGTGTGCTCGGGGGCGTCCATGTTCAGCAGGACCAGGCGCTGCAGTTCGATCTGCTGGCGCTCGATGTCGTCGTTGAAGCGCGGGATCGCGGTGTTCTCGTAGGTCGAGAACACATCGCTGCGCCGCGACACCTCCTTGACGTCGGCATGCTTGCTGACCACCCAGAAGCCGTCGTCGTGGAAGCCACCGACCTCGACGGGCTGCGGGTTCCACCAGATCGGTGCGCTCCGGCGCAACTCGGCGTACTCGGCGACAGGGACACGCTCGGCGTAGATGTCGGGGTCGGTGACGTCGAACCCTTCCGGGAGGTTCGGCCGTGTGCGCGGATCTACCACCAGATGTCTCCTTCGACAAACTGAAACACGTTCTACAATCATTGAAGCATAGGGGTAACGACTAGGGAAGAACCTCGCCGTTTCCCCTGGCACCGGAAACTGAACTTGTTGCAGTTGCAAGGAGAGAACCTATGGGCACACCCGTGATCGTCGAGGCCGTGCGTACGCCGATCGGCAAGCGCAACGGCCTGCTGTCGGGCCTGCACGCCGCCGAGCTGCTCGGCCTGGCACAGCAGGGCCTGCTCGACCGGGCGGGCCTCGACCCCGCCCTGATCGAGCAGGCCATCGGCGGCTGCGTCACCCAGGCGGGCGCACAGTCCAACAACATCACTCGCACCGCCTGGCTGCACGCGGGCCTGCCCTGGCAGACCGGCTGCACCACCATCGACACCCAGTGCGGCTCGGCCCAGCAGGCCAATCACCTCATCGCCGGCCTCATCGCCACCGGCGCGATCGAGGCGGGCATCGCCTGCGGCGTCGAGGCGATGAGCCAGGTCCCCCTCGGTGCGAACGTCGGCACCGACGCGGGTCCGCGCCGCCCGGCGTCGTGGTCGATCGACCTGCCCAACCAGTTCGAGGCGGCCGAGCGAATCGCGAAGCGGCGCGGCATCACCCGCGCCGACGTCGACGCCTTCGGCGTGCGGTCCCAGGAACGCGCGGCGCGCGCGTGGGCCGAGGGCCGCTTCGACCGCGAGGTGCTGACCGTGTCGGCGCCCGCGCTCGACGCCGAGGGCAAGCCGACCGGGGAGAAGGTCGAGGTCAACCGGGACCAGGGCCTGCGGGCCACCACCGTCGAGGGGCTGGCCAAGCTCAAGCCCGTACTCGAGGGCGGCGTGCACACCGCGGGCACCTCCTCGCAGATCTCCGACGGCGCGGCCGCGGTGCTGCTGATGGACTCCGACGCCGCCGACCGCCACGGCCTGCGGCCACGCGCCCGCATCCGCACCCAGGCGGTCGTCGGCGCCGAGCCCGAGTTCCACCTGGACGGCCCGGTGCAGGCGTGCACCCGGCTGCTCGAGCGCTCCGGAATGAAGATTTCCGATATCGATCTTTTCGAGATCAACGAGGCCTTCGCCTCGGTCGCACTTTCGTGGGCTTCTGTCCACGAGCCCGACATGGACCGGGTGAATGTCAACGGCGGCGCGATTGCGCTCGGACATCCGGTGGGCTCCACCGGTTCTCGGCTCATCACCACCGCCCTGCACGAGCTCGAGCGCACGGGAGGCAGCACCGCCATGATCCTCATGTGCGCCGGCGGGGCCCTCGCCACCGGGACCATCATCGAGCGCCTGTAGGCTGCATCCACCGAATCCGGGCGCCCTGGTTGAACATTCATCCCAGGGCGCCCGGAACGTGTCGTACACCACACAGCCAGGGGGGCCGGATAACCTATGAGGCATCAGCTATCTTGTAGCTATCTCCGGCCGGAACGGGAAGATCGCCGCGACGGGCGGGAACTCCCGTCCCCCTGGACTCCACAAGAGTCGTTGGCGCGACCCGCAAACGCGACCGCCGTCACCCCGGCCCGCAGGTCCACTCAGGAAACCGCAGAGAAATCCTGAATCAGGCGTAGGTTTTCAGTTACTCAGCCGCTAATATCAATGATACGTATCCGAGATAACGACTGTTAGTACAGTGAAGGGAATTGGGCGGCTCACAATGGCTGATTTCGCGGCGCGGCTGAACAAGCTGTTCGAAACCGTGCATCCCCCGGGGCGCAAGCCGCACACCAACGCAGAGGTTGCGGCTGCGCTAACTGCCTCCGGGCATCCGATCTCGAAGCCGTACCTCTCGCAGTTACGGTCGGGACAGCGCACCAACCCGTCCGACGAGACGGTCGCCGCCCTGGCGAAGTTCTTCAAGGTCAAGCCCGACTACTTCTTCAACGACATCTACGCGGCGAAGATCGATCACGATCTCGAGCTGCTGTCGCAGTTGCAGGGGTACGGGCTGCGGCGGTTGTCGAGCAGGGCTTTCGACCTCTCCGAAGAATCTCAGAATCTGCTCACCTCCATGGCGGAGAAATTGCGGGCCAGCGAAGGACTTCCCGAAGTTCCTCCGGACGGCACCGAATAGGATCCACTCGCGGCGAACCCTTGCCACCCGGGTGGGTGCTCGGGTTCGCCCGGGCATCGGATACGTGAGCGATGAACGACTCAGGGGCGGTGGATAATCCACCGCCCCTGAGTTTTCGCGTGTCCGGGGACCTCCGGGTCAGCCGCGTGTGGACGCGCTCGGCTTCGCGGCGTCCGCGCCTGCCGCCGTGGTCGACTCGAAGGCGCGGGCGATCGCGAGCACCCAGCCGCGCGGGCTGACCCCCGGCGGCGGCGCGATCCAACGCGCGTCGACGAACAAGTCCCCCAACGGATTTCGCACCCACTCGGCCACCACCGCCGCGCGTTCGGGCACCGCGTGCGGCGGTTCCCCGGCCGCCGCGATGACCACGCCGCCGCCCGAGAGCAGGTACATCGCGTCCATCACCTGGGCCACGTGGTCGGAGGCCTTGAGCTGGGTGGAGGTCGCGTTCTGTTCGTGCGCCACGACTTCCGGGAACCGCCCGACCATCAGCCGGTGCAGCGGCCGGATCCGGCGCAGCAGGATGCGGGCCCGCGTCCACAGCTCGACCACGATCCACACCGCACCGAAGGCGATCAGCAGACTCGCGATCTCCCAGGCGGGCCAGCCCCAGGTCGGCTCGCCGGGCGGAGTGGGGGCGGCGCCCTGGAAGGCCCGGCCGGCATTGGCCACGGCGAGGACCGCCACGAGCGCGGTGCCGGCGGTGTAGATGGCGATGCCGCGACCGAGCGCCGTCCAGTCGAGGTTGCGCAGGCCGGTGGTGACGATGAAGACGCAGCCGAGCGCGGTCGCGATCCAGCCGAAGGTGAACGACCAGGCCAGCGTGATCGCGACCGCGATCAGCCCGATCGCGTACACCACCAGCGCGACCTGGCGCAGGTTGCGCCGCGACACGACCGGCCAGGCCGCCGACGCGACCACCGAGGTCGCGGTGGTGAAGGTGATCCACGCCGCGTCGACGATGCCGGTGGACAACCACCCGCTACGCAGGCCGCCGGGCAGCAGGTTGTCGATCGCGACCGCCACGTCGGGGATAGCGACGGTCGCGGCCAGGGCGACCGCGGCCACCGCGACCACGATCGCGACCCGGGCGGTCGTCGCGGGTTTCACCAGCACGCGTCCCACTCGCGCACCGGCGGCAACCCAGACCAGCAGGGCTGTCAACCAGAGTGTCATCCGAGTGCCTCATCGAATCGAAGGACCGAGACGCCTGCGCCCCGGTTGTTGAACACGCGCAGCCGGGTCATCAGCATCGCCGCGAAGGTCTCGGCCTCCCATTCGGCGAGCTCGTCGGCGCCGTCGTCGACGATCTGCTGGTGCGCGCGCTGGCTGAGCATGTAGGCGATCAGGTCGTCACTGGCCTCGAGCGTGACCTCCTCCGCCGGGGCGCCCTCGTGGTCGAAGACGATGTGGCCGAGTTCGTGCGCGAGGGTGTGGTCGCGGCTGGGCAGGGCGTCGGCCAGCACGATGATGTCGCGGTCGGGATAGAACCGGCGCTGGCCGCACACGCCGGGGCCCAGCTGGGCGCTGGTGATCTCGATCTCGCGCTGCCGCTCCCGCGAGATCGAGGCGACGACCTCGTCGAGGGTGGTGGCGTCGTAGTCGGCGGCGACCGCGCAGACCGCGTCGACGGCCGCCGCGACCCGCCGGTAGGAGCGCGAGGTGCTCTGCGTCTTGCTCTGGCTCATCGTCGCGTCCCCTTACGACCTCGGGCCGAAGAATTCGGCACGCGCCGCGTTCACGCGCGCCTGCGCGGCCGCGGCACCTTGGAAACTGACAGCACCGGAACCGGTGCCCGCCAGGGTCAGCGCGATGAGCCCGCCGATGACCGACAGCAGCTTCGGCTCGGGCAGACCGCTGTTGTCGCTGGTCGGGCGGACCTGCGGGTTGGGCTTGGCGGCGGGCGCGGGCGCGGCCGCCGCGGGCGGAGCGGGTGCCGCCGCGGGCGCCTCGGGCGCGGGCGGGGCGACCTCGGGCGCGGCGACGGGCAGGTTCGGCAGACCCGGAACGGACGGGGAGGGCGCGGGCGGGAGCGCGATGGGCGGCAGCGCCGGGGCCGCGGGCGGCGAGGGGA